>JBEKZJ010000099.1:0-17841 GCA_049509995.1 Occallatibacter sp. | reverse complement strand
CGGAGTGGCAAGAGGCGAGAGCACGCCGGATATTCCGGCCCTGACCTCAAGCGCTTGCGTCTGCTTCCTATAAAGGTCGAGCAGGGCCTTGGCTTGGTCGATCTTGGTCTGTTGCGAAGCGAGCTGGACCTCGACAGCTTTCTGGTTCACATCGAGCTGCTCAAGGCTGAGCTTGTGCTGGATGGTCAACTGGTCGGCCGTATTCTTTGAATTGCTATAGGCAATGCCGGCGATAACACCCAGGTCATAGAGAGCCTTGTCGGTCTGCGCCTGCAACTGGTCCTGGGTATAGGCGGCGTTGATCTGGGCGGCGGCGGTCTTCTTGTCCATCAGCGTGCTTTCCAGCGTAGCCTGAAGGCTCTTGTAGTCGGCCTGAGCCTGCTTAAGCCCCAGTTGCGCGTTGAGAAGCTCCTGCTCAAGCTGCGGATCGGTCAGGTCCATGAGGATGGTATCCGGAGTGACCTCGGTGCCGGGCAAGACGCGTATGCGGACGACGGTCGCGTCGGTCTGCGCGGGAATGAGCTCGATGCTGTCCTCACGCGGCACCAGCGATCCAGTGGACCCGCGCACCTGGCGGATCATGGGCCCGCGCTTGACCGTATCCGGCCAGATGGTGGAGCGGTCCACCGTGGGAGCGGCCGGCTTGAGCCGCAACACGGCCACGACGCCAACCGTCAACACTAGCGCCGCGACGCCAGCCCAAATTGCGTACTGGCGCATCTTCTTTTGCTTCAGGTCTGGGCGTGCGATATCCATCGACGAGAGAGGAAGCATTTGCCGTTCCAAAGAACCTTGGACGAGGGCCATTGAAAAGAAAGATGTTAGCTTGAATCGAACGAGAGCGGGCGCTCCCGAAGTGGCCGCTTCCGGCGCGGCACTGTTCGATTTCGGACAGTGCCGAAGCTCGCCGCGGGCGGGCTGGGAGACGATTCGCATCCCGCTTCGGGACCGCGATTACGCAATGAGGGCGCTACACAAGGGCGGAATGCCAAAGGCTCCGCATGGGTCTGCACAGGGTCTGAATACCCTCGGACTCAGCTTGCTCGCAAGTTGCTGAAAGGATTGGAGGCGCGGGCCGGGATCGAACCGGCGCATAAAGGTTTTGCAGACCTCTCCCTTACCACTTGGGTACCGCGCCTTGGCAGGGCTGCCTTCGATTCGATTCGCTCCAAACCGCCCTAGCCAACCCGGCTGGCGCCGGAGGACGGAATGGAGCGGGAGACGAGATTTGAACTCGCGACCCTCGCCTTGGCAAGGCGATGCTCTACCACTGAGCTACTCCCGCTTGTTGCAGTACTGAGTATACCGGGCGGCCGAAATGAGGTCAAACCGCGATAGAGGCCTCGCTTGCGGCAGGCCAGGCCCCGCCTGAGGCCGGCAAAGCCAAGTCGGGCCGCGAACCTTTCTCCTCCCGCACAATCTCCCCGTCGCGCATGTACAGAATCCGGCTGGCGATGGACGCCGCCTCGGGATTGTGCGTGATCATCAGCGTGGTCTGGCCCAGTTCCCGGTTCGACCGCAGCAGCATCTGCAGCACCGCATCGGAGTTTTTGGTATCCAGGTTGCCGGTGGGTTCGTCGGCCAGCACAATGGCCGGCCGCGCAATCAGAGCGCGCGCAATGGCAACCCGCTGCTGTTCGCCTCCGCTCAGCTCCGAGGGCCGGTGCTTGAGACGCCCCTGGATCGACAAGAGGTCGCAGAGATGGTCAAGGTATTTGAGGTCCAGCGGTTCCTTGCGGCCGCTGACGGCGTAGGCAATCTCGATATTGCCCATGGCCGAGAGCGTAGGCAGCAGGTTGAACTTTTGAAAGACGAAGCCGATGCGATGCCTGCGCAGCCGCGTGCGCTCACCGTCGCTGAGCGTGGCGAAGTCGATGCCGTCGATCACCACGCGTCCTTGGGTGGCCTTGGTGAGCCCGCCAAGCAGGTAAAAGAGCGTTGATTTGCCCGAACCCGAGGGGCCCACAATGGCCACAAACTCTCCTGCATCGACAGCAAGCGAAGCGCCGCGGACTGCGGTGACCTGGATTGGACCCGAGCTATAAACCTTGGTCAGCTTTTCGGCAAGAATGATCGGCGATGACGGTTCGGACTGCACATTTCCCATTGTAAATGCGACTCCCGCCCGGCTGCTCCCTTAGAATGACTATGCACAGATATCCAACGCAGGATTCCCCTCGAATGACCGTCGATCTGAAATCTACTCTTGTCACTTCTCTTGAAGGCGCCGCCGCGCAGGCAGGCTTGGTTCTGCTCTCCGCCACCCAGGGCAGCGACTTCCACGGCCGGCCCACGGCGGTCTTCCAGCTCGGGCTTCCCGGCGACGAACTTGCCGGACGCTCGCTCCGGCTGGAGCTGAGCGAGGCGTTCGACTTCGACAAGCCGGACCTGCTTCCCACCATGACGGCCCACCTGGCGGGCGAAGCCAAGCGGCTGCGCAATCCCCGCCCCGAATGCTACGTGACCCTGGGCGGCCTGCCGCTGGCCTTCGGCCAGTTTCAGTGGCCTTTCCACCTCTCAACCTCCGGCGCGGACACCCATATCGTCCACGGCGAAATCCACCTTGCTGACGGCGGTGCAAACAACCTGCACGCCAAGGTAGCCGCCTCGGTCACCCTGACTTTTGCCGAGATTGTCCCCGCCATGGAGCAGCCCTATGCGGAGACCTTTGTTTACAACGCGGTCCGCAAGACGGTGGATCTTGGGCAGTTGGAATTTCTGAAGTCCGGCAACCGCCAGCCGGTGCCGGTGACCACCCGCTACTACAGCCGCTGGCAAAAGAAGTTCCTGTTCACCGAGACCAACGACGCGGAACGCCTCGAGTACCTGCTGCGCAAGGTCTACTGGCTCTCCGGGGTGCTGGGCTCGGGGCAGCCGGTATGGATTGCCGACCCGCGCGACGCCCAGTACCTGAATACCACCGAGGCCGATCTGCTGCGCATGGCCGGGCACGAAGCCGGCGAGGGACTGCTGACGCTGGAGGGCGAGTTTGCCGCAGCCACGCCGCAACTGCTGGCCCGCGCACCGGAGTACGAGGCCACGCTCGAAGCGGCGCTGAACTTTACCAAGCCGCAGTTCAACGAGTCGATGCGCTCCGGCCACGCAAATATGTAGGAAGGCAGCCGCCCACGCAGGCGCGCAGCAATGAAAACAGTGGGGTGGCTGCCTTAGATTCTTGCGCCTTAAATCGTAAACAGAACTACTTCAACAATTCCAAGGTGCTCTTAACATGTTAAGACTGATCCGCGAGCCGTGGGATTTCAAGGGGGATGCCCTTGGTTAGTACTTAGTACAGTGACCACTACAGGCTATGGTTTTTCATCTGACCGCGAGAAGGCGACGTCCTATATCGAGCACAGTGGCCGCCGAGTGCTCCGGAGTCAAGGCGCGATGACCCTGGCCGCGAAAGACGGTGAACAGGATGGAGACGACGAAGCCGCGGCGAATTTTGGCCATGGTCAGGCTATCCGCGGCGCACCTTCAACGAACGGAGGTGGAGGCGGCGGGTAGAGCATGTTTCCCAGCGCCTGGTAACGGCCGCCGTAGAAGATCAGCGCATACTCCCTGATCGCGGTGCTCACAGGCCCTCCAAGGCAGATGCTGGCCAGCAACGCGAAGCCGAAGGCAACAAGACCGAAGAAGACCTGGAGAACAATGCCGGCAACCGCGGCTGCGCCCGTCGCATCCGCGAAGGCCGAGTGAAGACCGTATTCAAGCGCCGCAAATGAACCGGCCAGGGCGAGGCCCGGAAGGATGAGCACGATGAACAAAGCGACCATCGCAATCAGCGGCAGCACCACGCGCAGCAGCGCGTAAACAAGAAACTGCTTCTTCTCGGCCTTGATGCGAGCCCACACCCGGGTCCACGCCTGGCCGGCGGTTGCGTTATCCAGCGCGAAATGCGGGAGCATGCAATCGCGCAAAATAAGGTCGATCACAACTGCAGCCAGCACCAGCAGAAGGATGATCGGAATCAAGGGCAATACGAGGGATAGCAACAACCCGATATCGGGTTGGCCACCCTGCGGAGTGTCACGAAACAGCCGCCAAAACCCGGCCACGAAGGGAAGCGCGGCCAGCACCACCAACAGCAGAAAGCAGAATCCCACCGCCACGTTCAGCCAGAAAAAACGCATCGCCTGCGATCGATAGAGCCGCCAACCCGGCCGAATCTCCCTGGTGTTGTGGATCAGGCAATGAAAGAAGGCAAACCGCAGGCGGGTGATCAGATAGAACACCACGATCGACAAGACAACCGCGACCAGCACGGCCGCCACAATCGCCGCGATCCATCCCGCCGGGATGTCGGACAGGGAGGTGATCACCGGTCCATGTCCCGACGATTGACCACCGTGCGAGGAGGAATGGGAGCTGCTCCCAAGACCTTCGGTGATGATCGCGACCAGGCCGAGCTTCAGATAGGATCCCCAGGTGAATGGCCTGAAGAGGAAGTCCCTGGTGCGTTGGACGGCAAGCGAAACGGAATCCACGGCAGAGATGGCGCGCATATGAGACCTTTCAGGGAACGGCACAGCGTAGCACAGAAGTACGCGGAATTCATCTGCGAAGTTCCGCAGCCGGGTGCGGCATCGCGCTCCACCAGGCGTCGAATGCGGCAAGGGATCGCTCGCATTGCAAACGATGCCGTTCTTTCTTGTCGCGAACCTTCCTGCGCAGCTCTTCCTCGAGCGGTTCCAGCAGGTCGAAGGTGATGTTGGCGGGCTGAAAGTCCTTGGGGTCGGCGCGGGTGATGTAGTGGACCAGGGAGCCGAGGGCACAGGAGCGCGGGGCAGGCGTGGGCTCTTCGCCGCGGGCGAGCGATGCGGCGTAGAGGCCGGCGAGCAGGCCGGTGGCGATGGACTCGGTGTAGCCTTCGACGCCGGAGAGCTGGCCGGCGAAGAGGATGGCGTGGTCCATGGCGGCGCTTCGTTCCTCAGGGGCTAAAGCCCGCCCGTCATTGCGGAGCGTTTGCGGCACGACTGAAGTCGTGCCCTGACACTTCGTGCTTTCGATTGAATGCGGCTTCAGGCGCAGGGTTTCGTCGAGTAAGAGAGGGGCGCAGATATAGGTGTTGCGATGGATCTGGCCGTAGCGCAGGAAGCGGGCGGTTTCGAGGCCGGGAATCAGGCGAAGAACACGGGCCTGTTCTCCAAACTTCAAATGATTCTGGAAACCGACCAGGTTGTAGCTGTCGGCGCGGAGGTTCTCCTGGCGCAGTTGCACCACGGCCCAGGGTGTTTTGCCGGTGCGCGGATCGCGCAAGCCCACCGGCTTCATGGGACCGAAACGTAAAGTATCGCGGCCGCGCCGGGCGAGGATCTCGATGGGCAGGCAGCCTTCGAAATACTCCAGCTTCTCCCACTCCCTGGTTTCGGCGGCCTCGGCGGCGAGCAGGGCGTCCAGAAAGCGGTCGTACTCCTCGCGGTCCATGGGGCAGTTGATGTAGTCGGCGGTGCCCTTGTCCCAGCGCGCGGCAAAGTAGACGCGGTCCATGTTGATGGTTTCGGCGTCGACGATGGGGGAGATGGAGTCGTAAGAGGCCAGGTGGCCGGAGCCGGTGATGCGCTCAATCTCACGGCTCAGGGCTTCGGAAGTCAAGGGTCCGGTAGCCAGGATGGTCAACTGCGCTGCTTCGGGATCTTGAGGATTGGGCGGGTCCAGGTGCGTGACCTCTTCGCGGAAGACCCGAATTCCCGGCTGGGCGGCAATCGCTTCGCCAATGCGCCGGGAGAACTCGACGCGGTCCACGGCCAGCGCGTGGCCGGCGGGGACAGCGGTCTGGTCCGCGATGCGCAGCAGGGCCGAACCGGCCCGGCGCATCTCCTGTTTCAAGAGCCAGGGCGCGGTGTTGGGCGACTCACTTTTGAGCGAGTTGGAACAGACCAGTTCGCCAAACGCGGTTGTCTGGTGGGCCGGGGTAAGCCGAGGCTTTCCGTCCACGAGGGTCCGCATCTCATAGAGGTCCACCTGGCAGCCTAGCCGCGCCGCGGTCAGCGCAGCCTCCGGACCGGCCAGTCCGCCGCCTATCACGCGAATCCTCAATGCGCGGCCTCCAAACTTGCGGACGGAGGTTGAGGTTCCTGGTTTCCCACTCGTCCAGCAGATTCTTCCTCGAAAAGCCGTGGAAAGGATGGGGCACGGGGCGGAATTTCAACCGGCTGCGCAACCCCAGCCAAACGCTTGAGCGCGTCTCCGGTCATGCGCACATTGCGCCACTCGTCCAGGAACTCGGCTCCCATGGCGCGATAGAACTCGATGGCCGGGGTGTTCCAGTCCAGCACCTCCCACTGCAGGCGGGGGCAGCCCTTCTCCACGGCGATGGCCGCCACTTTTACGAGCAGCGCTTTGCCGATCCCCAGGCCGCGGAATTCCGGCTGAACGAAGATGTCTTCCAGGTAGAGCCCCGGACGCCCCATCCAGGTGGAGTAGTTGAAAAAATAGAAGGCAAAGCCGGCTGGTTGGCCGTCGCGCTCGGCTATTAGACAGGAATAGAAGGGGTTAGGGCCAAAGCCGTCGCGCAGCAGGTCGGCCTCTGTCGCCGTCACGGCGTGCGGTTCGCGCTCGTAGGTGGCCAGCGCGCGAATGAAGACCAGAATCTGCGGAATATCCGCGGGGGTCGCCGAGCGGATCGTGGTTGCCATGCTTTTATTCTAGGGTGTGATCGAGGCCACACACAGTTGCCTTCCAGGCGCACTACCATGGAAAGGTAAACACAGTGGCCTGATCCAACGCGGGATCCCTGACGGCGGGCATTGCAACCTGCGGTTGGGCTCAAACGGTCCAGTCGATTCGGCGTGAACGCAGCTCAAGGCTGCGGCAGGAATTTCACTTCCTGCTGCAGACACTTGTGTTGGACAGTCGATTGGAGTTACCTTGGGTCCTGCTGACGGGAACAATCTACGGGCGGGGTTTCGCACGGCGGTTGTCCGGTTGCGGATGCAACCGGCTGACGGCGCCACAAGTGTTTCGGCAGTTTTAGCAGGACCTCTGGCACGCAGCTGCAAGGGCACACACATTCGGGAAACGCCGTTGGCGTAGACCGGTGCGTGGGCTGCCAAATACGATTTTTGAGCTCGCGGGCAGCCTCGTTCCCGCCGCTCCCAAGGAGAAGAATATGAAACGCACCATTTCACTTTGGCTGGGCCTGCTGGCATTGGCCGTATTGCCCGTGTTTGCACAGGCTCCCGCGCCCACAGGGCCCACGGGCAAGATTCACGGCCACGTGACCAATCCAACCGGGGCGTCGCAGACCGGCGGCACCGTTAGTCTTGTGGCGGGCTCTGGTCCCGGAACGGGCGCGCAAGCCGAAAAGGGTAGCTTCCCGGTCGACGCAAACGGCGACTATACAGGTCAAGCTGCCCCCGGCACGTACTCTGTAATCTACCGTACGGCGGGTATGACGCCGGACAAACAGGCGGACAAATTCGACAATGTGAAGATAATTGCCGGTCAGGATGTGCTCCAGGACATCGACATGTCCCGCGCGGCGTATGTCGACGCTTTGCCCGCAGACCAGAAAAAGCAACTGGAGGATCTGAGAAAGCACAACGCCGAAGCCCTGAAGGCCAATGAGGTCATCAAGAACCTCAACAACGACCTGAAGATCGTCACCCAGGACATCAAGGACGCCGACACCGCGCATGCGACGGCACTCCAGACTCTGGGCGACAAGGCTTCCAAAGCCGATATCGAAGCCAAGGAGACGGAGATCAAGACCGCGAAGTACACCGAGATCCAAACCCTGATGCTGAAGGACACGGCGGCCAAACCGGATGCTTCCGTTCTGTGGGCTCAACTGGGGCAGGCGCAGGCCGGCTTGAAGCAGTATGACGCTGCGGAAGCGACTTTCAAGAAGACCCTTGATCTGGAGGCCGCGTCCAAGAAGCCGAATCCTTCCATCCAGGGTCTGGCCAACAGCGGCCTGGGCGAAATCTATGCGCGCACCGGCAAGATTCCCGAGGCCAATGCGGCCTATGACGCTGCCGCCAAAATCAATCCAACCCAGGCTGCCTTTTACCTGAAGAACGAAGCGGTCATCTTCTTCCAGATGAACCAGGGAGATGCGCAGGTGGCTGCGGCGAGCGAGGCCATCGCGGCCGATCCGACCCAACCCCTGGTTTACTACCTGAAGGGGCAGGGGCTTATCCAGAAGGCAACCGTCGACGCCAAGACGCAGAGAATCATTCTGCCACCCGGGTGCGCCGAAGCTTACCAGAAGTACCTTGATCTGGCGCCGACCGGTCCCTATGCGGCTGAAGTGAAGGGCATTCTGGACCAGGCCGGGCAGAAGGTCAGCACCACCTACAAGGCGACCAAGAAGTAAGCACACTCGATGACGGTCTGCGAAAGGCGTCCGCCGCGGCGGACGCCCCTCGTATTTCTGTGCTTTCGAACCGCTCCTGCACCCTGCCCCTGTTACCCTCTACAATCCATTCCATGAGCCCTGCCCTGCCGAGTTACGAGCAAGCCGCGGCGCTGGTTGCCGCCTGCGCTGCCCAACTGGGCCAGTTGCGGCCCCCGGCCTCGGTCGAGCGCGTTGAGCTTGTTGCGGCCGCAGGCCGGGTACTCGCCCAGCCCCTCTGCGCCGATCGCGATCAGCCTCCATTCGCCCGCTCCACCCGCGACGGTTTTGCCTGCCGGGCCTGGGAGGCATCCACGCACGGGTTCCTGACCATTGGTGGCGCCACTCGTGCCGGGGAGGCCCCGGCCGGGCGGTTGCCGCCAGGCGCTGCCTGGGAGATCATGACCGGCGCCCCGGTTCCCGCAGGAGCAGATGCCGTGGCGATGATCGAACACGTCGAGGTCGCCGGGGGACAGGTGAGGCTGCTCCCGTCTCGCAAATTGACCCAGGGCGAGAACGTCGTGGCCCAGGGCGCCCAGGCTCGCGAGGGAGAGGAATTGCTCCCGGCCGGGACCGTGATCGCGTCCGCGCAGATTGCCCTTGCCGCGGCCTGCGGCTACGCAGCCCTCGATGTTTTTTTTCGCCCCCGTGTGGCGATCCTCACCACGGGCGATGAACTCGTGCCGGTTGAGTCCTCGCCCGCTCCCGGCCAGATCCGCAACTCCAACGCCTCCATGCTGGCCGCAATGGTTGCCGCGGCGGGCGCCGAGCCTTGGGTCTTGCCCACTGCCACGGACGACGCTCGATCCCTCGACAGGGCGTTCGCTGACGTCGCGGAGGCTGATCTGCTGCTGATCTCCGGCGGCGTCTCGGCGGGAAAATTCGACCTGGTCGAGCCTGCCCTGGCCCGCGCAGGCGCACGATTCCACTTCATCGGTGTTCGCATCCAGCCCGGCAAGCCGCTGGTTTTCGGGGAGTTGCCACGCAACCGCAACGCCGACTCACAAGCTTTGGGCGCGGGGCGCGCTTTACCATTCTTCGGCCTGCCCGGCAATCCCGTTTCTTCTGCCGTTACGTTTCTGCTTTTCGCAGCGCCGGTGCTGGCCGCGCTTGCGGGCCGGCGGGACGGCGGTCCGCGCTTTGCCCTGGCTAGGCTGGCCTCAGAGACCGGCAAGCACGGAAAGCCGGACCTCACTCGCTTTCTGCCCGCCTTTTGCACTTTTGGCGTGCCGAACGGTCAGGTCCCGGAAGTCGCGCTTGTCTCCTGGCAGGGATCTGGCGACCTGGCTGCCCTGGCCCGCTCCAATTGCTTCCTGGTTGTGCCCGAAGAGGCCCATCGCCCGGGAGCCCACAGCCTTGACGCGGGCGCAACCGTCCGCATTCTGCTTGCCTGAGGAGCCCTATGCCCGAACCTTCGCAACCGCAACTCTCGCATTTTGATTCGTCCGGCCGGGCCGGCATGGTGGACGTAAGCGCCAAGCAGCTTACCCGGCGCAGCGCCACAGCCTCGGCCTTTGTGGAGCTCTCCGCGGCCGTCCTTGCGGCCTTGCCCGCCAACCCCAAAGGCAATCCGCTGGAGGTGGCGCGTTTCGCCGGCATCCAGGCGGCCAAGCGCACTGCGGACCTGATTCCCATGTGCCATCCGCTGCCGCTCTCCCATGTGGATGTGCAGGCAGAGGTTGTAAGTGGAGGCGTGCGCATCACCGCAACGGCTGCCACCGTGGGCCCCACCGGAGTCGAGATGGAAGCCCTCACCGCCGCCGCCGTGGCCGCTCTCACCGTCTACGACATGACCAAGGCCCTCGACAAGGCCATCGTGATCCGCAACGTGCAACTCGAAGAAAAATCCGGCGGCAAGAGCGGAGACTTCCTGAGAGATGCAAGCCGCGCGTAATTTAGCACCTGGCGGCCTTCCGCCGGTACCCGCAAATGCACTACGATTTTCCTGCCGCCTGAAGGAGGCTCTATGCCGCGCTCCACGATTCTTGCTGCTTGTCTTGCCCTGTCCTGTCTTGCCGCCACCGGGGCCGGCGCTCAGTCCGTTTCTGTTTACCAGACCACCCCGGACCTGCTTGAAGCTTTGTCGCAGCGCGAGACGCTGCATTTCTCCACCAAAGCCACACCGGCCGCAAGCGCCCCGCTGATCACCGTGGACGACGCGCAACGCTTCCAGGAGATTGACGGCTTTGGCGCGTCGCTGACCGACGCCGCAGCCTGGCTGTTTGCCAAGAAGCTCACCCCGGCGCAGACCGACGCCGCGTTCAAAATGTTATTTGGCCGCAAGGACGGCATTGCGCTGAGCTTTCTGCGCCAGCCCATCGGCTCCTCCGATCTGGCGGTGACCTTTTACTCCTATGACGACCTGTGCCAGCAGACGGCAAAGGCCTGCACAACGCCCGCCGGACAGGCCGACCCAAATCTCGACCACTACTCGCTGCAGCACGATCAGGAGTACATTCTGCCTTTGCTCAGGAAGGCATTGACCATTAACCCTTCGCTCCACGTGATGCTGACGCCTTGGAGCCCGCCGGGCTGGATGAAGACGTCGGGGTCAATGCTGGGATCGAGCGCGGACGGCAAGCAGCCATCGAGCCTTCGGCCGGAGTTCTCGACGGCGTTTGCCAACTACCTGGTGAAGACCGTTGAAGGCTACCAGGCAGCCGGCGTTCCGGTCTGGGCGCTGAGCGTGGAGAACGAGCCGCTCTACGCCCCACCCACCTACAGCGGGATGCAGATGCTGGCTGCCGAACAGGCGGCGTTCTTCGGCGACGCCCTCGGCCCGGCTCTGGCTGCCGCGCACCTGAACCCCAAAGTTATGGCCTATGACCACAACTGGGACCGGCCCGACTATCCCGAGACGGTGCTGAAGGACCCCAAGGCCGGCGCACTGGCAGCGGGAACCGCGTGGCACCACTATGGCGGCGACCCGTCCGTGATGACCAAAAACCACGAGGAATTTCCGCAAAAGGACCAGTGGGTGACCGAATCGAGCGGCGGCGCCTGGCAGAAGGGCAACGTCCTTGCCGAAGAGGCGGCCGAACTGATCGCTGTAACGCGCAACTGGGCAAGGAGCTATGTGTTGTGGGCGCTGGCTACCGACCAGAACCACGGCCCCTTTGTGGGCGGCTGCGACACCTGCCGGGGGCTGGTCACCATCGACCTCACCAATCCTGGGAATCCGCGAGTAAAGCCGGAACTCGACTACTACGTGCTGGGCCAGGCGAGCAAGTTCCTGCAACCCGGCGCGGTCCGCATCGCGTCGGACGAACCTGCCGGAACGCAGTTGAAGGACGTGGCCTTCCGCAATCCCAAGGGGACGGTTGTGCTGTACACGTTGAACGCCGGAACCGCGAGCCAGGAGCTCCGCATCGGCTTCCATGGAAAAACGGCGGTAACCACCTTGCCCGCAGGGGCGGTGGCCACATTTGTTTGGAAGCCCTGACCGGGAACCATCCTGCTAGTGCGGCAAAGGCGGCGTTGTGCCGGCTGGGGGCGGGGCCTGGGGCGGACGCGGGCCGCCGTGGTCGTCCGGCGGGATGACGAACGGCTCGGGGCCCAGATGGCCGCGATGGCAGGTGCCGCAGGTTACGGGCGCCTCGGAGCTTTCGATCTTGGACACATAATTCCTGTTGATGTCCTCGGTCATGGTGTACATCAGCCGGGCGGTGGCCTTCTCGGGCTTGGAGTCGTCGGCAAAGTTGAGCTGCGGGCGGCCGTTGGGACCGATGTTGTTGGGGTCCGGGGTGTGGCAGGTGCTGCAATGCACGCCCAACGATCCCTCCCACTGCTCCATGATGTCGCGCACCTGCTGCCCGGTCAGGTTTTTGGGCAGCACTTTCAGGTTGGTGGGTGCGGGATAGGTGCGGGGCGGCGGCGATGGTGGGCCGCCTGCCGCAGGTGGTGGACCTTGCGGGGCTTGGGCGACCGTGGCGACGGCGAAGACGGCCGCTGTCAGCAGGGCAGTCGCAGAGGCGGGCAGGGCGAGTGAAGATGGCTTCAATTGGGAGTTTCCTCGCGGATTGGGATGCTTTTCCTGATGGACGGAATTCTACTCAAGAAGAATGCATTCTCCGGTTAAGCTCTTCGGCCCGGAGACGCATTTGTTTCCCGGCAGGGCGAAGCGCAGAGGCCGGTCCGCCGCCTCGTGGATGCCGATGCGGACAGTCACCAGCACTTCAGAGACCGCGTAGCCATCGTCGCGCACCTGGAGCGGCGAGGCGGGATCGGCCAGATCAAGGCCATTGTGTCTCAGCCGGGTGAGTCCAAGGGCCTGGCAGAGCCGGCTGGGGCCGGAGGCGAGCTGCCGGGCCGGCGCTCCGGGCGCAAGACCTCGATTCAGGGCCATCTGGCCTGCTCCAGCCACCGGCTCCAGAGCACGCAGGAGCACGCAGCCGGCCCGTCCCTCGGCCTCGCAGGAAATATTCATGCAGAAATAGCGGCCGTAGATCGCATAGACATACGCATGCCCCGCGGGGCCAAAGAGGACGCGGTTGCGCGGCGTGGGGCCGCGATGGGCGTGGGCAGCCGGATCGGGCGGGTCGTTGTGCGGGCCCAGATAGGCCTCGGCTTCCACGATGCGGCCGGCGAGGACGCCGGAGGGGGTGCGATGGGCGAGGATTTTGCCGAGCAGGCGCGGGGCCACGTGCTCCGGAGGCATCTCAAAGAAGGCGCGGCGGAGCGGGCGGCCGGGGAGACGATTGTCAGCCTTTGCTCCTTGCGAGCAGAATTTGATGATCGTCAACCCAGTATCTCCCCCACCTCAAAGCGCGAGCGAATCAGCTACTTAGTGACCTATTTATTACCTTTGCTAACCTGAGATTCCGTGAGAGAACCAAACAACGCGCGGAACTCACTCTCAATCTGCCGGAGAATCTCGTGGGCCTTGTCTTGTCCATTCATGATTGCCGGCGAATCGGCCAGCGCCATCACAGCTCCTTGGGGATCATCCAGTTCAAAATTAATAGAGTCATAGGCTAAAACGAGGCCTCTCAGCTTGCCGGCAAGCTCGTTGCTGAACAAGAGCTGATTCTTCTTCAAGGTTCGTTCAAACCGCTCGCAGACCTCCATCGCCGCACGCACCTGCTCCCCATGGGACTTCAATTTGCCCAACCCCTGAGCGCGTTCAGCCGCCAGACCCCATCCTGCCAGGGGCGGAATGCATTCCTGAATCGCTTCTTCGGCCTCAATGATGCACCCATAGATCTCATTCATTACCTGGGCCCGCTGGGCGTATAGCCATGAGAATTGCGTCTTCAACTGCTCGCTCGTTCGCCGCGCACTTTCTTCGCGGGCAGCCTTGTCGCTTTCGAACTCATTGCGCAACCGCTCCAGGCGCACGTCCGCCCGCTCCTTGAGGAAAATCTGCACGATTGCCGTCACCACCGCCGAAGACAGGATCGAACTGACCGCAATGCTAAGCGTGTCCAGTGCCGCATTCATTGTGATAGGACCTCGCAGGAAAGGAGAAACTAGCTTCGGATTATAGTGGCTGCTCCTAATTCCGGCTATTCCTGCGCCGGGTGTCCCCTTTTTGAGGTCTGTGGTTTCCCACCCTTTCGCCGAAAAGCCGGCGAAAGGATGGGCACCCAGCCTTTGTGCGCCTACTTGTGCGTCTTTTTCCATTCCTTGATCAGGGCCAGCACCTGTTCCGCATGGCCTTCAGGCGTAACCTTGGGGAAGATGTGCAGCAGGGTCTGGTCCGGGCCGATCACGAAGGTCGTCCGTTCAATGCCCCAGACTTTCTTCCCGTACATGTTCTTTTCCTTCAGCACGCCAAACTGATTGCATACTTTTTCGTCTACATCAGCAAGGAGCGTGTAGGGCAGGTCGTATTTGGCGCGGAACCTGGCCTGGGCCTGGGGTGTGTCGCGGGAGATGCCGAGCACCACTGCGCCGGCCGCCTGGAGCTTCTTGAAGGTGTCGCGGAAGCCGCAGGCCTCGATGGTGCAGCCAGGAGTATCCGCTCTGGGGTAAAAGAAGAGTACGACGGGCTTGCCGGCGTAGTCGGACAGGCTTCGAGTTTTGTCCTCGTCGGTTTGCAAGGTAAAGTCAGCGACTTTCTGGTTAAGTTCCATGGGGAATTTCCTCGTATGGTAATTAGAAGGCCTTGGATGGCCATCAGGTTCGATTATTCCCGAGGTGGGCGGCACATGTCATTGCGCAAGGCGGGTGGGTTCATTTTATTGGCGGTACAAGCCGTTCTGGCCGTCATCGGATTGCTGGTCAATCTGCCGGCGGGTGCGCAATATCCAGGGCAGGTGACGAAAAGCGCCAAAGATAGCCCCGAGCTGCGCTCGATCGCCGTTCTGGAGTGGACCGGCGAAGAGGGAAATCCCAAGGCCAGCCGGCTCGTTCCCGTGGCCGTACTGGATGGCGGCCAACTGCAGGACGGAGGCATCTACCTGGCCCGGCCCGAACCTCTGGCGCTTGTGCCGGAAGTGGAATACGAACTGGAGCAGAACGGCAAGCCGGTGGGCCTGTTCGACATCAAGAACGCGGGGCAGCAACAGGGCTCGTGGGTGGGCTTTGGAGCGTGGAAGCCAATGCCCGCCGCCCGGCCCAAGCCGTCCGCGCGGGATCTGGCGCGAAACCGGATCGACGACGATGAGCAGAGCGATGAGCCGGTTCTGCATCGCAAGCATCACGCCGACGATGCACCCGCTGGAGGGACGGGCAACGGCGGTGGTTCCGGCAGCAGTTCTGGAACCGGAGCCGACTCAGGCGGGCAGGCGCAGACCAGCGACCCCGACCGGCCCACGCTGCACAAGAAGAGCTCCAGCGACAGCACCAGCGGCACGAGCGCCAGCCCAGGCACGGGCAGCGCCAGTTCCAACCCAAACACCGGCAGCACGAGTTCTAACCCAGGTACGGACAGCGGAAGCTCCAACCCCAGCGCGGGCAGTCCGGCCTCCACAAGCACAAGTTCCAGCACCGCCTCAGACTCCGACCGCCCCACGCTGCACAAGAAAGATTCCAGCAGTGACAGCGCCGGGAGCGGATCGGGAACCAGCAGCGCGCCGGCGGACGACGCTGACCGTCCCGTGCTGAAGAAAAGCAAGAAAAACCAGCCGGCAGATATAGGCCATGCGGAGGCGCTGCCCGACGCCACCGATCCTGACCGGCCCCGGCTCAAGCGTGGCAAATCCAGCGGCAATGACATTGACGTGGCTCCCAGCCTGATGGGCTTTCCGCCGGACCTGCAGCAGGCCGTGGCCGTCTCCGATGCCAGGACCCGCCCGGAGCATCTTTGGAGCTATGTGTGGTCCAACCCCGACGATGAGGCCAAGATGAAGTCTTCCCTGGAAGACATTGCCCGGGACGCGTTGGGTCTGAATCCGCCCCCGCCGAAAGCGGCGTCCGCACCCAAGCGAGCGCCGGCAAAGAAAACTGCCAGGCCGGCGCCACCTCCTCCTCCGCCCGCACCGCTCGTGGACGAGCAGTTTCGCGTCTTTGAGCTGGCCTACGGTTCCGGGGCCACCCTGGTTCTGACGGCGCACACCGACGGTCCCGCGGCCCAGCAGAAGTTTGTGACCCTGGTGGCCCAGCCGGATCTTTACGGCAACGTCCTGGTGCTGCTGAAGAACGTGACCGACGGCGCGCACCTGGACGAAAAGCCGCGCATGCGCCTGGTGGACGCCGTGGATGCACTGGCCGATAACCGCGGCGAGTTGCTCTTCGAACTGCGCGGCGCCACCCAACGCCAGTTCGCGCTTTACCGTGTGCTCCGTGGCCAGGCGGAGAAGCTCTTCGTGAGCGGCGGCGGGGAGTTTGGGACGGAGAACCGGGAATAAGAAGAAGAGCCGCACCTGGGATCATGCTCATCCCCACCCCACGGACGAGGACCTGTCCGTGTTGCTTCGGACTCACCGGACGATAGAAGAGCGTTAAGTGGCCATAAGTGAGCAAGATTGCTCACTTATGGCGGAAATTTTTGGGATTCGGCAACATCAGCGCGGCGCCGGCCGTGGTTTGTGGTATTGCCTCCTATACAATGGGCATAAGGGTGGGCGTGTTGCCACTCTCTGAGGATGTCTCATCGAATGGCTTCTGTGTTAACGGCCCCTTCCCCTGCAACCACAAACGAAGGTCCAACCTTACCGATGCCAGCGCCGCCGGAGTCTTTATCTCCCGCGCCGTCGGCAGCGCACGCGGCGCCCGCGCGGCAGGAGATCCGCATGGGACGCGCTGTGTTCATCGGCGAAGGAATCAATTGGTTGACGCTGTCGGTGGTCGCCGCTTTTCATGTGGGCGCCGTGGCGGCGCTCTTCTTCTTCACCTGGCAGAGGCTGGCGGTGATGCTGGTGCTTTATGTCGTAGCCATCAATATCGGCATCGGCATGTGCTATCACCGGCTGCTCACGCACCGCGGCTACCAGGTCCCCAAGTGGCTGGAATACGTGATGTCCATCTGCGCCACGCTGGCGCTTGAGGGCGGACCGATGTTCTGGGTGTCCACTCATCGCGTGCACCACCAAAACAGCGACCATCAGGGCGACCCGCACACCCCCCGCGAGGGCGGATGGTGGGCGCACACGGGCTGGCTTCTCTTTGGCAATTCGCTGCATGCGCAATCCGAGTTCCTCAACCGCTATTCTCCCGACCTGGGCCGCGACCGCTTCCACGTCTGGCTGAGCAAATTCCACTGGATTCCGCTCACCGCGAGCGGCCTGGTGTTGTTTGGCGTGGGCTGGATCGCGGGCGGTTTCACCGGCGCTATCGGCTGGCTGTTGTGGGGCGCCTTCCTGCGCGTCACTGTCGGCCTGCACGCCACCTGGCTGGTCAACTCGGCCACGCACATGTGGGGCAGCCGGCGATTTGAGACCCGCGACGATTCGCGCAACAACTGGTGGGTGGCGCTGGTCAGCGGCGGCGAGGGCTGGCACAACAACCACCACGCGCATCCGGTTTCCGCGCGCCACGGCCTGGCCTGGTACGAGGTCGATCCCAACTACTGGGGCATCTGGCTGCTGTCCAAGGTGGGGCTGGCGAAGAAGATTCACATTGCGAAGTTCGACCCCAAGAATCCCAAGCCGGCTGGGCTTTAGAGCGATTCCCCGGTCTTTTGCCGACAGGGCAGCGAACTCGCAGACAGAAGAAAGGCGGCCTTCCCGGCGCGGGACCGGCCGCCTTTTTGTGTCTGCCTGGAAGGTTTATTCTGCGTGAGCAGGCAACCTATTTGCGCAGCTTGGCCCACACCCAGAGAGTGCCGAAGACCGGCAACGCCACGATCAGCACGACCAGGCCGGCCGGAAAGCCTACGTAGCGGTAGCTGTCGGCGTAGCTTACCGCGTGGTGGCCGATCAGGTTCCATCCCAGCAGCGAGAAAATGGCAACGCATGTGGACGCGAAAAAGGTGAAAAAGGCCGCCGCAAAGGCCAGCAGCAGGCTTATAGTGACTCCGAAAGGGAAATAGTCCTGACCAGGGAATCCGCCCGGCGGCAAATAAGCGGGGATGGGGGTGCGGGGCAAGGGGGCGGCGTTTGAGCCCTCTTGCCCTGCTC
>JBEKZJ010000098.1:0-18005 GCA_049509995.1 Occallatibacter sp. | reverse complement strand
CTTTGCAATGCACTACGGACAGATTCTCTATATCGCCAAGACCCTATCCGGCGCGGATTTGGGCTTGTACCGCGAATTGAATAAGACCGGCCGGGCTGACTGACCGGCCAGAATTCTGTCTACGTCAGTGAACTCATGCCGATGACGAAACGGTATTTCACGTCCTTCCTGGGCAGGCGCCCGCAGGCTTCGTCGATCTGCCGGATGGGGATGACTTCGACTTGCGCGGCCATGTTATACCGGCCGCGGTAGTCGAGCATCCGCCCCATCCTGGGCGCGGTAGGAGTGCGCCGCGCGTGGGGCGCCCGGCTCATGGCCGCTGGGCGCATGCTACGCGGGGAATGCCCTGGAGGTCGGAGACGAACTCGATCTGGTGGAAGCCGGAGGCGGCGAGCAGGGCGCGGATGGCCGGGGATTGGCTGTGGCCGATTTCGAGGGCGACGAAGCCGCCGGGAACGAGCGCGGCGAAGGCGGCGGGAATCAAGCGGCGGTAGACGTCGAGGCCGTCGCCACCGGCAAAGAGGGCGAGCGCCGGTTCGTAGTCGCGGACTTCCGCGGCGAGCGAGGCGCGGTCGGCCGCGGGTACATATGGCGGGTTGGAGACGACGATTTCGAATTGCTCTTGTGCGACCGGAGCGAGAAGGTCGCCTTCAAGAAAACGAATGCGGTGGAAGACGGCGTTCAACTGCGCGTTCCACCGGGCGAGGTCGAGGGCTGGGGCGGAAAGGTCGATGGCGGTGATTTGTGCGTGGTCCAGTTTGTGGGCCAGCGCAACGGCAATAGCGCCCGATCCGCATCCTACGTCCACAATGCGCGGGGCAACGAAGTTGGAAGCCAGCTCGAGCGCCTTTTCGACCAGGTGCTCGGTTTCGGGGCGGGGAATAAGCACCTCCGGCGTAACGCGAAAGGGAAGGCCGTAAAACTCGGTTTCGCCGGTGATGTATTGGATGGGCTCGCCCTGGCAGCGGCGTTCGAGGAGCTGCGTATAGCGAGCGGCCTGGTCCTCCGGGAGTTCTTCGTCCAAATGGGCGAGGAGCCAGGCTTTGTTCTTGCCCAGGATGTGGAGGAGGAGCGTTTCGGCGTCCTGGCGCGCGCGGTCTGGATGAGGCCCGCGGCGCAAGCCCTCCGCGCCGTTTGCAACCAAGCTGCTCAGCCGGAACACGGTCAGGCTGCCTGGGCGTTGCCGGTCTTTAGCTGCTCGGCCTGGTAGTGGGTGATGAGGGCGTCGACGATGGGCTGCAGGCGGCCCTCCATCACCAGGTCGAGTTGGTGCAGGGTGAGGCCGATGCGGTGGTCGGTCATCCGATTTTGCGGGAAGTTGTAGGTGCGGATCTTCTCGCTGCGGTCGCCTGTGCCCACCTGCTCCTTGCGGGTTTTGGCTAACTCGGCGTTCTGGCGCTCCATCTCCATTTCATACAACCGGGAGCGCAGGACGCGCATGCCCTTGTCGCGGTTCTTGATCTGCGATTTCTCGTCCTGGCAACTGACCACGGTGTTGGTGGGCAGGTGGGTGATGCGCACGGCGGAGTAAGTGGTGTTCACTGACTGGCCGCCGGGACCGGAGGAGCAGAAGGTGTCGATGCGCAGGTCCTTGGCTTCGATCTTGATGTCCACATCCTCGGCCTCGGGCAGCACTGCGACGGTGACGGCGGAGGTGTGAACGCGGCCCTGGGTCTCGGTGGCGGGGACGCGCTGCACGCGGTGCACGCCGCTCTCCCACTTCATCTGCGAATAGACGCGTTCGCCCTCGATGATGGCGATGACTTCCTTGTAGCCGCCGACGCCGGACTCGGAGAGCGAAAGCACTTCGACCTTCCAGCGGTGCTGCTCGGCAAAGCGGGTGTACATGCGGAAGATTTCGGCGGCAAACAGCGAGGCTTCGTCGCCGCCGGTGCCGGCGCGGATTTCCAGAATGACGTTTTTCTCGTCGTTGGGGTCCTTGGGCAGCAGCAGGAGCTTGATCTCTTCTTCGAGGGCGGGCTCGCGCGGGGCCAGGGCGGCGATCTCTTCCTCGGCCAGGTGGCGCAGCTCGGGGTCGGACTCAGAGAGCATTGCGCGGGCTTCGGCCAGGCCCTGGCGGACCTGCTTCAACTCGCGGTACTTCATCACCGGGACTTCGAGTTCGCGCAGGGCGCGGCCGGCTTTCTGGTACTTCTCGTGGTCGGTGATGACCTCGGGAAGGCCGAGCTGTGCGGAGAGCTCCTCGTAGCGTTGTTCCATCTGTTCCAAACGATCGATCACGGCTGAACCTCATTGGCGCGGTGAGGGCGCTTTGGTGTTTGTTTCTGGGAGTAAAGGGAAAAATGGGCGGGGAACGAGTATCAGCGGCGGGCGCCGCTAGAGCAAGGTCGGGATGGGGTGGTGGAGGGCCATGGCGCTGTTTTTATTCTAACTCCAAATATGGATGCGGGGCTGGGGGTTGGAGATTCGTTGTATCCCAAGGTCTTTCAAAAGCGAAACCTGGGGCAGGCGGCGGCTGGCGGGCTGTTTCATTCTTTACGGTGAAGGACAGGAAAGAACTGTAGTTACGGCGAAAGACAATAAAGAGCTGTAGATTGGTGGAGCTATTCCACCCAACCCCTGAAATGCGCGGCGAATGTGGGGCGCCCTGTGCCCTGCCGGGCGCCGGCGTGTTACTGGTTGTTGTAGACGGTCTGGCGGTCGGTCTTGAACTTGAAGGCGTCGTCGGGGAGGGACTGATTCATTTTGAAGTTGGAGTAGTGACAGACGCGGGAAGTGGTGGCGCTTTGGTAGAAGATCTGCTTGAAGCTTACGGCGCGGTCGGGGTCGGCCCAGATGGTGACCTTGGGGAGGTTCTTGCGGACTTCGGGGTCCTTGGCGACCAGTTCGAGGATCTCGGTCTTCACGGTATTCTTGCCGTCGGACAGAGGCTCTGAGCCGAGGTACTTGATCTCCCACTTGGCTTCGAGGTCCCTTCCGCTGGCGCCGAAGCCGAGAATCACGTAGCTCTCCCATTTGCCGGCCTTGCCATAGGTGGTCACCTGGTTGGGGCCGGGTTCAAAGAGCTTGAAGACGCCGCCGACGTAGGTGTAGGCCTTTGCGGAGGGCTTCTTGTTGTGCTCGGTGATGTGGACGCCCATGCGGAAGGCATTGTCTTTGCGGTCGTAGTAGACGGCGCCCTTCTGGACGTCGACGTCGGGGACGGGGTCGGTCTCGATGGTGTCAAACTCGAAGTCGGCGGAGGTGGAGTGGAAGTTGGCGGCGGCAACGTTGAGGCGCTCGAGGATCTTTTCCTTCGTCTTTTCCTTATCGTCGGCTGGGGCGGCCGCGGAGGCGGCACGGCCTGAGACGAGGACGAGGACGAGGGCAATGGACGTGGCGAAGATGAGTTTCATTCCCAGACGCATGAGTCTCCTACTCTTGTTCGACGCGCGAATGCGCCGGAAGAAGCAATGAAATGAATTAGCGGTGGGCCCAGACCTTCCAGGCGAGGTTTCCCTGGGCGTCGGTCACGGTTTCCCAACCATCGACCGAGACGGCGTCGCCGGTGACCGGCTCGATGGCCTTGCGCAGGGCCTTCCTGACGATCTTTTCCGAGGCGCCGGCGGGGATGGTCACATCCGGGCCCTGGACGGTGACGATGAGGCCGTGTCCGCCGTCGCCGATCACCTGGATGGGATGCGCGGGGCCGGCCATGGAGGAGGGCTTGTCCCGGTAGTTCCACAGGAAGGGCGTGACGAAGATGAACAGCAGGATGAGCGTGACCATGATGTCGTAGTGGAAGCTGCCGCGGGGGTAGGTCCAGTAGAAATAGCTGAGCAGGATCTGCTTGAGAGTGCGTGGTTGCGACGGGGTTGCGGCGGGGTTCATGGGTTGGGTCACAATTGCCTCACAATCCGGTCCAGGCCGCCCATGTAGGGGCGCAGGGCTTCGGGAATGAGCACGGAGCCGTCGGCCTGCTGGTAGTTTTCGAGGATGGCCAGCCAGGTGCGGCCGATGGCGAGTCCGCTGCCGTTGAGGGTGTGGACAAACTCGGGCTTGGCCTTGGCGCCCTGGGAAGCTGGCCGGTAACGGATGTTGGCTCTGCGCGCTTGGAAGGCTTCGAAGTTCGAGCAGGAGGAGATTTCGCGGTACAGGCCCTGGCCGGGGAGCCAGACTTCAAGGTCGTAGGTTTTGGCGGAGGAGAAGCCGGTGTCGCCGGTGCAGAGCAGAACGCGACGGTAGGGCAGGCCGAGGGCTTCAAGGATCTCCTCGGCATCGCGGGTGAGGCCCTCGTGCTCGGCGTCGGAGTCCTCTGGGCTGGTGAACTTGACCAGTTCGACCTTCTGGAACTGGTGTTGGCGGATGATGCCGCGGGTGTCCTTGCCGGCGGCGCCGGCCTCGGCGCGGAAGCAGGGCGTATACGCCGTGAGACGGATGGGAAGACGCGCCTCGTCGAGGATTTCGTCGCGGTAGAGGTTGGTGACGGGGACTTCGGCCGTCGGAATCAGCCAGTGGTCGGAGAAACGGCCATAGTCCTCAGCTTTTTCCCCGCTGCCTTCAAAGGCACCCGAAATCATGGTGTGGACGATGTCGGCTTCCGGCACAATCTCGGCACAGCGGAAGAGATCCTCTCCGAACTTGGGCAAATTGCCAGTGCCGAAGAGGGATTTGGAATTGACCATGAAGGGCGGGAGGACTTCCGTGTAGCCGTGCTTCGTCGTATGGAGGTCAAGCATGAAGCCGATGAGGGCGCGTTCGAGGCGGGCTCCGGCGCCCATGTAGACGGCGAAACGTGCGCCGGAGAGCTTGGCGGCGCGTTCCAGGTCGAGGATGCCGAGGGACTCGCCGAGTTCCCAGTGGGGCTTGGGAGGAAAGTCGAATCTGGGGATTTCGCCCCATGTTTTGACGGTGAGATTGTCGGCCTCGGATGTTCCGATGGGGACTTCGTCGCGGGTGAGATTGGGGACGCCGGCCAGTGAGAGGCGCATCTGTTCGTCGAGAGTGGTGGCGGCCCGGTCCAGCACGTCCAACATATTCTTGAGGGCGCGCGTCTCGTCCATCACGGCGGTCGCGTCCAGACCAGCTTTTTTGAACGCGCCCACCTGCTGGCTCAGTTCATTGCGGCGAGCCTTGAGTTGCTCGGATGAAGTGATGGCCTCGCGCCGTCTTTGATCGAGAGCGCGAAAATCACCCAGCAGCGCAGCCGGGTCAGTACCGCGGGCGCGGAGTTTTTCTTCTACATATTCGAGGTTGGCGCGGACGAATCCAAGGTCGAGCATCGCACTACCAGTTTACTCGACGGGGTTGGAGGGTCGGCTGTCGGAGATATGTGGTTTCCCACCCTTGTGCCGGAAAGAAGGCGCAAGGATGGGGCACCCAGCTTTTGAGGGAGGAAGAACTACCCCCCCTGATCGTCGTCGTCCTTCGCGGTCTTCTTGCCGGGTGCCCCAGGTCTCGTCCGCCGCGGCGGAAGACCGGGGAGGGCTAGCACCGCAGGCTGGCCCGGGACACCAGAACTCTCCAGGCGCGCAAGCGCCGGCCGCCCCACCGCAGGTGGTTTGCATAGAATTACCCTCCCTTGGCGCACAATCGTTCCATAGTGTCTTTCACAACGTGTGCACGCTGCTGCGAATGCAGCCAGGGCAGGAGCTAAAAGCTGGAAGTTAAAAGCTAGGAGCTTCGGCTAAACGACCCTAACCCCTTTGCCATCAAGAATCTGCAAAGAACTCCAGCAGAATCAAGAATTTACACCGAAGCCCTTCATGTAACCCATTGAAAACAAGGAATTTCCTTACAGAAACGGGGTGGGGTAGGGGGGCCGTATATAAAGTGCAAAAAACAACAAACCCCGTACTGCTTGCGCTCCCCCGCCGATGCAGACCCCCTGTCCCCGTGCGGGCGCGGCCCTCGAGTTCTTAGACAGGCTTTAGAGCGGTTCCAAGAACGAAATAGCGCTCACCGTCAATCGTCGTCGTCCTGCACGGTTCTCTTGCGGCGCTCTTTTAGCATCGCCGGCACGGCCGCGTCGCCCATGGCGTCCTTCCAAAGAATCACGTTCAGCTTCTGCGCGTCGGCGCGGTCGGCGTGGCGGAAGTCCATCTTCATGCTCTCCTTCGCGCCCGCGGCCGTCCTGGCGTTCGCCGTGTAGATCAGGCCGTTGTCCCGGTTCGTGTAGTCGGCCGCATAGGCCGGCTGATCGCCGGGCCCGGTGAACAGGGTCGAAATCAGCGAACTGAAGGCGTCGTTGTTGTTCATGGGAGGCAGGCCCAGCAGCGTCTCCATGGTCCGCACCACGCTTACGGTCGAGTAGAACCGGCTGTCGACAAACGGCGAGCCATCAGCGCCAAGCGGGGCATACTTGCTGATGACCAGCGCCAGGCTGCGGTGCGCGTCAACGTGATCGCCACCATCCTGCGCATCGTCTTCCAGGATGAAGAACGCCGTATCGTCCCAGAACGGCGAGTGCGAGATCGCCTCGACCGCCCTGCCGACCGCGAGGTCGTTGTCGGCGACCGAGGACTTCGGCGTGGGTCCGCCGGGCCGCGTGCCCGCGGTGTGGTCGTCGGGCAGCCGCAGCATCACGAAGTTAGGCATGGTGTCTTTGCCCTGCGCTTTATCCGCAACCCAGGCCTTCAGATGCCGCAAGAAAACTTCTACCCTGACCTGGTCGGGAACAGACAGGTTGAAGTCCGGCGCCTCCTCGGCAAAATGGCCCACCAGTTCCGGCTTGGTGGCGATGTTGGTCGCGATCAGCGGAATCGCCCAGGCCCACTTGTTCACGCCGCCGCCCCACTCGGCGGGCATCGCCTCGCCCGGAGCAATGGCGCCTTTGCTCGCACAGCCACCGCCGGACAGCATAGGTCCCTGCCGCGGATTTGCGGTCTTCAACTCATTGCAAAACGTCGAGGAGATGAATTCGCCAAAGTGAAAGTAAGTCTTGCCGTGCGCGGCCAGATTGCCCCACAGGTAGCCCGAGGCCGGCTCGTTCACGTCGGGAATCTTCTGCTCGAGCGGCAGCCCCTCGGCCACCACGCCTTCAAAGTCGTAGCTTCTTTGTCCGCCCCGATAGGCTTGCTGCCAGGTTTTCTCCAGATAGTCCGTACCGATGGCCGCATTGGACCACACGTGCCCGTCTCCCGACACCTCGCCCGAGTCGTAGAAGTTATCCAGTACGCCGAACTGCAGGGCCAGCTTATGCAGGTTCGGGGTGATCGCCTCGCCGTACATCGTCAGGCTCGGGTCGCCGTTGCCGGCGGGCTTTCCGTCTTTCTTCAGGTCGCCGAAGATCTGGTCGTAGGTCCGGTTCTCCTTGATGATGTAAATCACGTGCTTTATGCGGTCCTGCGCCGGGCCGGCGAAGGATATCTTCTCCTCAGCCGCCTTCATCCGGTTCGACTCCAGCACCACCTGCGTCCAACGCGGCAAGTCCTTTTCGACGTCAGCCAAATCCAACGTAGCCAGCGAGCCGTGCAACAGCGTAGCGATGTAGGTGGTGGGTCTCGGCGGCCGCTTCCTGCTGGAACCTTCCGCTTCCGGCTCGGGACGGTTATTCGGCCCGGTTCCCTTGCCCTTGGCGGTGGCAACATAGAGTTTTCCGCCGGAGGGAGTGGGAAGAAAAGCCATCGACATGGGTATCCACTCGGTGGGAACAAATCCGATCGGTTCCACCATTCCCTGCTTCGACGCCTTCAAAGTCAGCTTCCTGGTATCGATCACAGCAACGGCATCGCTGGCCGCATTGGCGACATACAAGCGGCTGCCGTCGGCGTTGACGGCCAGCGCCACGGGCTCCGCGCCAAAATAGCTCTGCCCCGGAAGCCGCGTATCGAAGTACCCCTTAACGGAGAACTGGGCCTGGCTCGCTCCGGGGCCCACATTCACGGCCACAACAGCATCGCGGTTGGCGAGCGCCACATAGAGGGTCTTTCCATCGGGCGAGAACTCGAACGCGCAAGGGTGCGTGCCCGCAGCCACAGCGCTGGGCGGCTTGAGCAGAGCCAGCTTGCGCCCCACGGCCCCTTTGACCAGATCGAGCTCCACAATCTCCGATGCATTCCACAGCGCTACAAACGCCCGCTCGCCGTCCTTTGAGACCGCCAGCGCAATGGGATACGTCGAGGGCACGGTATCGTTTTCAGAGAGGTCGAACCGCTTCTCGATTGCGCCGCTCAAGGGATCGAGCAGCAGCACATCGTCAGAAAGATTGTCCGCGACCAGCAGCTTCTGGGCGCCGGCGAGAGCAACCACGGCGATGGCCGCGGGAAACGGCACTCCTTTATCACCATCCACTCCGCCAGGCAGCTTCGTCTTCCGCCCCGGAGCAAGCTGGTGCAACGGCAACGGGATGAAGCGCTCCGGCGCGATCTTCCCCTCCATGAAGCTGTACAGCACCACGCCGTTGCCGGTGGCGGCCTTGCCATCACCGGCCGGGTTCGTTTCCGAGCCCATGCTCGCGTACACGTGGTTTCCGTCGCTGCTGAATGCCAATCCGGAGTAGAGTGTCTGCTTTGCGCTCCCCGGAGTGCGGTCGTCCGGAAAGTCCGTGACTGTGCCCGTCTGCGTATCCAGCACCGCCAGCGACTGTTCATACTTCGACTCGAGGGTCCCATACCCGGCATTTACCGTGACCACGTACCGTCCGCCGGGAGAGACAGCCATCGACATGGGCAGGCTGTTCAACCGTTGCGGATGACCCGGAATCTCCCCGATCAACTGTTTGCTCGTGGGCAGATCCACCGTCTGCGCCGCAAGAGACGCCGGCCCCAGGACGAGGGCCGTACTCACAACCGTCAACAGAAGCTTGATATGCATGGCAAAACCCTAGCAAAACAACGATACTCCTGCTTCAAAGCGCCGTTACACCTCCATGGTCAGCCCGGCATCTTGCGGCCGCAACCGTTACCAAAGCGCGACCGACCGTAATCAGGCGCGTTTGCCGGTTTCTGCTTAGAATTTGCTCATGAACGAGCCTTTTGCATCCCTTACCCGGCTGCTTGCCGACGTCATCCTGCCCAACCTCAAGTCTGTTCAGGCGAGCCAGGCCGAGCAGATTGCCGCCAACGACCGGCTGGAACAGGCCATTGAGGACCTGCGCGCGCACCTGGAGTTGAAGTTCGCCCAGCTCTCAGCCCAGCTAACGGCCTGCCGGGCCGAACTGGCCGCCACGCAGGCGGCGCTCAAAGCAGCGCAGATCCAGGCTGGTTCGCGGGCGCCGGAGCGCACAACGCTCATCCACTAGGCCGCGGGTCCGCGCCTCCGCGTGACCAACCCTCCAGCGCATCAAAGCGCGGAGAGCTTCTTCGAAAACGCCAAAAGCGCGCTGAGCCTTGCAGTGCAATAATCTCTGCATATGCGCACGGTGCTCACTGCGAAGAACCTTTGGAACGGAACCGGCCTGCTCGACCACCCCGTGGTCTCGATCGAGGACGGACGGATTGCATCGATAACCCCCCGCGCGGCCGGCGAGATGGCTGGCGGAACCGGAGGCCGCGTTTTCGACTATCCCGGCGCCACGCTGGCTCCGGCTTTTCTGGACGTTCATACCCATGGCGCCGCCGGTCACGACGTGATGGAGGCCACGCCCCAAGCTCTGAAAACGATGGGCCGCTTCCTGGCCTCGCACGGAACGGGCAGCTATCTGGCCACCACGGTTACCGCTCCCCTGGACGCGACGTTGCGGTCGCTTGCGGGACTGGCAAAGCTGCTGGCTCAGCCGCCGGACGTGGGCGAGACCGTGACCTGGCCCATCGGCATTCATCTGGAGGGGCCGTTTCTTTCCCACGTCAAGCGCGGCGTCCACCCGCCCGAGTATCTGCTGGCCCCCGACATCGCCGTCTTCGACCGCCTCTTCGAGGCCGCCGAGGGGCACGTCCGGCTGATGACGCTGGCTCCCGAGTTGCCGGGAGCGGTCGAGTTGGCCGCACACGCCACCCGCCGCGGCGTGCGCATCTCCGTGGGCCACTCGAATGCCACGGCCGCCGAGACCCGCGCCGCCATTGCCGCCGGAGCCGTGAGCGCCACGCATACTTTCAACGCCATGCGCCCCCTGGACCACCGCGAGCCGGGCATTCTGGGCATTGTGCTGACCACCGATTTCCTGTTTGCCGAGCTGGTCTGCGACGGCATTCACAACACCGCGGAGATGGTGAAGATCTGGTGGCGCTGCAAGGGACCGGAGCGCGCCATTCTCATCACCGATGCGATGAGCGCCACCGGCATGCCCGACGGCGAATATCAACTGGCTGGACTCACGGTGCAGGTCGCGAACGGCAAGGCCTCGTTTGGCGATGTCCTGGCCGGAAGCGTGCTTACGCTGGACCGGGCGCTGGCCAATTTTCTTGCGTTTACCGGCGCGTCGGTCGAACAGGGGCTGCGGTTGCTCACCGCCAATCCGGCCGCGATGACCGGCCTCAGCGATCAGGCAGGCTCACTCGCCGTGGGCCAACCCGCGAGGCTGGTGGCCTTGGATGCGGCAGGAAGGCTCGTGGCCAGCATCCAGAATGGGCAGCCAACTTCCGCCTAACTTTCTGATTTTGATACTGCTGATTGCTCTACTCCTTGGATTCCGCGAGGCGTTTGGCGCGCCAGAGAGCGCCTTCGAGGGGTACCACCCCCTCAGCCCCCACCGGCATCTGCGGCGCGGCGGCATGGAGACCGGCGAAGAAGGCTTCGCGCACGATGGTCATCTTCTCGATAACGCCGCCGGTCCAGGCCACAGGAACTTCGCCCGCGATTTGGTGCTTGCGGCGCAGCTTGGCGCGCACCAGCAGCACAAAGTCCACCAGATCGGCCGCGGCCTGGCGCAAAACCCCCAGCGCGACCGGGTCGCCGGCCTCGGCCAGTTCATTGATCGCCGGCGCCAGCGCAGCAAAGTCCGGTCCTGGCGTGGCATCGCCCAGGTTGACCAGATCGTCCAGGCTCGGCGTACCCCAGATCTCGCCCACTTTCTTGAGAATCTGCGTCGGCTGCTCGCGGTCATAGGCATGGAGCGCCCTGCGCAAGCTGTTGACTCCGATCCAGTAGCCGGAACCTTCGTCGCCCAGGCGCGAGCTCCAGCCGCCCGCGCTCTCCCGGCTGCCGTCGGGCGCCCTGCCAATAGTGTTGGAGCCGGTTCCCGCAATCTGCAGAATTCCCGGCCCACCCTGGAAGGCTGCGTCCAGGGCAATCACCTCGTCACCCACCACCTCGGAGCGCTGGACCCCGAAATCCCGAAAGACTGCCTCAATCCACTCTGTAACCCCAGGCATTGAGGCGCTTGCCACTCCACACGAGGCTGCACGAACACCGGTTACGCCGGCCTGCGCATATACATCCTGGAGCAGAGCGCGCAGATTTTCTTCAGCAACCTCAGCACCCACACGGAGCCGCTTGATGGAACCACTTTCTCCGTGAGCCAGAACCCGCTCGCCGGCAACGATCGAGCCGCGGGTCCTTGTCCCTCCGCCATCAATTCCCAAAACCAGATTCATCTTTCACGTACTCCTTCATTTTCCGGCATCGGCGCCTATTTCCCCGCCTCGGCTCCGCCATCGCGTAACGTTCCCGCCAACACATCCAGGCTGCCGTCGGTCCTGGGCGGGGCAAGGCCGAGCAGGTGGGCCAGCCAGGGATACAAATTCACGTTTTCAAACGGCGCTACTGTTTTCCCCTCAAGAATATCCGGTCCGGCGGCAAAAAAGCTGGCCTTCATCTGAGGTAGCTTGCGGGGGTCGAAGCCGTGCATGCCGATGGTCGGGGGACGATCCGTTGCATCGGCGGGAGGGGCGTGGGCGCGGATGGCGTAGGGCCCCGTGGCTATCACCACCGGGTCGCCTTCGCGGGGGTTCTGGCTGTAGTTGAGCGCTGCCGGAACATCCTTGCGGCGATAGACGACAAACTGCGACGAGGCTTTCTTGAGCTGGTTGTAGACGCGAACGCGGTCTTCTTCGGTTTTGCCGTAGAGCAGAAAGCCGACGGCGTCAAAGCCTGTCAAATCAGCGAATTGGTCGAGGGTGATCCAGCCGCCTTCGGCTTTGATCATTCCGTGATCGCTCACCACAACCAGATCGATGGGCAGGCCGGTTGCGTCGAGGCCGGCCTTCAGCTTGCCCACCAGGCCATCCACCTTTAACACAGCGGCCTTGGTTTCAGGGGCATCGGGGCCGAATTCGTGGCCTTCGTGGTCGGGCTCGGAGTAGTAAAGGGTAATGAAATGAGGGCGATCCGCCGCCGGCAGGCGGAGCCAGGCGAGCACCTGCCGGATGCGGGCCATATCGTCGATCTTATCGTCGAAATGCAGATAGTATGTGGGTTGGAAGCCGGCGATCTTGGCCTCGGAGCCGGGCCAGAACAGACACGCGGAGCGCATCCCCTGGCTCTCGGCTAAACTCCACAAAGGAATACCGTTATACCAGGCGCCGTCGGTGACTGCCTGGGGGTCGGAGATGGCGTAGCGGGTCTGTGTGGCCGGGTCATAGAAGCTGTTGGCGACCAGGCCGTGGTGCTCGGGATAAAGGCCGGTGACGATGGTGAAGTGGTTGGGAAACGTGAGGGAGGGATAGCTGGGCAGCATGCCTTCCGGAGCCCAGACGCCGCGTTTGCCGAGGGCCAGCAGATGGGCGGCTCCGTCGCGCTTGGCGTAGTCCCAGCGGAAGCCGTCGAGCGAGACAAGCACCACATAATGCTGGCTTTGCGCCTTTGCCGAGTTGGGACCGTTGTCGACATGAACGACCAGCAGGGCCGGATTGGGCGCCTCGGACACGGCCGATTGCTGGGCCGCCAGGCCGAGGCCGAAGACCAGTGCCAGCGACGCAAGAGCCAGACGGCTCAGGGCGCGAAAACTCATCGAAAGTACCCCCGCACCAGCTTACCGCATGGGGTGGGCCGGGGGGCAGAGGGTAGGGAATAGGGAATAGGGAACAGGGAATAGAGAACAGGGAACAGGGGTGAGTTGGGCAGTCGAAAATGACGGGCTGAAGCTTTCCGGTTTGTGGGTAAATGGAAAGGTCCTGGCCATCGTTTTGAGGGTAATCGTGCGGCTTCAGGTTATCGGATTTGCGCGAATGGCGGTGTGCAGTTGTGCAGTTTGGACAAGAGCGTTGTATGCAATTGTCGGGAGGCGGAGCCCCAGGGGCTGCCGTTCCTCCCAGGGCCGCGGCTGGTTGGGCTTCGTGGTCTTCCAAGTCTCAGAATCGAACCTTCCCAACTACCAATGCTCCGTGCCCCATCTTTGCGACTGCTTTTCGAGGAAAAGACTGTCGCAAGGGTGCGAGGCCACGAAAACCTGCGCGCCGCCATCCATCACGCATTGGCCTGCGAAACCCCACCCGCCTGCCACCAATCGCCTCCATCCCGCATCATGGATAGGGAGGCATCAAACTTTGGGCGAACCCACCAAACCCCTGCAGCAACCTACCCGCCCCCGCGTAATCATCATCGGCGGCGGCTTTGCCGGCCTCCACGCCGCCAACGGCCTGGCCCATCTTCCCGTCGACGTCACCGTAGTCGACCGCCGCAACCACCACACCTTTCAGCCCCTTCTTTACCAAGTCGCTCTCGCCGTCCTCTCCCCGGCCGACATCGCCCAGCCCATCCGCACCATGCTGCGCAACCACCCCAGCACCGACGTGCTCATGGACGAGGTCACCGCCATCGACGTCTCCGCCCGCACCATCGCCCTGGGCTCCGGCGCCCGCCTGGCCTACGACTACCTGGTGCTTGCCACCGGCGCCACCCACTCCTATTTCGGCAGGGACGAGTGGGCGCCGCTCGCCCCCGGCCTCAAGACCATCGAAGACGCCACTGAAATCCGCCGCCGCGTGCTGCTGGCCTTCGAGCTTGCCGAGCGCCAGATGCTCGAGCACGGCTGGCACCCGCCCCTCAACTTCGTCGTCATCGGCGCGGGCCCCACCGGCGTGGAGTTGGCCGGCGCCATCAGCGACATCGCCCAGCTCTACATGCGCCGCGACTTCCGCCACATCGATCCCGCCAAATCCCGTGTCCTGCTCCTCGAAGGCTCGCCGCGCGTCCTCGGCGCCTACCCGCCCGACCTTTCCGCCAAGGCCGAGGCCGCCCTCACCCGCCTCGGCGTCGAAGTCCACACCCAGACCCACGTCACCGCGATCGGCCCCGGCTGGGTCGAAGCCACGGGCAGCACCGGCAGCAAGCGCATCGACGCCGTCGTCACCCTCTGGGCCGCCGGCGTGCAGGCCTCGCCCCTGGGCAAGCTTCTGGGCGCGCCGCTCGACCGCCGCGGCTGCGTCCTGGTCGACGACCGCCTTAATCCCTCCGGCCTTTCCAACGTCTTTGTCCTCGGCGACCTGGCCCACCTGGAGCAGGACGGTCACCAGGTTCCCGGCGTCGCCCAGCCGGCCATGCAGATGGGCGATCACCTGGCCAAAATCCTCGCCGCCGACCTGAGAGGCGCGCCGCGCCCAGCCTTCCGCTACTTCGACAAGGGCGACATGGCCACCATCGGCCGCATGGACGCGGTGGCCAAGGTCGAATGGCCCTTCAAAGCCCACATCAGCGGCTTTCCCGCCTGGCTCACCTGGCTCACCGTCCACATCTTCTTCCTCATCGGCTTCCGCAACCGCCTCTCCGTCTTCGCCGCCTGGATCTGGACCTACTTCACCTTCACCCGCGGCGCCCGCCTCATCACCGGCGACCAGCGGCTGCCCGGCTGGCAAGACCAGGTGGCCGCGGGACCGACCGGGCCGCCCGACCCGCCAAAACAACCCGCCTGACCTACCAGAACCCACCGTGTTTTTACCCCCAAATGCACCACAAAAGCCGGGTGCCCCAAGTCTCGATTCTGAGACCTGGGAGACCACGAAGGCGAACGTGCCATTTCTCGATTCCCCACATAAGCTGGGTGCCCCATCCTTGCGACTGCTTTTCGTCGCAAGGGTGGGAAAGCGCAATCGCTCGAACGGCCACTCTGATAGGCCAATTAGACTGTTCGCATGGCAAAGCGGATTGGGGTGCATCTGGGCACGGCGGGCGGGGCGTCGAACGCCGTGGAGCGGGCGCGGGAGATTGGCGCCAATACGTTGCAAATTTTTTCGTCCAGTCCGCGCATGTGGCGCGCGTTCAGGGTGGACCCCAAGCAGGCCGTCCGCATGAAAGAGCTGCGCGCCAAGCTCGACGTGGGGCCACTGGTGATCCACACCAGCTACCTCGTGAACGTATGCAGCCAGTCGAACGAGGTGCGCGAGAAGAGCGTCGCGGCGTTTCGCGGCGAAATCGAGCGGGCGCTGGCCTTGGGAGCGGAGTACCTGGTCCTGCATCCCGGCTCCTGGAAGGGGCTCTCCCGCGACGAAGGCCTGAAACTGGCCGCGGACTCGATTGCGCGGGCCATCGACGGGCTCCCGTGGCACGGCACACCATTCCACATCCTCATCGAAAACACAGCCGGGGCGGAGTTCTCCCTGGGCGGCAGCTTCGAGCAGGTGGCTGAGCTGGCAGAGCGGCTCAGGGCGACCGCACCGGTGGGCGTGTGCCTGGATACCTGCCACACCCACGTGGCCGGGTACGACCTGGTGACCGCCGAGGGCTACGAGGAGACGATGGCGCAGGTCGCCTCGACGGTGGGCCTTGACGCGGTGCGCGTTTGGCACTGCAACGACGCCAAGGCCGAGCGCGGCTCCAAACTCGACCGGCACGAGCACATCGGACAGGGCGCCATGGGCGTCGAACCCTTCCGGCGCCTCTTGAACGACGGCCGGTTTGCCCATGCCGCGTTCATCGCCGAGACCCCGGTGGACGACCCCGGTGATGAAGAGCGGAACGTAAGGGTGCTCAAGAGCCTGTTGCAATAGGTTTTGAGATTTTCGGCTTGCTCGTCGGCCCGTCTGGCACGGATCATTTGCACCTGATTTCCGGTCTATTTGTCGAAGATGAGCAAAATTGATCAGAAAAGGCTGTAAATAAAAGCAATCATGAGCGAACATTGATAGTATTAGCGGTCGATCCCGGCGAGTTCATCCCTGGTCTCGCGCCTGTTACGCTGAGTGTGTGACGAAGTTTCAGACGTTTCCCGACAGGGAAGGACTTTTGCTGAGGAACTGCGCTGCACGCCAGCGGCGAAGACTATCGCCGTGAACACCGGGCCCTGTCAGTCGCGCCGGCTCGACCGCGAATGACACTTTGTGCGAATATGTTGCGGGCTGGAGGTGTGTACGTTGCGTGCAAGCATTCTGCGAGTATTAACGACTCTTGCGGCCACAAGTCTTGCGCTGCCGGTCTGGGGCCAAGTCTCCGGGGGGCAAAACATGGTGCCCAACGGCGCCACTGCGCGCAGCGGACCCGAGCCCTACATCGCGGAGTTCGAAGTTACCACCGTGAAGACATTGGCCAATGGATCGAACATCACCCACGAATTTACCGAAGTCAGGGCAGTGGACGCGCAGGGACGCACGATGACTGCGATAACGACCATTCCGGCATCCAGTGACGAGACAGCGACGACCAAGGTCAGCGTTTCTGACCCGGTAGCTCGTACCATTTCCAGATGGGATTCCCGAACGAGCCTTGCCACAGTAGTGACCAGACCTTCGCAGGAACCGGGCCGCACGTCCTGTTGGGTTATAACGCCAGAGAACGTCTCCACCGACTCGACCGCCGATGGTCAGTCGAGCGGCAAAGTCCTCCAGATGGCTGGCCCCCCGACCGGGCTTACCGCAAGGACTCCTACGGTCTCGAAGCCCGGGCAGGTGGAAACAACGATCGAGCACCTTGGTACTCAGACAATCCAGGGCTTTGAGGCGCACGGCAGCCGGGTTACGCAGACAACGCCGGCGGGCGCAGCCGGCAACAGCAAGCCGCTTGTGAGCACAAGAGAAACGTGGCAGGTGAACGTCGATGGAATCGGTCTGACGGTGCGCGAGGTGGATGACGACCCTGAGAACGGTAAGAGAATCACCGAATTGGTAAAGTTCAGCCCGGGTCAACCGGATCCGGCTAGCCTCCATCCGCCGGAGGGCTACGAGATCTCGACCCAGGAGATGAATCAGGTTCCCTGCCAGCAACCGGCTCCAACCCCGCAATAGACGCCGCTCCGTTTAAACTAGCCCTTATGGCGGAAGACAAAGAACTGCGCTACGACCCGGCGGCGATTGAGCCTAAATGGCAGTCACGGTGGGCCACGGACCCCAAGCTGTACGCGGCCGAGCCTGTTTCCTGCGCCAAGCCCAAGTATTACGTGCTGGAGATGCTGCCCTATCCCAGCGGGCAGTTGCACATGGGGCATGTGCGCAACTACGCGATCGGCGACGCGCTGGCGCGGCACATGTGGATGCGCGGCTACAACGTGCTCCACCCCATGGGCTGGGACGCCTTCGGGCTGCCGGCCGAGAATGCCGCGCTCAAGAACAATACCCCTCCGCGCGAGTGGACGCTCGCGAACATCGCCGCTATGAAGCGGCAGTTTCAGCGCTTGGGCATGGGCTTTGACTGGGCCACCGAAATCACCACCTGCTTGCCCGACTACTACCGCTGGAACCAGTGGTTCTTCCTGCGCATGTATGAAAAAGGGCTGGCCTATCGCAAGAAGAGCAAGGTGAACTGGTGCCCGGAGTGCGCCACGGTGCTGGCCAACGAGCAAGTGGTGGATGGCTGCTGCTGGCGGCATGAGGGCACGTTGGTCGAGCAGCGCGACCTGGTGCAGTGGTTCTTCCGCATCACCGCCTACGCCCAGGAGTTGCTGGATGGTCTCGACAAGCTCGATGGCTGGCCCGAGAAGGTCCGCACCATGCAGCGCAACTGGATCGGGCGCAGCGAGGGAACGGAAGTGGACTTTTTCCTCGATGAAGAGGGAGACGAGGAAACGGAGGCCAGGGAACAGGGAATATGGAATAGGCAACAGGGAACCGACCGCCAGCGCATTCGCGTCTTTACCACCCGCGTGGATACGATCTTCGGCGCGACCAGCGTGCAACTGGCGCCGGAGTACGCACTGGTGGCGAGTTTTACCGCGACGAGTCCGGAACTGAAGGCGCAGGTTGACGAACTGATCGAGCAGCAGAAGAAGGCTCGCGAATCGGGCGACGTGGGCGCGATCGAGAAGCACGGAGTTCCGACCGGGC
>JBEKZJ010000097.1:0-18034 GCA_049509995.1 Occallatibacter sp. | reverse complement strand
TTCATGAATGCCAATCTCGTGATTAGTTCATCGGCGTTCATGGATAGAAAAGAGAAGCTTGCATAGGCTTTCAGGTATATATCTTTCCGCGCTACACCTAACGGGTGAATCGCCCAGGATCCGAGGGTTAGTTCCGCCGCGTCTCTCCCAGTTATAGGAAATCGCACTTTTCCCAAATCGATACTTTCGAACGTACGATCAGCCTCGGATCTCCATAGTTGCAGGATGCATAGATCTGACTTTGTATCGACCAGCCTGTGAAAGGCTTCCTCCAGCGCACCTTCTTCCACGTAATCATCGGCATCCACAAAAGCGACATGATCGCAATGTGCCGCATAGAAGCCGTCACGACGTGCCGTAGCGGCGCCCCCATTTTGGCGCCGAGAAACCACGGTTATATTTCCGTGGGATTCAGCCAGGCCTTTCGCCACCAGCACTGAGTCATCCACCGAAGCGTCGTCGACAACAATGATTTCTTGTGGCTTCAACCCGGCATTAATTGATGTTACGCATCTCTTCAAGGTGGACTGCGCATTGTAGACGGGAACGATCACTGATACAGGTAGCACGCTCTGCCTCACCTCTACATCCAAATCGTCCATAACTGTTCCGTCTGTCCCTTTCATCTGCTGTCCGGTTGATGCATGCGCCAAAGGGAATTATTTGCTAAGCCGTCCGAAAAATCACCCACCCTCAGCCCTGGGATCAAATGATCTGATACCGCAACCTGAGCAAAGGCTACGAACAACACCACACCTCGGCGAAAACCGTGACCCATATTGCCTTTGCCCACGAATTGCTGCGACGCCCCACTTAGTTTCTGGACAGGCTTTTAGAGAACAGAGAACTGCGAAGATGGTGGAGCTCTTGGGCGACCTTGGGGGTATTCTTCACCTGTCGGAAACCGGTCCGAAGCAATGCAACAAGTATCCCAACTAACAGTCCAATTCCGGTGGCCCCAATAACAATGAGGCCGCGCTTCGGAAAGGATCGCCGGTCGGGAGGAATGGCGGGGTCGACGACCTGAATGAGCGCACCCTCCTTCGCCTCGTCGAGTTTGGCGGCCTCGAACTGCCGCGCCAGGATATCGAAAATCGTCTCGTTGTACTTGACGTCGCGCAGTTTGCGGACATTTTCAAGGCTCGCCTCGGGCACCCGGATCCTCATCGTCGACATTTCACAATCACACGGTCGCGGTACTAGCAACCTATGGTGCATACTTATGATGTCATGGCTTCCAAATACTCCTCGCATTGCTCGCCAAACACTTCGGACACTTCGGAGTAAGAACGTCAATTTCGTGGTTAGAGAACGTTGATAACCGCTGCTCCGACGGCGAGCTGCGAGAATAACTGGCTCCAGTCCAGCCATTGGCGTAGCGCGGTAGGATGCAGAGTCTTATCGGGCACAACGATCGTGTCGCCAGGATTCAAGCGCAGTTGGTTGAACGAGTTGTTGCTCCAAGCGCTGTAACCCCTGGTGGTCGTGCGGCTGGCCACCGAGCCGTCGGCACGAATCACAAAGGAGTGGCGCACGTCCGCATTGCGATTGGTCCCGCCAGCCAATTTCATGTAGTAGGCCACCGATTGCGCAGGTTGGTAGAGAAACGAATTCTGGTCATAGACAGCGCCCACGACGTTGATCATCGAGGGCGCGAAAGGCACTGCGAACCGGTCGCCGTTTTCGAGGCTGACCGCGGGTATGTCCTCGATGCTTGAGCTGTTGGGCTTGAACTCAAAAACAATGCGTCCTGTCGCCCGTATCTGGCTGAGACGGGCGACCAATTGCTGTCCGACTATCTGGGAGGCAGCCAGGTCTGAAGAGCTACTTCCCGATGAGTTTCCCGAGATGGCCAGCGCCTGCGTTCCACGCTGCGTATCCGCGCTCACGCTGCGCACGTACTCATCGAGGCGCTGTTGCTGCAGCACGCGGGTCGACTCACGCGTGAACTCCGAGCCATAGAGATATGCCCTCTTTGTAAATCCTCCGGCACGGCGCACCAGATCGCGCAACGTTTCGCCCGGCAGAACACTGTAGACGCCGGCATGGACGACTTCGCCTTCGAGAGCCACATACTTTGTCTGGCGGTCAAGCGGCACACGGATATCGGCTTGCGAGAAAATGGTGATCACGTCACCCGGCTGCAAAGCCATATCCTGACTGGCGTCATGGTTGAGCACCAGCTTGCCCAGATCGAACGGGATCAGCGAGGTCTTCAATGTCTCCGGATCGATACGTTCAATCACCGCGTAGTCCCAATTGATCTCAGGAGCCGACAAAAACACATCGTTCCGTTTGGACTGCCCCGCGCCGCCTGGGACGGGTGTCTGCGCGAGTTGGGAGGCAAGCGACACACTGTTTGCAGTCGGGCCCGTGCCTGGCCCTTGAGTTCCGGAACCAGTGAGGCCTTGCCGGTCATTCGGCGTCAGAGCAGAGGTCAGAGTCTCCTGGGTTACAGATGCAGTAAAACCCTGGCTGTTCGATTCAGGGTTTCGCGGATCTCGCCCGATTGTGGAGATGGTGGGCTCAAATTCCGGCACAGGCAAACCAAGATGGCTGCGCTGCCACCAGTAGTCCCGGCTCAACAGGGAATCCCGATCGGGAATCAGATCGCTCAGATGCATGCCTGGCCGGAAGCTGAAGCGCCCGGGATTGGCTACATCCCCGCGCAGCGTCACTGTGTTCCCGTACGCCAGAAGAATAGGGTAGATGCGCAGAATATCGCCATCGGCAAGCGGAGCAGCCAAACCGCTTGCGTCGAACGCAAACTCGACGGCCTGGCGGCGCTGGTCCTGCCCCACGCGCTCCAATGAGATGCGCACCTTTGAGGACATCGCCGTGGTTTTTCCCGCCGCCTCAATGAGATAGGCGATGGTTTCGCCCTCGCGCAGCTCATAGATAGCCGGATTGCGGATGCTGCCCGTGATGGCCACCTGAGATCCCGCTGGCGGAATATACAGAACGTCTTCGGGCAGCAGCCGGACATCGCTGGATTTGTCGCCGTGAATGAGAAGTGCGTATAGATCGAAGTCGGCGATGGTTTTTCCGTCCCGCTTCAACAAAATGTGGCGAAGGGAACCTTGCGGAGATGGACCGCCGCTGGCAAACAGAGCATCGACCAGCGAACTGAGGGAACTGACGGTGTAAACCCCAGGACGGCGAGCCTGTCCCGTGACATAGACCTCGATCGAGCGAATCCGCCCAATGTCGACGGAAAGATCGAAATTGCGGTAGATTCTCCCCACGGCTGCGCGCAGATGTTGATCGAGGGCAGAGAATGCGAGCCCGGCGACATGCACTTCGCCGACCTGGGGAAGATAAATGTCGCCCGAACGGTCCACGCGCAGATTTCCGCTATAGTTGATCTGCCCCCAAATGCGAACGCGCAACTCGTCTTGGGGCCCGATGACGTATTCGGAGGTGACTGGAGCCAGGTCAATGGGAGCAAATGTGGAGGGAACGTTGCGAAAGAGATTGGCTCCATACAGGGGAAGCAGTTGCCCGGTGGTGGCGGCTACGAACTTCTGGAACTCAGTCGGCGGGTCGGGCGGCAGCGCCGCGACTCGTAGTTGCGCTTGCGCTCTCGTTTGGCCTGCGAGAGTGGTGTCCTCCGATGGCGCCGAGGTGGTTATTCCATTGGGTCTCGAGGGTTCCACGCCCGGTATCCCGCGAGGCGCCGGCTGTTGACTCTGCGCGCATTCCTCGCTCATGGAGGACAACGAATCCGTACAGCTGCCGGAAGGGCTCAGCTGGACATCGACGGATTCGTTTCCGGCGGAACTTTGAGGATAGAGTGCCGGGGAGGCCGCGAGCAGAACCAGCGCGAAGGATACGGAAAGGCGTTTTCTCATGCGTGTGCTTTATCTTCCATGATTCCACCCTCGGCCCGCAAGCACGATAGGCACTTCAAGCCATGCGGCCTGAGGCGTCTCGATGACGAGAGACGTTTCCCTTCCCGCTCAATCTACTCCTTCTTCCAGTATATGGATGCTGGTCACCGGCCATGGCCGCTTCGCGCAAGATCCCTGGTCAATGCCGGCGAGCCTCCTTGGCGCAGAGCGAGCCACCCGGCCTAGGAGTCTATCGGGAACAGATTCTTCGCCGTTTAGAATCAACAACTTACGAGATCTATATTCTCATGTAAGTAGTTGAGTCTAAACGGGTTAAACGGCGATGATTTCCTATTCCCGACACACTCCTGGCGGCGCCAGATATAGGAAATCGCCTTAACGCGCGCCTTTCCGGGTCAGTACCGCGGGAACGGTCCGGAAAAAGATACCGAAGTCGGCACCCAGGCTCCACGACCGGACATACAAGGCGTCCAGTTTTGCCCGAACTGCATAGTCGATTTCGCTCCGCCCAGAGACTTGCCACAGCCCGGAGAGTCCCGGATTTGCGGCCAGATAGAAGGGCAGCAGGTTCCCATAGAAAGCAGTCTCCGCCTCAATGACGGGGCGCGGACCTACGAGCGACATCTCTCCGCGGAGGATGTTGAAGAGCTGAGGGAGTTCATCCAGACTCCAGCGGCGCAGGACATCGCCGATCGCGGTAACCCGTGGATCCTTGAGATGCTTGCGCATCCTCCATTGCAACACCGTTTCGTTCGGGTGCGTAGCCGCGATGCTGGCCCGCCGCGCAGCATTCCGATGCATGGAGCGGAACTTCCATATTTGAAAGGGGCGGCCATCGCGGCCAATCCGCTCTTCGCGATAAAAGACCGGCCCTTCAGATGTGAGAAGAATTGCCGCCGCAATCAACAGCCCGGGAATCGCAAATAGCGCAATCAGGATCAGGGCGCACAGAAGATCGATTGCCCGCTTCACATATCGATAGCGCCAGGAATCCACGGGCACTTCTGTGAATAGCAGGTAATCCGGCGAGTATGTGGCTTCAGATCCAAACCCATCCCCCTCGAAAGCTGCCATGGAACTTTCATACACAACTTGAGCCTGAACCCTTGTCAAATATCCTCCTCAGGGGAACCACTGCCCCCAAATGTGCGCTCCGACTACGAATTGGCAATCGTCTCCGGGAGCATGTGCAGTATCAGGGCGTGGTCTTCAAACTTCGGCAAGACACACCCAACTCATCAAATACGTTTGACTTACAAGCTCTTGTACGCTTTCGCACACTCGCACCGGCCTGGAGGCCGGTTCAACCAAACACTAACACGTCCAGGGAAACAATCCAGGGAAACAATCAAGTGAACTCAGGCGAGCCATTGATCCAGCAGTGAAAATGGGAAGCGCGCTCCAATTGGGGAAAAATGGAAAGTGCACACAGCACTGCAGTCATGGATCCGGGGTCGGCGTTTCCATGAGCTACCGAGGATAAGCTGAAGAAGCTGAGCCTTCTTGCATTCTCCCCACTGCACAGGTTTTGAATCAGACGCAGATACGAATCTGAAAATGCCCTCATGTTGAATGAAACTCTCCCAGAAGCTACCTCAAAGAATATCCTATCGACGAGCCTTTGACGACCAAAAAACTTTTTTGTCCCGTTTTTTTTGGGAAATTAATGTTTCTATTGTCTTTTTAGATAATAATGAACAGTTCAATCGCACTGGTTACCCCTCCTGCTCCTCGGTCTCCGCAGCCGGTCCGATTTGTGGTGAAAGCGGCGGTCAATGTCCCATCGTTCAACGAGATCCTGGCAACGTGCGCAAAGCGTTAGCATTTCCTCCACATTCGATGACTCCGGTTGAATTGGCTGGACTGCGAGAGTGACTTCATCCCCCTCTTTGGCGCAGGCGCGGCATCGGTAGTTATCTCGACGGAGCAAGCGGGGCTTCGTTGCCAGAAGTCTCAACGTCTCGCCACGCTGTAGAGCCTCTTCGAGCCGTGCTGCAGAATGTTTGCCGCCTTCCGGGTCGCTTTTCAAAATGCGCTGACTATCCTGTTCGCGCAATTCTACTGGTACCACGACCACATGAATTTGCACTTCCCAGGTCTCAAAATCGAGACCTGGGGCACCCATTCTGTTCTGATCGACATTTCCAAATCATGCAGTCACGGTACTAGGATACTGCGGATGTCGCACTAAGTCTTCCGTGCTCTCCAGTCCTCCAGCTCAGATGGCCCGCAACCTGGACACTGGCTTACAACCAATCGGCTCGCTAAAACCTCATCCTTACCCCCACCTGCACCTGCCGCTCCCGGTAGAAGTTAGTCGCATTGATGTTCAGCGGCTGCCCAAACGCCCTGGTGTTCGCCTTCAGCCCGGTGAGAAAGTTCAGCGTGGGCAACGTGCCGGAGGCGGTGCCGGACTCAAGGTAATAGCCGGTCGTTTCCAGCTCTGTAATGTTCTGGTGGTTGAAGAGGTTGAAGCTCTCCATCAGCAGCTCCAGCTTCCGCATGTGTCCCAGGTCGAAGCTCTTGCCCAGCCGCATGTCGGCCTTCCACGTCGCGGGATAGCGGTAGGTGTTGCGCCCCACGCCGTAAGCGCGGTTGTCGCCGCCGGAGCCGTTCATTCCCGGCCCCAGCGCAACGATGGCCGTGCCCGTGGTCTGGTCGAACTCCTCCGCCAACGAGCCCGAGGTGCGCATGGCGTACGGCAGCCCGCTGCGCAACTGCCCGATCCCTGAAACCATCCATCCATTCCCCAGCCGCCCTGCCACGCCGCGCAGCTTCCATGGGACCTCGTAGATGACCATGGCGGTGGCCGAGTGGCGCACGTCCAGGTTACTGGTTCCGTACTCCTGGCTGAAGTTGGCCGGGTCCAGCACGTCACTGCCCGCCACCGTCGTGCTCTCGTTGGGGTTCCAATCCATGGCGTGGGCGTAGGTGTAGTGGGCGTGCAGACTCAGCCCGCGCCGGGCATAGCGCGACACCTTGAACATCGCCGCTTCATAAGTCGAGTTAGCCCGGCTCATAATCTCGGATATCTGCTGGTAATCGGAGTTCAGCCGCCCGGCAAAGCCCGTCCCCGAGGTTGCCGACGGCCAGGAAGCGTAGAAAGGAACAGTGATTTGCGGAGTTTTGATGGGCCCCGCGCCGGTGCCGTCCACCACTGCATACGTAATGGTTCCCGGATTGACCGTGGGGTCGAAGTTGGTGTCGATGGAGACCGGCAGCCGTCGCCCCAGGCTCACCAGCGCGCTGGCAGTCAATTCCACGCGGCCAGGCAGCATCTCTTCAAGAGCCGCCACGCCCTGGTCCACCTCGGGATTGCGGAAGTTGGGCCCAAACTCGACCGCCCCCGGCTTCACCACGCTCCCCGGCTCCCCGCTCAGCACGTAAGGAAACGGCGGCGCGCCGCCCGCGTTCAGATTATCCGTGGGACGCAGGAAGAAGTTCAGGTCGCCATTGGGGCTCCCGGTCTGCGTGAGCGCCGTTTCGACAGTTGCGTTCTCCGTGCGGCCGAAGTACATGCCGTAGCCCAGCCGCAGCACCGGCAGGTGGCCTTCAGTATTTCCCAGCGCCAGGCTCAACCGCGGACCCCAGTTATTCCCCAGGCTGGGCAGCTTTTCCGTCAACGGAAGCTCCACGTTGGCCAGGTTTGCGAGCGGCGGCGGCAACTGCTCCCGCTCCCACCGCAGCCCACTGGAGACGACAAGCAGCTTTTTCGGCTGCCACTGCGCGGTCGCGAATCCAGCCCAGTCGTTGGTGCTCAAATACCAGTTGGTGGGGCCCATCACCTGCGAGTAATAGGAATAGCAGGGCAAGTAGCCCAGCCCGCGCAGCGTGCCCCCCGAATCGCGCCACACCTTTCCCGTCTCATCGCAGTTGTGCTGGTTATCGGGGTTCAGCTCGCCGGAAACTCCATAGGCGGCAAACACCAGCGCGTCAGAGGCAAAGTTCTCCACGCTGGAGTAATAGTACGTGCCGGTCTGGTTGCGCAGCAGGCTGGTTGCGTCCGAGTTGTGGCTCAGGTCGAACCCGGCTTTCACCAGCAGGCTCCCGCGAACCCAGTCCACCGATTCCTGCCCCTCGTAGAGACGTTCTTCGGGATAGCTGCCCGGCCCGAACCGCGACGGATTGCCGATGGTGAAGCCGTAGCGCGAGTCCACCACCATCTGCGGCAACTGGCCCCACACGCTCGGGCTGAGAAATGTCTGCTCGAAGGCCGAAGGCGTCTCCGCGTGCGCGCTCAGGATATTGCGCCCTGCTGAGCCCTGCGTCACGGCCATCAGATTCGGTGTGAGGAATGCCTCCCAGCGTCCCATCAGCCACTCCTCGTTGGCCTGGCTCGATCCAAAGCTGTTGGTTCCGTAGCTCTCCGAAACTCGCGTCAGCCCCCCGCCGGGCGAGTTCCACCGCGCGCCGATGCCTTCCAGCGTGAACCGGTGCCGTTCCGCCGCCTCCCAATCGAAACGGCTGAAGCCCACCCATTGCGAAGCCGTGCGCGGAGCCGGCCCCAGCAGCCCGTCCAGCGTTTCCAGCATGGTTGAATAAGCCGCCAGGCCCTCGGCCACGGGATTGGCGCCGCCCAACCCCAGCCGCGCGCTCAGCACCTGCATCTGGTCGTTCGATGGCTGGGCAAAAAACTCGCCCGGATGCTTGACGGTGGCCAGTCCAGGGTCGTTGCGCTGGTTCCAGTCGAGGGCGGCGAACCAGAACAGCTTGTCGCGGCGAATTTGACTCCCCAGCCCAATCCCCCACACCGTTTCGTGGTCGGGCGGCGTGTACGACTCCGCCGTAAACACCGGGGACGTGATCAGCGTCGCCGGCGCAGTCTCCTTCACCCACTGCGTAAATGGGTTCCGCGCGCCCCACGTGTTCTGGCGGTCGAAGAGAAACCCCTGCCCGTGCAGGCCGTTCGTTCCGCGCTGCGTCTCCACGTTCGTACGCCCGCCGGCCGCGCGTGCCCCCTCGGCCTCGATGTTGCCGGCAGCCGTCTCCACTTGGCGGATCGCCGCCTCAGCCACTTGGGCTCCGCGCCCGCCGGCCCACGCCCGGCCCATGCCGTTCTGCGCCGCGCCACCCTGCCCATTCGAGCCCGGCCCCGAAGAGCCCGGCCCTGACCCCCCACTTCCGCCGAAAGCCAGCCTTGTACCTGCGCCGTCGATGGTGGTTTCCGCCGGCTCTTGCCCGGCTCCGCGCAGCGAAGTCTGCGACGTCCCGCCCGCCGGCGTCGCCGCCGTAGGCGTATCGAGCGCAAAATCCTGCCACCGCCGCCCCGTCACCGGCAGCGCCTGCAATTGCTCGGCCGTCACGGTCGTGGTCACCACAGGCGTCACCGGATCAACCCGCTGAGATGCTGTCTGGATTCGCTTGGGCGCCGGCTGATTGAACTCGATCGCTGCCTGCACCGCACCAGGCGCCGTCTCGCTGATGGCCAAACCGCCACGGCTGACCAAAGGTTGACTGATCCCCAACGAAGCAGTCCCACCGGCTCCAGGTGCACCTGCCCCGGACGATCCCGGGGGCGCCGAGGCCCGACCCGGCGCGGAATGGGCCAGCCGGGCAGAAGCCGGCGCAGCAGGGACCGCCTCTGCGTTGACAATGGCCAGTTCCTGAGCCTCTGCCGCACTCGTATTCGAAGCCGCATTCTGGCCGGACGCGCGCAACGAGGTTGGCGCTGCCTCGGCGCCAATTTTTCCGGCGCTGTCCGGTGCACTGGCCGGCGGCGCTGTATCCTGCGAAAGCCGCCCCGTCACCGGCAGCCCCCGCAGTGCTTCCGCAGGCAAGGCCTCCGTCGCCTCCGCCGTCACGGTTGCAGGCATCTCCCGCGCCACGTCCGCCGCGCGCCTCCCAGTCAGAGGCAATTGCTGCATCGTGTCGGCCGTCACCGGCGTATTCAGCTCCGGCGTCACCGTCGCAATGTCATGAGACGCAAGCTGGATGGGCCTTCCCGGCGCAATCTCAAACTCCATCGCCGCCTGCACGCGCTCCTCGTGCCCTGCGGAAACGAAGATGCCCTCCAGCCGCCCGTGGCCCAGTTGCGCGCTCTCCGCCTCCAGCGTGTAAGCGCCGGCGTCCAGCCCGGCGAACCGGTAGGTCCCATTTTTGGCTGTGATCGTGCGCGCCTCGGCGCCGGTGGCCTCATTGCGCACCACCACCGCAACGCCTACCAGGGGCGCCGAGTGCAAGTCCGTCAGTTTTCCCATGAGCGAACCGCTTGGAGCCGATTGCCCCACGGCAATCGTCGCCGCGGCCACCAGGACCGCGCCCGCCGCCAGCGCTTTGCTCCAACTCCGACCAGCCCCTGCCATCGAGACACCTGCTCGCGGCAGACCCTGGGAAAAAGCCCGACAAGCAACCTGCCCGGCCCGCTCTACCGGCAGGTCCGGATGGGGCAAAATCGCTCAGCGCAGGAAAATCCCCAAATCCAATCGCCCCGATTGCCCAAAATTGAAGTTGCAACCGATTGTAAGCCCGTTTCGGTAAACTGGAAAGACGGCACTTCGGATTTAGCCCCGCCAGTACGCATTGGAGAGCTGACCCCAGACCCCTGTTCCCTGTTCCTTAATCCCTGTTCCCTGGTCTTCCATGTTCATCGATGAAGCCAAAATTCGCGTGAAGGCCGGCGACGGCGGCAACGGCTGCATGGCCTTCCGCCGCGAGAAGTTCGTCCCCCGCGGCGGTCCCTCCGGCGGCGACGGCGGCCGTGGCGGCGACGTCGTCATGGTCTCCTCCCAGCGCCACAACACCCTGATTCATTTCCGCTACAACCCCGAGCATAAGGCGCAACGCGGCGAGCACGGCATGGGCTCCAACTGCACCGGCCTCGACGGCCTCCCCATCGTCCTCCAGGTCCCTGTAGGCACATCGCTTTACGACCAGGAAACCGGCGAGCTCATCCACGACTTCAGCGAGCCAGACGAGCGCCTCGTCATCGCCAAAGGCGGTCGCGGCGGCCGCGGCAACCAGCACTTTGCCACCCCCACCCACCAAGCCCCTCGCGAGCACGAGCTAGGCCGTCCCGGCGAGGAGCGCCACTACCGCCTCGAACTCAAGCTCCTGGCCGACGTCGGTCTGGTCGGCTACCCCAACGCCGGCAAGTCCACCCTCATCTCCCGCATCTCCGCCGCCAGGCCCAAAATCGCCGACTACCCCTTCACCACCCTCGAGCCCAACCTTGGCGTCGTCACCGTCGGCGAGGAGCCGAATGAGGAATCCTTCGTCGTCGCCGACATGCCCGGCCTCATTGAAGGCGCCCATCTCGGCTCCGGCCTGGGCACGCAGTTCCTCCGCCACATCGAGCGCACCCGCCTCCTCCTCCACTTAGTCGACGTCTCCGACGCCTCCGGCCGCCCTGACCCCGTCGAAGACTTCAAAGTCATTAACAAGGAGCTGGCCAGCTTCACCAGCAGCGCCATCAAAAACGATTCCGATCCCTTCTCAGACGACGAAAACAAGCCGTCTCAACCCAACCACCCCCTGGCCAACAAACTCATGATCGTGGCCGCCACCAAGATCGACAGCGCAAACCCCGAAAAGTTAAAGAAGTTAGCAGCTCATGTTAAGCGAAAGAAGCTGGAGTTCCACGCCATCTCCGCCGTAACCGGCCAAGGCATAGAAGAGTTAAAGTGGTCCCTGGCCCGCCACCTGCGGCCCGAAATGCCCGAATAGACCATTTCGACCAGAACGACTATAATTCTGGTTGAAGTACAAGGAGGCACCCATGGCTCCCTGGCAGCTCCAGCAGGCAAAGACACGCCTGAGCGAAGTGATCGAAGAGGCGCACACCAGAGGCCCCCAGATCATCACGCGTCACGGCGCGGAGCGGGCAGTCGTTCTGTCCATTGGCGATTACCGCGCCCTCGTCGCGCACAAGCCCGACCTGAAGGAATACCTGCTCGGCGGCCCGAAAGTAGACAGCTTCGACATCGAACCTGATCGCGATTTGGGCCGGGAGATCGAGTTGTGAGCGGCCGGCTTGCTTATCTGCTCGACACCAACGTCCTGAGCGAAACCCGCAAGAAGAAGGCCGACGCGGGAGTAATCTCGTTCCTCGAAGCCGCCGACTCCTCTTCGCTTTTCATCAGTGTGCTCACGCTGGGAGAGTTGCGCAAAGGCGTAGCCGCCAAGAAGTTCAAGGACCCCGACCCAGACGCGGCGAAGAGGCTCGCGGCCTGGGTGGAGGGCCTTGAGTTCAGCTTTGCCGACCGCATTCTGGGCATCGACGCAGCCACAGCACGTCTATGGGGCGATTGGTCCGGCCAGCGCCCAAGGCCTGTGGTCGATACGCTGCTGGCAGCCACCGCCGTCCTCCATGACCTGACACTTGTTACCCGCAATCTTCGCGACGTGCGCGGTATCCCGGTCAAATTGCTCGATCCGTGGCATGAGTAGAAACTCAAAGCGTTCCTTCCCGTCCCGGCCGCTGTGCCTTTTTGAACAGCACGCTCAAGCCCCGACCCGTTAGTTTTTCATCGGTCCCGAATTCTCTGCGCGCACACATGCGGCTACCCGGGATTCGAAAATGGAAATCCCGGGTGTGTGGATTTGCGCACCGTGTGGGTCCAACTTCGCGCTCTCTCTGCAAGGGGGAAATCATGAAAGTCATGCATCTCCGCGGTATCCTTTTTGGGTTATTGGCGCTGGCCTGCTTCATTCCGCTTCCGCTCTCCACTGCACAAGGGCCGGTAGCCACTATCTCGGCGGTTCCGGGCACGCTGGTCCGCTGGGTGGCGCCGGGCGCCGAGCGTTGCAGCATGAGAGGGCGCTCCTGGGCCGCGTTGGAGGGAACCTGCTACTACCCCATCGACCTGTTGGATAAGCCGGGTCCCATCGCCATCGCGATCTCGGGCTCCGGGCCAAAACAGTTCGCCCGCATCTCGGTCGAGCCCAACGACTACGGCACCGAGGAGATCACGCTTCCCGACATTCCCCAGGCCAACCCCTCGCGGGAGGACCTGAGGCGCGACGCGGTCGACCGGGCGGCGCTGAGCAGGATCTGGGCGCGCAAGGAGGGGCCGGCGAAGTTTACCCTGCCTCTTGGGCCGCCGGTCAGGCCGCTGTCTGTGGGCAAGTCCTTCGGCGTCAAGCGGGTTTACAACGGCAAGCTGGCCGAGCAGGCTCACATGGGGTCCGACTACGATTCGCCCGTGGGCTCATCCATCCTGGCCGTTGCCCCCGGCACAGTCGTCTTCGCCAAAGAAATGTTCTTTGAGGGCAACGCCGTGTTTATCGACCACGGCGACGGCCTGATCAGCATGTACTTCCACCTCTCCGAGATCAAGGTCCAGGAGGGGCAGGAGGTCAAGAAGGGCGAAACGCTCGGCCGGGAAGGTGCCACCGGCCGCGCCACGGGACCACATCTGTGGTTCGGCGTCCGCTGGCATGATGCCCGCATCAACCCCAAATTCGTGCTTGAGGAACCGTCCAGGATCCCGTCAGTGAACCGGGTGTCGCCATAAAGGGCGTGTGCCCCAGGTCTCGGGAAGCAGCCAAACAGGGGCGCCGCAGGTCTCGTTCGCCGCGGCGGAGAGACCTGGGAACTGAGGCACTCGCGCGACGTGGATGGGGCGTTGTGCCTGCGGCTGAATTGGACTTTGCAGTTCACCGATTCACAGATTCACAATATTTGCGTCCGGTCTGAGACGTCCTGCGTAATCCGTTGATTATGCTTGGGTTGTGAGGGGCTCCACAGTTTCACAGATTAACAGTTTCTGTGTTCCTGTGGAGGATGTCCGGTTTGGCCAACGGGAACGCGAGCGCGGCACGCGAAACCTGGGGCAGGTCTTCGAGCAGGTACTGCACAATCCGGGATAGCGATGAGTCGAGCTCGGCTGACAAAACCCGCGCCTGGCGGTATGCCTGGTCGCTGACGGTTACAGTGATGCTTTTCATGGGTTTGTATTCTGCAGGTTAAAGATTCTACCCGGGATGAATCCTGAAAGGTAGGCTTCTCGAACGTTTTCCGCGCCCCGGCGGCGTCGGGTTCAAGGGTCTCGAATTTGAGACGCTGGGATTTAGCTTCCGATCATTTGCCGGCCCTGGGCGCCAGAGCAAGCCGGGCGGCGTCAGCCCGGTCGCGCCGCCGCCCAAGCTGAGGGCTTCCTTCAGCACCCGCAACCTGACGAACGATGGGCGTGATTCGCAACCGAAAAACGCCCCAAAACGCCTTGTTTTTGCCAAAAATGCGCAAAGTTTGCGCATTCAATGTCTACCTGCAACCGGACATTCCGCCGTGGTTCGACGCACTGCGGGGCCAGTTTTCTGCATTCTGGAAGCCGATCGGGCGCTTTGCGCTCCTATAGGGTCACATCCGCGGCGTGTCTTGCCGCCCTATAGGGCCACATTTCAGGTCGACCCGCAGGCCCATTTTTCCTGTCCCATGGAACGCGGACGTGAAGGCTTGAAGCAGCCGTCAAAATACTCCATGCTCCTCAAAAGACCGCCTCGCGGAACCGCGGAGGCCCGTTCCGGCATACGTCCGCGGCATCCCGGAAGAAACGCTGACTCCGCAACAAGCTGTGCAGAGATTCCCTAGCTGTTGTTGATTCGTCCGCGCAGACGTTTGAGCACGTTGGGTGGAACCAGTCCGGTAACGTCGCCGCCAAAGCTGAACACTTCTTTCAACATCCGCGAGCTGATAAATGAGTAGCGCCCGGCCGGCTGCAGAAAGACGGTCTCGATCTCCGGGGCCAGGCGGCGGTTCATCAGCGCCATCTGAAACTCGTGCTCGTAGTCGGAGATGGCCCGGATGCCGCGCAAAACCGCCTTGGCCCCCAGATGCCGCGCAAAGTCCACCATGAGTCCGTCAAATGTGGCTACCGAAACGTTGTCCAGGGCGCTGGTCGATTCCCTGAGCATCTCCACCCGTTCCTCGACCGTAAACAGCGGATTCTTGCCCGGATTGTTGAGAATCCCCACCGTCAGGTGCTCAAAAAGCTTCGCCCCGCGCTGGATCAGGTCCACATGTCCGTTGGTCGGCGGGTCAAAGGTGCCGGGATAAAGGGCGATCACGCTCATCAAGGCTGCTCCACAGGAATTCTAGCAGCGGTCAGTTGTCAGTTTTCAGTTGTCAGTGACGGCCGGTTACCGATCAGTCAACTTTTCCTTGGGAGCGGCTTCAAAATGGTGGCTTGAAGCTCCGCGTTTTGCGCGAAATGGTCACTTGAAGCTTTCCGGTTCGAGGGCAATCGTGCAGCTTCAGGTTGTGGGTTTTGGAAATGGTGGTACGCAATTGTGCAGTTTGGAGAAAAGCGTTGTATGCAATTGTGCGGTTTGAGCAAAAGCCTGGTTTGCAACTCGGAAATGCAACACGGAAGCTCGTTGTGCACAAAAAAAAGTGCAAGAAAGATACACTCTTTTGTGCACTTTTTGGTGCAGGGGTCAGAGATCAGGGGGCAGGGGCAGAGGTCGGAGATCGGGGATCAGGGGGCAGGAGTTAGGGGGCAGTGGCGGGGGTGGGATCGTCTTTCCCAGGTCTGTGCCACAGGAACGCCCGCCAGCAGGGCGGCGACAACGAGCGCCACCACCGTCATCAGCGCCCGGGCAAGACTTTCCTCCAGTTTGGTAAAAAGATTCGCACCGTCCATTCACGGCATCCACGCCACGAATGGACTATTTTCTTGTATATGCCTTGACACGTATATGCCCAGTGGAGTATATTAAAGGCGTGGAATCTGTATTCGAAATCATCGCGGAGCCGAACCGCCGTGCGATATTAGGCCTCCTGGTCTCGTCACAAAAGTCGGTTGGAGAGATCGAGCGTCAGCTTCGTATGTCCCAGCCGGCCGTGTCAAAGCACCTGCGAGTTTTGCGCGAGGCCGGTTTCGTTGAATCCAAGGTGGACGCACAGCGCCGTCTCTACCGGCTGAAAACTGAACCACTTCATGAGGTGGATGCCTGGCTGGCTCCGTTCCGCCGGTTCTGGTCCGCTCACGTGGATGCTCTCGAACGCCACCTCGACCGCATGGATCAATCAACACCAAGGTCCCCGACACCAACCAAAAGCAAGACAAGGAGAAGAAGACGCGGCCCAAACCGCGAATCCGACAAAGGAGAAACGCCATGAAAATCAAAGTGACCAGCATATACGTCGACGACCAGGACAAGGCCCTGCGCTTCTATACGGAGGTACTGGGCTTCGCCAAGAAGAACGATTTCAGTCAGGGCCCATTTCGCTGGCTGACCGTGGCCTCACCAGAGGACCCGGACGGCACGGAACTGCAGCTGGCGCTCAACAACAACCCGGCCGGCAAAGCCTACCAGCAGGCCATATTTGAGCAAGGCCAGCCCGCGGCCATGTTCTACACCGACGACGTGCAGGCCGATTACGAGCGCATGAAAGCGCGCGGCGCCGAGTTCACCATGCCACCAACGGATGTGACGGCCTCCAAGATCGCCATGCTGAACGACACCTGCGGCAATCTCATTCAGGTCGTGCAGCTGATGCGTTGGTAGGGCAGACGCTCAGCAGGGTGGCAGCCCGGTGGGCGCTGGCCGAGACAAGGAGAAGATGCATGACCGATCGCGAGCAGTACGCACCGGGTCCGGCCAGCGGGGCCCAGGTACGAAAGGACGGAGAGAAGTGGACGCTCATTCTCGTCAGAGAACTCGGTCACCCGCCGGAAAAAGTCTGGCGGGCGATCACCGAACCGGCCGATCTGCGCGAGTGGGCGCCCTTTGAGGCCGATCGGAGCCTGGGTACGGTTGGTACCACGGTGAATCTCACCTGGACGGGAACGGCGCAGGTTTCCCAAACAAGAGTGACGCGTGCCGACGCTCCCAAGGTGCTTGAGTTCCACGATATCCGGTGGGAACTCGAAGCCTTGGGCAGCGGCACGCGCCTGACGCTGTGGCACAGCATCGATCGCCGCTTCATCGCGTGGGGCGCCGCGGGCTGGCACATCTGCTTCGACGTCCTTGAACGGCTCCTCGTGGGCGAGCCGATTGGACGCATGGTCGGCACCGACGCCATCAAGTTCGGCGGCTGGCAGCGATTGAACGCCGAGTACGCAAAGCAGTTCGGTATTGAAACACCTGGTTGGACGCCCAACGCCCCCAAGCGTTGAAGCGCAGGAGGAGGAACCCCATGGAATCGACCCCGCACAATCCGGCCCTCGTTGCCGGCAAGACCGCCCCCAAAGCCACGACCATCGTCTATTGGATCGTGACCGCCCTCTTCTGCCTGGAGATGAGCTTCACCGCCTACTACGAACTGCTGCGCCTGCCGGAGGCGGCGCAGGCGTTCACCCGCCTCGGCTTCTCCGCCGCCTCCTTCCGGGTGGAGCTCTCCTGGGCCAAGGTGGCGGGCGTGGTTGCACTGCTCCTGCCCATGCTCCCCGCGCGGGTCAAAGAATGGGCCTACGCCGGCTTCGCCATCAACCTCGTCTCGGCGCTCATCGCCCACCTCTCCATAGGCGATCGCCCCGCGGCGCTGGCCCCGTCGGCGATCACCAGCGTGCTTTGGGGGCTCTCGTACTTCTTCTGGCGCCGCCTGCAGGCCACGCCGGCAAGCGCCTGACCGCGCATCGCCGGCTGTTTAGGTCGTCGGAGCGCGAGGAGGCGACAACGTTGGCCATGTTGAGCCAGGTTGCAGGTTACGCTGTTCGACTGGGCCAAGTACCGCCAGCGCAAGGGCGCAATCAAACTGCATCTTCTGTTGGACCAGGACGGCTATCTGCCCTCGTTCGCGGTAGTGACCGAGGGCAAATATAGCCAACTGAAAGTGGCGCGAGCCTTGCATCTGGAAGCAGGAACCATCCTGGCCATCGATCGCGGCTATAACGATTACGATGGGTTTGCCGAGTTGACGCGGGACGGGGTCTTCTTCGTGACGCGCATGAAGACCAACACGGTCTACACGACGGTCGAGGTGTGCGCAGTTCCAGAAAAGGGCAAGGTACTCAGCGACCAGATCGTCTCTCTGCCTTCCCTGAATAAAGCAGGAGAGGCTCGCGTCCTGTTTCGGCGCATCGAGTAAGCGAATGGCTAAGATACATATGAGGCTTTTGACCTGTTTGTTCCCGGAGCGTGTCAACGAGTTTGAGACAGGTGGCTTCAGAGTTTAGTGTAGATTTCTCTCTGTCGCGCTGGCTGGGATTGGCGGGTTGATCCAGACCGCGGTTGGCTGGGGCGGGTGCATTGGTCGGGCGTGGGTGAAGCGTTCCGGATTGCGGGCATAGGCGGCGTTGAGC
>JBEKZJ010000096.1:0-18056 GCA_049509995.1 Occallatibacter sp. | reverse complement strand
CCCGTGCCCCATCCTTTCGCCTTTTTTCTGGCGAAAGGGTGGGAAACCACAAACTCCCCCGTCGTGCCTTTCCCCCACTCCCCCGGTCCCAAAAGCCCCGTGCCCCATCCTTTCGCCGGCCTTTCGAGAAAAAACTAGCCAAAGGCTCGGAAACCACAAATCCCGCATTTACCCTACTAAACCGATAAACCTAGCCAAACCCACCCCCGCCCTAGTAAAGTTTCACCGGCTGCGCTCCCACTCGACCGCCGCCTTCGGAGGAACCTGCTCATGCCCTCTCGCCCCTGGCTTTCTCTCGCGTCTCTCGCCTTCATCCTGGCCGCCTTCGCCCCCGCCCAGCAGCCCCCGTACCTCGACACCAGTCTCTCCCCGGCTGAGCGCGCCCATTCGCTGGTCGGCCAAATGACTCTCGATGAAAAGGTTTCCCAGCTTGAAGACTGGGCCACCGCCATCCCCCGCCTCGGCATTCCCGATTACCAGACCTGGAACGAAGCCCTCCATGGCGTGGCCCGCGCCGGCTACTCCACCGTCTTTCCCCAGGCCATCGGCATGGGCGCCACATGGGACCCCGCCATCGTCCACGCCATGGGCAACGTCATCTCCATGGAGGCCCGCGCCAAGTACAACCAGGCCCAGCGCCAGGGCAACCACCGCATCTTCTACGGCCTCACCTTCTGGTCTCCCAACATCAATATCTTCCGCGATCCCCGCTGGGGCCGCGGCCAGGAAACCTACGGCGAGGACCCGTTCCTCACCGCCAGGCTCGGCGTGGCCTTCGTCACCGGCGTCCAGGGAGATGACCTCAACCACCTCCGCGCCGTCGCCACCAGCAAGCATTTTGCCGTCCACTCGGGTCCTGAATCCCTCCGCCACGGATTCAACGTCAACCCCACCCCCCGCGACCTCGAGGAAACCTATCTGCCCGCCTTCCGCGCCACCGTCACCGAGGGCCACGTCCAGTCCGTCATGTGCGCCTACAACTCCATCGACGACTTTCCCGCCTGCGCCAACAAGATGCTCCTCAAGGACCATCTCCGCGACGCCTGGGGCTTCAAAGGCTTCGTCGTCTCCGACTGCGGCGCCATCGTCGACGTGAATCAGGGCCACAAAAAGACCCCCGACATTACCCACTCCGCCGCCCTCTCCCTTCAGGCCGGAACTGACCTTTCCTGCAGCATGTGGACCCCCGGCTTCAACACCCTCGCCGATGCGGTCCATCAGGGCCTCGTCACCGAAGATCTCGTCACCCAGGCCGCCGAGCGCCTCTATACCGCCCGTTTCCAGCTCGGCCTCTTTGACCCTCAAGGCTCCAGTTTTGACAAAATCCCCTTCCAGAACGCCGCCTCCATCCCCAACCGCCAGACCTCCCTTCAGGCCGCCGAAGAGAGCATCGTTCTGCTCAAGAACTCCGGCGCACTACCTCTCAAGGCCGCTCCCGGCCACATCGCCGTCATCGGTCCCACCGCCGATCTGCTGCCCTCCATCCTCGGCAACTACGTCGGCACGCCTCTCCATCCCGTCACCCCGCTCGACGGCCTTATCCAGCAGTTCCGCGGCTCTCCCATCCTCTACGCCCAGGGTTCCACCCTCGCCGCCGGCATGGGTGCCCCCGTTCCCCGCACCGCCTTCGGACTCAACCATGGCCTCAAAACCGAATTCTTCGCCACCCCCGACTGGACCGGCCGCCCCGTCGCCACCACCACCGAATTCGCCGTCCAAACCGACTGGGAAAACGCCCGCCCCGTTCCCCAGCTCGAAACCTCCAACTACTCCGTCCGCTGGTCCGGCACGCTCACCGTCCCCGCTCCCGGCCATTACGTCTTCTCCCTCGAGGCCGGAGACAGCTTCCCCTACTCCCCGGTCGAGTCCTACCGCTTCCTTCTCGACGGCAAGGTGATCTCCGAAGGCAGCCTGCGCCAGGGCAACGACCTCTCCGTGATGGGCAACTTCCATGCCGCGCCCGGAGCCTCGCCCACCGCCCCGCCCATCATGCAGTTCCCCAAGGTCCCGTCGATTCCGGTCGACTTCACCGACGCCAAACCCCACGACTTCCGCCTCGAGTACTCCCACTCCGGCGACCAGTCCGGCGGCGGCCTCACCCTCAAGTGGGAAGCGCCCGCGGAAACTCAACTTGCCGAAGCCGTCGCCCAGGCCCGGCAAGCCGATGTCGTCGTCGCCTTTGTCGGCCTCTCCCCGCAGCTTGAAGGCGAGGAGATGCGCATCAAAATCGACGGCTTTGACGGCGGCGACCGCACCAGCCTCGACCTGCCCGCCCCGCAGCAAAAGCTCCTTGAAGCCCTGGCCGCCACCGGCAAGCCCCTCATCGTCGTCCTCCAGAGCGGCAGCGCCGTCACCCTCAACTGGGCCAGCCAGCACGCGGCCGCCATCCTTGCAGCCTGGTATCCCGGCGTCGCCGGCGGCGATGCCATCGCCCGCACCCTCGCCGGCCTCAATAACCCCGCCGGCCGCCTGCCCATCACCTTCTACGCCTCGCTCGACGGCCTGCCCGCCTTCACTGACTACTCCTTCCACAACTCAACCGGGGCCCGCACCTACCGCTATTTCCAGGGCAAACCCCTCTGGGGCTTCGGCTTCGGCCTCAGTTACACCACCTTCACCTACGGCCCCGTCAAGCTCTCCGCCGACACCCTCAAAGCCGGCGACCCCCTCACCCCACGCCTCAGCGCCACCGTCACCGTCACCAACAGCGGCGCCCTCAACGGCGACGAAGTCGTCGAAGCCTATCTCAAGACCCCGCAGAAAGACGGTCCCATCCACTCCCTGGCCGGTTTTCAGCGCGTCTCCATCCCCGCCGGTCAAAGCCGCGTAGTCACCATCTCCATCGATCCCCGCACCCTTTCGAGCGTCGACGACCAGGGCAACCGCGCCATCCTCCCCGGCAAGTACACCCTCACCCTCGCCGGCGCTCAACCCCAGGACGCCCCATCCAAATCCGAAGCCTCTTTCACCGTCACCGGCAAGCAGGACCTGCCCAAATAGCCCCACAAACAACGCGGGCAGACTCAACCAGAGTCTGCCTGCGCCGCAATTCTCTGTCTCAAATCTTCCCCACATCGAAACAAAAATCTGTATATGTGGAAATCATGGCCTTGCCCGCACTTTAACGCGCGCCCACTTGACAGCCGATGTATAGTTGAATCATGTACGGTAATCTTCCGTACAGAGTGGAGGCTCATCTCATGGCACTTGCCCTGCGCACGGAACGGACGGAAGCTCGTCTGCTTCCTGAACAGAAAAAGCGTATTGAGCGCGCTGCCCGTCTCAAGGGGCTCTCGCTCTCCGATTTCATCGTGCAACATGCCGATGAGGCTGCCATCAAGACCATTCAGTTGCACGCCAGTTGGACCCTGGAAGACCGGGACCGCGATGTCTTTGTGCGGGCCCTGCTCAACCCGCCTGAGCCCAGCGCCCGCATGAAGGCCGCGGTGAAACGCTATAAGCAACGCGCGGGTCGATAGTGGCCCGGAAGACCATCGCCGCCGAATACAGAATCGAGCCGCTCGGTTCGCATCATGATCGTGCGGCCTTTTCCTGCGGAGTCTTCGAGCTGGATAACTATCTTCAGCGGCAGGCTGGCCAGGATATGAAGCGCAAGCTTGCCGCCGTCTTCGTTCTCACCGCGGACAGCGCATCCGTCGCCGGCTACTACACGCTTTCCGCGCATTCGATTCTGGCTGCGGAGTTGCCGCTGGATTCAGCCAAGAAGCTGCCGCGGTTTCCTATTCCCGTCACACTGCTCGGACGCATGGGCGTCGCTCAATCCCTGCAAGGCCAGGGTTGGGGAGAGTTCCTTCTGCTGCACGCTCTGGACCGGGCATTGCGAGGCTCCCGGCAGGTCGCTTCCTGGGCCGTCGTCGTAGACGCCAAGGCTGGAGCGCGAGATTTCTACATCAAACACGATTTCCTGCCGTTCGCAACCCAACCCGACAGGCTCTTCCTGCCCATGAAAACGATTGAGAAAATGTTTGAGCCGTAAGCCCTTTTTTCCTGACCTCGACGTCGACCTGTACGTTCCCGCCCTGATCGAAGGCGTCTATGGAAGCCGCCGCTGGATGGCGCAGTTGGGCAAGAAGGGCGGCAGCGCCAGAACCGAGGCCAAACGCAAAGCAGCAAAGGCCAACGGCGCCAAGGGTGGAAGGCCGAAGAGAACCGCAGCAGCCAGCGCGTAAACCCGGCGTCAGAAGTTTGGCCTCCTAAGCCGCCCGATTGAACGGCTCGATTTTTGGCCGTTTCTTCCGGGATGCTTGCCACATATCGTAGTCGGCTTGCAGCTCATACCAGATTTCAGCGTGGGTTCCAAGCGCGGCGGAAAGACGCAGCGACATATCGGCGGAGATGCCTGCCTTGCCATTGAGTACGCGGGAAAGCGCCGCGCGGGAAACCTGCAAATGCTTGGCAGCCGTCGTTACGTCTATGTCGCCTAGAAACTCCCGAAGCACTTTACCTGGGTGCGGTGGGTTGTGCATGCGCATCGCGTCGTTTCTCCTGGTGGTAATCCCGATAGTCGACGAGAATCGCGTTCTCGCCCTCAAAGGCGAATGTCAAGCGCCAGTTGCCGTTAACCTTCACTGCCCAATGGTGCTTTAGATCGCCGCGCAAGGGGTGCAAGTCCCATCCCGGAGCATCCATATCGTTTTCAGTCTTGGCTCGATTCAACTGAAATAGTTGAACCGGCAGCTTGGCTGCATGTGAAGGCTGTATGCCCGCTTTGCTTCCGGTGGCGAAGAATCTTTCGATGCCGGTGTGCCGGAAGCTTTTGATCATATGTATAGTGGAACGCGCCACGCCTCAGATGTCAAGCTGAAAGGCCGAAACCCAACAAAGGAATTTCACCTGTGACCACGGCGGCGCCGAAATGGGCGCGGCTGAGTTAATCGTCCAGGCCGGGGTCTTGCCTTACTGAATCGGAAGAATGAACCTTCTCCTGCCCCCTGCGAACCCGCCCCACCGTTTCCGCGGCACACACATACAATTCCCGCAAAAATCTCCCTCGACCTCATTCTTTTTCCGCCCCATCCTTCGCTCCCTCCGCCTTTTTCCGCCCCACCCCAAGCAGCCGAATCTGTCCCGCAACCGCCAAAAACACCGCCCAAAGCAGCAGCAAGACCCCCAGCACCGTCAGCGCAAACCCGCCCAGCGCCCCTGGTCCGGTGGTCGCGATACACAAATTGAATGACGCCCCCGAAACCGGGATAGCGGCGCTCAAGCCCGCGGTTCCGTGGCAATATCCAAACAGAAATCCCAGTCCAATGGCCAGAAACACCACGGACGCAATCAGGGGACGGTCGGGTTTCATCGGAGGTCCTTTCACGCAGTTCGTTCAGACGGCCAAATTCTACGCCCCACCGCGCCGATCCTCAAACCGGCAGCCCGTCGCCAGTCCCACCCCCCCGGTGACCAACATCACACGGTCCCCCTACCCAATTCCTGAATAATCTTGAAGGATGGGGTGGACCCTCCCGCGCCGTCGGCGGACTTCAGATCTCTGTCCCATAAGTCCCAGCCGACCGCGCAGGCGTTTTGCTTGTAGCCCTGCTCCAATCGGAGTTCCCTTATGTACAAGATTGTGGAAGCCCGCGACGTCGGCCTCAATATCAAGCAATTTACGATTGAGGCGCCGCGCATCGCTCTCAAGCAAAGGCCGGGCCAGTTCCTCATTCTCCGCCTGCATGAGAAGGGCGAGCGCATTCCCCTCACCATCAAGTCGTCTGACCCTGAGGCCGGCACGGTCACCATCGTGGTGCAGGCCATCGGCAAGACCACCTCGCTGCTCAACTCTCTTGAAGCGGGCGACTCCATTCTGGATGTCGTCGGCCCGCTCGGCCGCCCCTCGGAGATCGAAAACTACGGCACCGCCGTTATTCTTGCCGGCAGCGTGGGAACGGCCATGGCGCTGCCCACGGCCAACGCGCTCAAGCAGGCCGGCAACCACGTCATCTTCATCGAGGGCGCGCGCAGCCTCGAGATGGTGGTCTTTGAAGACGAAGTCCGCCAGGCCAGCAGCGAGACCTACATCATGACCGACGACGGCAGCTACGGCGAGCAGGGCCTGGTCACCAAAAAGCTCAACGACCTGCTCGCCGCCGGCCGCAAAATCGACTTTGTCCTCGCCGTTGGCCCGGTGCCCATGATGCGCGCCGTGGCCCGCATCACCGCGCCCCTCGGCATCAAGACCATAGTCAGCCTCAACTCCATTATGGTGGACGGCACCGGCATGTGTGGCGGCTGCCGCGTGCTGCTCGGCGACAAGAGCAAGTTCGCCTGCGTCGATGGACCCGAGTTCGACGCCTCGCTGGTCAACTTCGAGGTCCTCATGCAGCGCAACGCCATGTATCGCGACAAGGAGTGCCAGTCGCTCCGCCACTTCGAGGAGCACAAGCAGGAGGAACTGGCGCACCTGCGCGCCGAGCTGGCCGCCAAGGAAGAGGAAGTGGCCCGGCTTCGCGCCGCGCTGGCCGCCGAGGAAGTGCATCATGGCTGACAACAACACACTTCCCCTCAAAGAGCGCATGAAGATTGCCCGCGTCCACATGCCGGAGCTCGATCCCCGGGTGCGCAGCCGCAACTTTGAAGAAGTGAATCTGGGCCTTGAAGCCGCCGGCGCCCTGATCGAGGCCACGCGCTGCCTGGCCTGCGCCAAGCCCTCCTGCGTCGTCGATTGCCCGGTGGGCGTAAAGATCAAGGAGATCGTGGCCCTCATCTATGCCGGCGACTACCTTGCCGCGGCCTCCAAACTCCGCGAGGACAACTCCCTGCCCGCCATCACCGGCCGCGTCTGCCCGCAGGAGAGCCAGTGCGAGGGAGGGTGCGTGCTGGGCAGGAAGGGCGCGCCCCTCGCCATCGGCAACCTGGAGCGCTTTGTCGCCGACTACGAGCGCGCCACCGGTCACCTGGGCCTGCCCGCCATCGCGCCGCCCACGGGCAAGAGCGTGGCCATCGTCGGCAGCGGTCCGGCCGGCCTCTCCGCCGCCGGCGACCTGGTCCAGAAGGGCCATCGCGTGCGCGTCTTTGAAGCCCTGCACGAGCTCGGCGGCGTCCTCATCTACGGCATCCCCGAGTTCCGCCTGCCCAAGTCCATCGTCAAAGGCGAAGTCGACAATCTGCGCCGCATGGGCGTCGAATTTGAGACCAACGTAGTCGTCGGCAAAAGCGTAACCATCGACGAGCTGATGCAAAACGAACACTACGACGCGGTCTTCGTGGCCACCGGCGCTGGTCTGCCTCGCTTCCTCGGCGTCCCCGGCGAGCACCTCAACGGCGTCTACTCCGCCAACGAATTCCTCACCCGCGTCAACCTCATGCGCGCCTACCAGGTCTCCGATTACGATGAGCCGGTCTACGACTGCCACGATCGCGACGTGATCGTGGTCGGCGGCGGCAACACCGCCATGGACGCGGTCCGCACCGCCCGCCGTCTCGGCGCGCGCTCCGCAACGCTCGTCTATCGCCGTTCCGAGGCCGAGATGCCCGCCCGCATCGAAGAGGTCAAGCATGCCCGCCAGGAGGGCATCGAGTTCCGCATGTTGACCGCCCCCGTCGCCTTCCTCGGCGACGAAAAAGGCTGGCTCACCGCGGCCCGCTGCGTGCGCATGGAGCTCGGCCAGCCCGACGCAAGCGGCCGCCGCTCTCCCGTCGAGATTGCGGGCTCGGAGTACATTCTCCCCGTGAACGTGGCTATCATCGGTGTCGGCACCAACGCCAATCCCCTCATCCAGAGCACCACGCCGGACCTCAAAACCACCTCGCGCAACTACATCGTCGCCGATCCCCAAACCACCCGCACCTCCAAGCGCGGCGTCTTTGCCGGCGGCGACATCGTCACCGGCGGCGCCACGGTAATCCTCGCCATGGGCGCCGGCCGCAAGGCCGCCGCCTCCATCCACGGCTACCTCACCAGCGGAGAGTGGTAGAGGGCGATCTCCCGGGCAGTTTTGAATGGCGTAGAATCCGAATATGCATGGACCGCGGCGAATGACGGCAATTATTGAGCGTGAAGACGATGGCTTTGTCGCCTTGTGCCCCGATTTGGATATCGCAAGCCAGGGCGCCACGATTGAGGAGGCGCGCCAACCTCGTCGAAGCCTTGACGCTCTTTTTTGAGACCGCCTCTTCTTCAGAAATTGCGCGGCGGCTGCACAGCGAGGTCTTCGTCACTCAGGTTGAGGTGCCCGTTGGGTAAGCTGCGGGTTCTCTCAGGCGCCGAGGCCTGCAAGATACTCGAAGGACGCGGAATTCTCACAAAAGATAAGTTTTGAGACCAGAAGATTTGAGCGCGAAGGCTTGTTTGTCACGCGAGGCCGGGCGATTAACGACTTGGTTTCAGTATTTTGCCGTTACTGTCAGCAGCCAAGAATTCAAGCGTTGAAACCGCCGCCTTCCGGTGAAACAATAAGAGTATGGATACGATCCTGCGCAAGTACACGAGCTTCGATGAGATGAAGGCTGACGAGTATCGCTATTGGCAGAGCCGGCCCGTGCATGAGCGGATGGACGCGGTCGAGGAGATGATCCAGACTGCCTACGCGCTTAAAGGTTGGGAGATCGAGCCGAATGTACCAAGATTACAAAGACCTTTTGTCCGCCTTTCATGCCCATGGCGTTAGATACCTCATCGTGGGGGCATACGCGGTCATCTATCACGCACAACCCCGCTTTACAAATGACATCGACCTTTTCATCAAAGCAGACCCTGCTAACGCGCAAGCGACGTACGCCGCGCTCGCCGCGTTCGGCGCACCGCTCCAAGGCATTCGACCGGAGGACTTTGCCGAGCGTGGCAGTTTCTTTCGTTTTGGACACGATCCGCACGGGTTCGATATTCTCCCCCGTATTCCGGGCGTCGATTTTGAGGCGGCCTGGGAAAGGCGCGTTGAAGGCGTAATCGATCCGAACAGCGGCCTCAAGGCGTTTTTCATCTCCGCTCCCGACCTCATCGCGTCGAAGCTGGCCGCAGGGAGGCCCCAGGACCTCGCGGATGCGGAGGCTATCCGCAAGGCTGCGGAAGCGCAACCGCGGCAACCCGCAAAAAAGAATCGGCGGGGGAAACCGGTCAAAAGCGGGCCGAAGCACTGAAATACCGCTATTCCCTGCCCCCTGCCCCAAAAAATGGGCGGCAAAGGTCTTGACCTTTGCCGCCGCCCGTCCCTGGGTTGTCTTGAAATTGCTGCAATCTTTCGCTTACCGCAAAAGCCCCTTACTGCAAAAGCTTGGTCACTTCCTGCTGCACGCTGTTGGCCTGCGCCAGCGCCGCGATCCCCGTCTGGCTCAGAATCTCAAACTTCGACATGTTCGACGTCGCCGACGCATAGTCCGTCGCTTGCACCGCATTCTGCGCCGAAACCACGTTCTCCTGCTGCGTGCTCATCACCTGGCTGATTGCGTTCAGAGTGTTGATCTGCGCCCCGATGTAGCCGTCCTGCGCCGCCACGTCGCTGATGGCCAGGTTCAAGTCGTTCAGGGCGCTCTGGGCATCGGTCTGGTTTAACAGGTCCGTCTTGCTCAGCGACTCGCCGGCTGCGTCCGTGTAGCTGATCGTCGCGGTTCCCCCGGCGCGGTTGGTGTCCATCGCGATGCCCGTGTTCCCCGTTCCGCCATACGTCTCGTCGATGGGCCCCACGCCGCCGATGTTGACCGCAGTGCTCGAGTCCGTAATCCCTGTGGTTGTGATCCCCACGCTGTAATACACGGAGAAATCGACAGGCGCGTTGGTCGCAGTCAGAGTTCCTGTATCGCCCGCATTGTCTGAGCTGTCAACCAGGGCGCCAGGCCCGACTCCGCCGGCGATGGTCATCGAAGAATTCAACGACGTGAAAGTCATGATCTTGCCGGTGCTGTCGAGCGTGGCCGTTACCCCGTAGTCGCCGCTGTTGATCGTCGCTTCCAGGTCGGCAAGTGTGTCGGTGGTGGTCGGCGTGCCGAGCGTAATCACGTTCGAGCCGATGGTGAGGGTGCCGCCGAGAGTATCGGTGGAGAGGCTTGGCTTCGCGGGATTCGTTTGGGCCAGTGTAAGAGTGCCCACCTGGCTGTAATACTGGGTCAGGGCTGTCGGAGTGCCGGTCAAGGTTAGCGTTCCGCCGGCGCTCGCGGTGAGGGCTGAGGTAGCCGAGACGGTCACCGCCGGGTTTGTCGAAATGAACGTCAGTGCTCCGCCCACAAGCGAGGCCGTGACCCCGTAGCCGGCCGTATTGATCGTATTCTCCAGATTGGCGATCGTGTCGGTGGACCCCGCGTTTCCCAGCAAAATGGCATGGCTCGTGCCGTCGGACCCAACGATGGTGAGGGTGCCTCCCAGCGTATCGCCGGGGGCGCTCACCGTCAGGGTTCCCACTTCGCCGGCGCCATTGGTGCCGGTTCCAATTCCTGTGCCCGAAATCTCGATGCCCGTATCGGTGGCGCCGCCGCCCCCCAGGCCAGCCGCCTCAGCATCCGCCACCGCCGCGGTTCCTGCCTGCTGCGCCGTGGTGAAGGTCGCGTTCAAGCCCAGCCCCGAGTTGTTGATCGCGTTGATCAATCCCTGGGCGGTATCCGCATACGTGGTGCCGGAGCCAACGGTAATGGTCGCGGTGGCAGTGGTCGTAGCCCCGGCCGCCCCCGTCGTCAGATAGGTGACATCCATCGAGGTGCTCGTGGCGGTTGTGGTGGCCAGGCTGTCGTTGACGGTCGCAAGCTTCCCGTCGTTCGACAGGTCGACGAACACGTTGGTCCCGTTCTGGCCGTTTCCGGTGCCGTAAGCCATCACGCCGTCGGTGTCGCCCACGCTGGACTCGGAAAGCTCGCGGATATTCAAATCGTCAAGCGACGATCCGGCCGTCGAAGAGTCGCCCGTGTAGATAGCCACGGTCGTTCCGTTGAAAACCTGCTCCTGGTTATAGGTGGTCGTCGATCCGATGTTGTTGACTTCGGCCAGGATTGACTGGTACTCCTGGTTGGCCGCCGCCTCCTGCGTGCTGTTCAAGGTGCCGTTCGAGGCTTCTGTCGCCAGGGTAATGGCCCGATCCAGCAGACTTGTCACCTGCGAAAGAGCGCCATCGGCTACTTGCAGCAGCCCTGCACCCTCCGTCGCGTTGGTCTCCGACTGCGTCAGCGCCGTTTGGTTGGCCTCCAGTCCATTCACCAGTGAAAGGCCGGCTGCGTCATCCGCTCCGGAGTTGATCTTCGAACCCGACGACAACTGCTGCAACACCGTCTGCAAGCTGCTGTTCGTGTTGTTCAGATTGTTCTCTGCGTAGATCGCTGAAAGATTGTTCAAAACTCCGAGCGCCATGGAAAGTTACTCCTTTTCAGGATGCCCTGCTACTCGCCCTTGCCCGCGGTGTTTCTTTCCTTCCGCCAGGCCCTCGGCATTTCCCGGATAGGCGTTTCTGCATCCACCCCCTTCATCGGTGTTCCTCAAAATAACTTTAGTAATATTTTTCTTTAGCCGCTCCTGCCCCCGTTTGTCGCGCTTCGATTCAAGCTGTCCCGCTCTGCTTCACCCACTGTCCCAACCCGCTCCAGTCACTGTCCCAATTCGCTCCAGCCACTGTCCCGACCCGCTCCACCGGTTTGTCTCGATTCAGGCCAGCCACTCCAGCTCCCAGGCCCTCCTTTCCCCAGGATTCATCCCTATTTCGACCCCTTGCTTGAGCCCTCGATTCGCACCACGTTCCCTCCGTTCCCCAAGAACTCCCCGTGCCCCATCCTTGCGCCGGCTTTTCGAGAAGAACACTGGCGAAAGGGTGGAAAACCACAAACCCCACCGTCGTGCCTTTCCCACACTCCCCCACCCCACAAACCCCCGTGCCCCATCCTTTCGCCTCTTTTCTGGCGAAAGGGTGGGAAACCACAAACCCCACCGTCGTGCCTTCCCCACACTCCCCCACCCCACAAACCCCCGTGCCCCATCCTTTCGCCTTTTTTCCGGCGAAAGGGTGGGAAACCACAAACCCCACCCCGCGCAAAAAAAAACGGCGGCAAGAGGATCACCCCTTGCCGCCACCGGTCTGAACTTCAACCGCAGTTGCTCTCTGCCTGAAAATCTGTCTTATAAATCTCTCTTACTGCACGTCTCCCGATCCCGCTGCAGGCGCCCCAGGCCCATCCGGCCCTCCGTCAACCATGCTTTGCGGTACTGCCGCCGGCGGAGCCGCGCCCGGCGGAGCCGCCAGCGGTGGAAGAGGCGGCAGTGGCGGAGGAGGCGCCTGCCGGTGGTACTGCCCGCCCGGTCCGCCCTGCTGCCATCCGCCACAGCCCTGCCCGCCCCGGCCCTGCCCATCCTTGCCCCAGCCGCCGCGTTGCTGCCCGCGGCGGTCGCGGTCGGCCTGCAGTTGCTTCCACTGCTCCGGCGTCAGCTTGCCCCGAATCGCCAGCAGAAACCGCGCATTCGCCTTCTCCAGTTCCGCCCGCGCCTGCGCCACCTTGTCGATCTGGGCCAGAATCTTGCCTTCATTCGGCTGGTCTTCCTTCATCAGCGGCTCCAGCTCCAGCTCCGCCTTCTCCAGGCTTCCGCGCAGGTCCACCAGCTTCTCCCTGTGCGCCAGCAGCGTCGCGTCCATCTCCTTCCGCTGCGCGTCGCTCAGCTTCAACTCTGCCACCAGCTTCGGATTGTTCCACCAGCGCCCATGGTCCCCCTCGGCCCCGAACGCCCGCTCCATCGGCGGCCGATGCTCCCCAAAGCCCGGTCCCCCCTCGCGTCCGCCGCCGCTCATCCCGGCGCCGGGCCCCTGCGCCAGCGCCGTTCCCGCCAGCAAAACTCCCGCTATCGCCATCCCCAGCTTCACCGCCGTACTTCCCTTCATCGTCTTCTCCTCTCCTCGCCACGCGAGGTCCCCATTCCGTTTTGTCGTTTCGTTCTTCCCGCCCGTTTATTTGCTCTCGTCCTCGCCCCTCAGTTCCGCCATCGCATCCTGAAACGCTCAGACCTCAACCCACCTGGTTTATTTGCTCTCATCCTCGGCCATCAGTTGCGCCAGCGGCTCCATGGCGCTCGGAACCTCCCGCGACACATCGCTGTCCACCTTGGCCAGCAAATCCTCATCCTGTTCCCGCGCCGCCTGCTGTTCGCGCACCTGCCTTTGCTGTTCGGCCGCCCGCTGCGCCGCCGCCATCCGCGCCATCTCCTGCCGGTGGTGCCGCTCGTACAACCCGCCGCCCACGCTTCCAACCACCAGCGCGCATCCCAGCGCCCAACCCGCCGCCAGCCGCCAGCTCCTGTGCCGCACCTCGTGCGCCAGCGTCCGCGGCCGGTTCTGCACCGCCTCGCTCCAGGCATGAACGCTCAGGCGGAAGTCCCTCAGCGCCTCATCCAGCAACGGGTCCGAAATGGGCTCCGGCCCTTCGCCTTCAGCCGGCGTCCGCGGCCCGTCCGGCTCCGCCTTCCTGCCCGGCTCGCCCGCAAACTTGCTAACTCCGCAAGCTCCGCTAACTCCGCTACCCACGCCGGCTTTGTCCTTGAAACTCATCGTCTGCCCCCCAGTTCCGTCCGCACCCGCGCCACGGCCCGCGAAAGGTGCGCCTTCACCGTGCCCTCGCTCAACCCCGTCGCCCTTGCAATCTCGCTCAACTCCTGTTCTTCCACATAGCGCAGAAGAAACACCGTCCGCTGCCGTTCGCTCAATCCCTTCACCGCCTTCCAAACCTGTCCCACCCGTTCCCGCGCCAGCAACTGCTGCTCCACTGAGCTTTCCCCGCTCGGCAGCCACTCGCTGGCCTCGTCCAGATCCACCGCGTTCGTCCGCGTCGTCCGCCAGAACTGCATCCGCCGGTTCCGCCAGTGGTCTTTCTGCAGGTTGATCGCGATCCGCATCAGCCACGTCATCGCGCTCGACTCGCCCCTGAAGCTGCCCCAATTCCGGTGCGCCTTCAGCAGACACTCCTGGGTCAGCGTCTCCGCCAGGTCCACGTCCCGCGTCGACGACAGAAGAAAGCGAAAGATCTGCGGCCGGTGCCGCTCCACCACACGCGCAAACTCCTCCGTGGCAGTCTCCAATTCCAGCCCGGCAATTGCTTCTGCCCTGGCCCTTGTCATCGGTTCCATCGCGGTGCCGGCTGCCATCACTCAGGTAGACGCCCGCACCGGCTCCAAGTTTACAGCCCCATCCACAATTCCCATCTCCACCCTCACCCCAGACAAAAGGACTGCCACACATCCTCGACCCCAGCCGGCCGCCCCAGAGCCCGCCCCGAGCTTGTCGAAGGCTCTCGCCCGCCGCGCCAACAGACCCGGGATCTGCAAACCCACCCACAAACCACCGTGCCCCATCCTTTCGCCTTTCTTCTGGCGAAAGGGTGGGAAACCACAAACTCCCCCAGCGGCGCCTTTCCCACACTCCCTCAGCCCACAAACCCCCGTGCCCCATCCTTTCCGTTTTTTTCTGCGGAAAGGGTGGGAGACCGCCAATCTCAACTGCAGCCGGTCTCATCCGCTGCCTGCGCGCGTGTCGCCGCGGCGACTCTTTGTGGCTAGGGTGCGATAGCGCAGACGCCCACGGGCCACGGTCCCGGTAAGCCGCGGTTTCAACCCCGGCATAAATCCCGCCCACCCATTTTGAAATTCAACCAGCGCGGCGCCAGCCGCGCTCAGATCCCCAATTGGAAACGTACGGGCCTCAGCCGGCAAACTTCCGAAATGCCGACTTACGGGGACCGATCCGGGCTTAGAGCCTCTAAATAATTGTGATTAATAAAGTTACCGCATTTTGAAGCGAATACGGCTGCACCTTTTGTCACGCTCAATTTGCGCTATGGACTATTCTCGACAGCTGGTGCTACTTCTCTACGCCGGTGATATGGGTCCTGTCCAAACTACCGATCTAAGTAAACCGTCGTTTTGCCCGGCGAGCAGAGCCCGCCAGGCAAGACGAGGATGAATCGATTGGCTATTGGCTGATCGCCACGCCGTTGAAGGAGGCGACGCCGATTGAGCTAGAGGTCGCTACTGGCGTGAGGTCGCCATGGTCGTCAATGGCGAAGACGGCGACATAAGCTTCGCTGCCCGCCTTATAAATGACGGCGAGCCATTTGCGGTCAGCAGATACGGTTATGTCCGTCGGCGAACCAGGCAAGGGCACCGATTTGTAGAACGCTCCGCCCTGGTTGTCGCTGAAGAAGATGGAGATCGCGTCACCAGGGGAGTTGCCCGTGTACCAGATGTTCCCCGGCCCTTTGGCCACCCAGCACGGGGCATTGGTGGGAAACGACGGTGTCGGGCCGGCTATCGGGTTAACGGTCCCGTTCTCGTCCACGATCGCGAAGCTGTCAGGACTGTGGGCTGGTGTGAAGCCTAAAACGTTTCCCCAGAACGCAGCTCCCAGCGGAACCATATCCGCGTCGCTGGGCAGCGCAATGGCGGTACTTGCTCCGCTCAACGCCCCATCATCCTGTGTGAGCGGCAATTGAAGTAGAGATCCCGAGCTCATTGTGACGGCCGCCCAGCTTTTGCCGACTGCGATCTGCGCCGCCGAAGGATCGGAGAGACTCACAACGGGTCCATCGACAAATCCCGAAGGCCACGCATGACTCTCGGCACAGTCGGCGCCGACCACGAAGAGATGATCCTGGGTCAAGGCTAGAGAATCCGGGTTCACGCAGTCGGGCGCCAGATTCACCGTCTTTCCGATAGCGATGGAATTGTCGTATCGCACCAATTCGCTGACGGTGTTAGATCCGTAATTCGCCACCGCTCCCAGAGCGCCCTTGAACTGCAGAATCCCCGCGTTGGTGCTGGCGCCACCCTTGCCTCCAGTTGGCAGCGTTTCAGCCAACGTCAGCGAGGGCGTTCCCGCGGTGTCCAGCTTGAACACGACGACAGCATTGCCGCTTGAGTCATTTGTGCTTGTGATCACCAGTGCGCTGTGTTCCTTCTGGCCGGCAACGGCCAGTACGCTGGTGAGAGATAGGGCCGCCAGCGTAAAGCCGGAGCGCCACAGACCAGATTTCTGGTGCCTTTGAAAATTCATTGCGATCTCCTTGAGGTTTGTGTTGAAAGTGTGCCCCGGCCGCGACTTTGCGGACTCATCCCGGACACGGAGCATTTTCACAAATAGGTATTCGATCAGGACCGCTGAAAAGTTACGGTTGGCTACTCTGGCTATCCGGCCGTTAAAAGCTCCTGAATTTGCCTGGCCTCGCGTAACTTTCGGGCGCTCTCCATCGAATAACTCAACACAGGGTCGAAATGAGTCCGCGAGTGCGCCTGACGGCGGGGAACGATTGCGCGAACCCGCTGGTACTGATAAAGATTGCAAGTAGGCATTCCAACTCATGCACCCGGACAGCAATCTCGAGATACTGATGGCTCGCTATCAACAGGGCGATTTTGCCGCGGCCACGGATCTCATCGAGCGCATCAGCCCGCAGCTGCATCGGTTTTTTCTAGCGCAATCTCTGAGCCGCACAGACGCTGATGACCTGCTGCAAGAAACCTGGCTTCGCATTCACAGGGTGCGGCACACCTATCGCCCCGGCGAACCGGCGCTTCCATGGTTCTACGCGATTGCCCGGCACGTCCGCGTTGACCACTTTCGGAAGTCAGTCCGGACCACGGCCGGCGAGCGGCAACTGGAGGCAAGGTTCAAAGATGCGGCGAATGTCCTGAGAGAATCCGATCATGCTGACGGCTTGGAAGCACTGTTGGCGCCGCTTTCTGAGAGCCAACGTGAGGTGATTCAGATGTTGAAGGTGGCGGGGATGTCGTTGGAAGAGGTAGCACGCGCCACGTCTTCCAGCGTGGGATCGGTGAAGCAGAAGGTGCACAGAGCCTACAAGAAGTTGAGGGAAACGATGAGCGCCACGAGGTTCAGGAAGGGGCAAGGCGGAGGACTGTCGTGAAGGATGAAGAGATTGACGAGGTCCTGAGGAAGGCTGGGCGAGTTCCGCACGATCTGCCGTCGGAGACGCTGCAGCGCGTCGCTGACTCGATCAAACCGTCGCTCCGTCCCGTGCGCCCGCTGCCGCCAACATGGGTGATGACGGGCGGACTGGTCCTGGTCTGCGCGGCCGTTTCTCTGGCGGGCGCGGCCCGCGCAGGATTCTTCGGATTTGCCAAGATGGATCTCCTGGAGCGCCTACTGGTCTTTCCTGCGCTCGTTCTCCTTGCCTGGGTGGCCGGCAGCGCGTTCGTCCATGAGATGATTCCGGGAAGCCTGCGCCGCGTCTCTCCGGGCGCGCTTTTGGGATTCGGCAGCGCGGCATTGCTTGCCGTGTTCGCGTTCCTGTTCCGCGATTATCGAACCGACCACTTCTTCTCCGTTGGCATCGTGTGCCTGCTCACCGGTTTCCTCCACGCCATTCCCGCTGCGTTGCTCGGCTGGTTGCTGCTCCGGCGCGGCTTCGCGGTCAACTCCGTATCCGCGGGATTGGTAGCAGGCGTGCTCGGAGGCCTGGCCGGCGTGGGGGTGCTGGAGTTGCATTGCCCGAATTTCCAAGCCGCGCACGTGCTGGTGTGGCACACTGCCGTCGTGCCTTTAAGCGGCGCGGTGGGAGCATTGGTGGCATGGACGGTGCGATTCCGTGCAGACTCAGGCGCTCGAGAGCGCACCAATCCCGAATGAGCTAAGAATTGGCGCAGAAAGCCACAACAAGGCTTCGGGCGCATCGCCGGAAAACCAGAAGCTACGATTCCGGGAACAGACCTCAATTGGCTCCAAAATCGCCGAGTATTAAATCGAGAGGCAGCCCACAGTCAATGCCAGGCCACGGACGCACGGAGCGCCGGACAGAATAGATCCTGGGAAATGCCCATGCGTTAACCGATTCGATTGCACCGGACCATCACCAGCCCGGAAACCTGCCGATGCCGGACGTTCAATTCTCTCCTCCGGGCCACCCGCCCCCCGGCCCCTCACCGCGAATACCTTTTCCTCCACAACTCCCTCTCCACAAGCTCCATGGCCCGGTCCTCGATCGATCGGTGCCACGGCACAATCCCGTACACCGGGTCGCATTGCATCGCCCGCGCCATCTCCCCCAGCCGCTCCAGGGTGATCGTGTCCTGCTGCTCCGACCGCTCCATCTGGAAGACCATCTTCGGCGTGAACTTCATATGTTCCGCAATCTCC
>JBEKZJ010000095.1:0-18295 GCA_049509995.1 Occallatibacter sp. | reverse complement strand
ACCTGGGAACAAGAAGCTTGCCAACCTCACAGCATCCTACATCCCAGGCCCCAGAGGCGGGAAACCCGGATACCTGAATTGATCAGGATAGGACTACGCAAGGAACATGCAATCCCCATAGCTGAAAAAGCGGTATTTTCCCTGGACCGCGTGACGATAGGCAGCCAGAACCCGTTCTCGCCCTGCAAAGGCGCTCACCAGCATCAGCAGACTCGACTCCGGCAGATGGAAATTCGTAAGCAGCGCGCCCACCAAGCGGAACTCGAAGCCGGGCGATATGAAAATCTCCGTCACGCCCGAATGCGGCTTGAGTTCGCCGCCGCCAGCCTGGAGCGCAGCCGCCGCGGCGGCTTCGAGCGTTCGCACCACCGTGGTTCCGACGGCCACAATGCGCCGGCCTTCGCTGACGGCCCGATTGACCGCCTCCGCGGCAGCCGCGGTGAGCGTATACCGCTCGCGGTGAAGGCGGACCTCCTCCAACCGCTCCACGCGCAGCGGCGCAAAGGTGCCGAGGCCAACGTGCAGCGTGATGCGCGCAACCTCAACCCCCTTTGCCTCAAGCGACTCAAGCATCTGTTGGGTAAAGTGCAGCCCCGCCGTGGGAGCGGCAACGGAGCCCCGCTCGCGCGAGAAGACGGTCTGGTAGCGCTCGCGATCCGCGTCCGCATCGGCGCGGCGAATGTAGGGCGGCAACGGCACGTGGCCGATGCGATCCAGCACGGCGAAGAAGTCGTCTACCGGCGCAAAACGCAGCAACCGCTCGCCGAAGCTGCCGCGTTCAAGGACTTCAGCTTCGAGCGCGATGGCGCCCGAGGGCCCGGGAAAGACCAGCCGCTCGCCGATGGCGACCTTCCTGCTTGGCCTGACGAGGGCGCGCCAACGGCTTTTTCCGGCCGGCTCGGTGAGAAGGACTTCGATGCGGCCGGTTGGCTTCTCATGGTCGCGGAGCAGAGTGCGGCGGGCATAGAGCCGCGCCGGAATCACGCGGCTGTCGTTGAGCACCAGCAAATCGCCCGCTTGGAGCAACGACGGAAAATCGGCAAAGCTCGCATCCCGCAAAGCGCCGTTGGCGCGATCCATCACCAACATGCGGCTCTGGCCACGTTCCGCGCTAGGCTCCTGCGCGATCAACTCCGCGGGTAGGTCGAAGTCGAAGTCGTCTACACGAAGGCCGTTCATGGCTCTGTCTTCTTTCTTGATCCTGCCCCGAAAGAGTGTTCGGCGCGATCCCACCCTAGCCGCAAAAATCCGCCGCGGCGGACGGCGAGGGTGGGGCACCCATTCTGTTTCCAATGATGTGCCGAAATCACAAGCAGGCCGTTCATGCCCTGGCCTTCTTGAAGTGATCCAGCGCCCGCAGGCGCGCGCGTTCGATGGCCGCCGTCAGCTCCTGGCGCTTGGGCTCAAATTCTTCCCCGGAAAGATCGGCGGGGACGCGCGTCCACTGCGCCCAACTGACGCAAATCCGGGTAAAAGGCTTGGGAATGAGAAACCGGTCCCAGGAGCGCATGGTCCAGGCGCGCTCGGGTTCCAGGTGGAAGGCGCCGATGGGCGCGCCGGTCATCTGCGCCAGCTTGATGGGGCCCATCTTGGTTTGGTAGATGGGGCCGAGCGGGCCGTCGGCGGTGAAGATGGCCGTCCTTCCACTTTCGATGATGTGCGCCAGGCCCAGCAGCCCCTCGCGCGCGCCCCGCGAACTCGACCCTCGCACGGCATCGAAGCCGAATCTCCTCAGGAAGCGCGTAACCAGCTCGCCGTCGAAGCTGCGGCTGATGAGAATGACGGCGTGGGAGCGGCGGAAATACACGGTGCAGGGCAGCACGCACTGGTGCCAGAAGCAGTAAATCTCCGGTCCGGGTTTTTCGCCAAAAAGGACGGGAATCACGCCCTCCTCGGCAATCACCTCAAAACGCCAGGTGAGGCCGACGACCCACACCAGCGCCGACACCACGCGTGGAACCACGGCCAGCACAAGACGCTGGACAAGAGTGAATTTGGGCTCGGCGCTCACTGTCTGATTTTAGCGGAGATAGCGGGGTTAGCGGAGTTAGCCGGCCGCAGGGCAAGCCAAATGCATCGAGCTTGCCTCCCGCTCGAACGCGACTCAACTGTAGCGCACCCAGCGCAGCAGCTCGGGCAGCGTGGCCCGCTTGCCATACATCAGGATGCCCACCCGATAGAGGCGCGAGGAGAACCACAGCGTGCCCCAGATGCTGAGGAGCATGAGGCCGATGGAAACCGCAAACTGCCATGCCGGTGGAATCTGCGAGGCCATGCGCAGGAACATGATGATGGGGGCGGTGGGCGGAAAGAATGAGGCCGCGATCGACCAGACGGAGTTGGAGTCGTTGATGATCAGCAGGATCATGGCAAAGCTGAGCCAGGTGGGCGCCGCGGCCAACGGCGTGTACATCTGCAGTTCCTGCTCGGTCTCGCAAGTGGCTGCAAGGCCGGCAAACAGCGAGCTGTAGAGCAAGTAACCGAGCACGAAGTAGACCGGGAAAAGCACACCCTCGGTCCATGAAAAGTGGAACGCGAAGTCGCCGGTCAGCAGCGCGGCGGCAAATGGAGAAACAAAAATCGCAGTCCCGGTAATCAGCCAGATGACGATTTGCGTCAGGCCCACGGCGCCCACGCCGATCAGCTTGCCGGCCAGCATATCGCTGGGTTTGGCCGTTGCCAGCATCACTTCGAAGATGCGCGAGGTCTTTTCCTGAATGATCGAGCGCGCCACGTTCATGCCGTAGATCATGGTGGTCATGGAAAGCAGAATCGCCATCACATAGCCCTTCCAGAAAGACGCTTGCGCATTGCTCTTGATCAGCGCGCCGTCTTTCTTCACCTGGAAGGTATCGATCGAAATGCCCTTCACCACGGCATCGGCTTCGGCCTCCTTCATTCCGGCGCCGGTCAAGTGCTCGTCCACGAGGCCATTGTTCAAGGCCTCCTTCAGCCGGGCGGTGGTTATAAAGTCGCCTGAAGCTTGCGAGATGTAGGTCGCCGTGGGCAGTCCTCCGGCCGGAGTCTCGATCCACAGCAGTCCGTCGATGGCCCTGGTTCTGACCTGATCCACGAGCGCGGCGCGGTCTTCGGGCCTGGCCGGGGCTACAACATCCACGGTGGCCTTTCCGTCATTGTCGCCGACCAGCCGGCTGCGAACGGCGTTGGCCAGCGCCGCGTCGCCGGCCGCGATGGTCAAATGTTTGTTGGCGCCCAGGCCAAGGCTGGAAAGGTAGCCCACGCCGACGATCAGCGCGAACACCGCCGGCAGTCCCACCGTGGTCGCCCTGAAGGCCCGCCCGCGTATCTGTTCCAGGTATTCCCGCCTGGCAATCAGGAAGATGTTACGCATCGGCCTTGCCTCCCACGGTCTGAATGAATATCTCTTCGAGCGAGGGCTCAATCAGCTCGAAACGGTAAATGGTGGCTACCCGAACGGCCTCGTGCAGCAGCTTTTGCGCGTTGCCGTGTTCCTTGAGCCGGATTTCGGCGTGGCCGGAAAAGTTTTTGGCCTCGGCGATCTCCCCGCTGTTCAGGAAATCGGAGCTGCCCTCAAACTCGACGATCACATGGTTGCGCTCGTAGCTGCCCTTGATCTCGCGCAAATTGCCCGCCAGCACCGCCTCGCCGTTATTGATCAGGCAGATCGAGTCGCACAACTTCTCCACCTGGTCCATGCGATGGGTGGAAAAAAGAATTGCCTTGCCCTGGTCCTTGAGCTCGAGCAAAGTGCGCTCCACCAGCACAGCATTCACCGGATCGAGGCCGGCGAAAGGCTCGTCCATGACGATAAGGCCAGGGTCGTGGAGCAGCGACGCAATAAACTGGATCTTCTGCTGCATGCCCTTGGAAAGCTCCTCGGTTTTCTTCAACAGAGCATCGGCGATCTCCATGCGCTTGGCCCATTCGATGGCCCGTTTGCGCGCCTCTTCCGCCGTGAGCCCGTGCAACTGGCCGAAGAAGACCAGTTGCTCCAGAACTTTCATTTTTTTGTAGAGGCCGCGCTCCTCGGGCAGATAGCCCACGCGCTCCAGGCTCTTGCGCTCGAAAGGCTTCCCGAAGAGCCCGATCCAGCCGGAGTCGGGAATCGTGATGCCCATCATCATGCGAATGGAACTGGTTTTGCCGGCTCCGTTCGGCCCCAGCAGGCCAAACATCTGGCCCGCGTCGATCGACAGACTCAGGTTGTGGACGGCAACCTTGTTCTCGTAGGCCTTGGTCACTCCCGCGAGTTCAACAACTGGCATGGATACCCCCGCCGCACTTGTTCTAGTCTCGGCGCCTGGTCAACCGGGGAACGGTCTCTGCAGCAGTGTAGCAAAGCCCGCTCCGCGCAGACTGCTCCTTGGCCCTGGCAGGCAGGGATGGGCAAAAGGGTTCCGGACGAGTCCGAATGCCTCCTCTGCGCCAGTTCAGCCGGCGCCCCTCTGCTTCGCGATACCGGTCAGATTCTCCCCGCATTGGTTCGATTCTCCCCGCCCCCATTACGTTTTCTATGAAAACCGCCACAAAATCAGGGCAAGGTACTACTAAAGGGTCACTTAAGTGCCGACAAAAGAGGGAGATTCAAGATTGTCAACAGCGGATAGATTTGTATCTGAATTTCGGAGACCAATATGGCGACACTTCTATCGATGTACGGATACGACAACGATGACGATTTAGTCGAATCTGGGTCCGTTTCCGGGCCGGCCCACAAGCCCCAGACCATCGCGGCACTTGATGTGCGTCAGGCAGTTCTCGAGGATCTTGCGCTAAAGACTCTCTATCTGTGCGGTTCGCTCTCCGTTCTTGAGCTATCCAACAGGACCCAGCTCAGCTACGAAGTGGCAAACGAACTGTTTTGCCGGCTGCGCGCGGAATTGCTCTGCCAGGTCACTGGAATGACCGGCACGGTCCCTCAGATCGCCATCACATCTCAGGGCAGATCGCGAGCTGTCGACCTTCTCGCCCAGAGCCATTATTCCGGCGCTGCGCCAGTGTCGTTTGAGAGCTACGCTGAGCAGACCAGGAAACAGAGCGTCAAGAAGATGGAGGTGCACGCCGCCGATGTCAAGCGGGCATTTTCCCATCTGGTCATCGAAAATGAGATGTTACGGCAGCTCGGAACAGCGCTCAACTCCGGTAGCTCCGTCTTTCTCTATGGCCCGCCTGGAACTGGAAAGACTACCGTGGCCGAAGGGCTATCGCGGGTGCTCGCCGACGATGAGGTTTGGATCCCGTACGCGGTGGAAGTGGATGGTCAGATCATTACGATTTACGATCCGTCAATCCACAAGCGTGTACCGGAGTCGGAGCCCAAAAACCACGACTCCCGCTGGGTGCTCTGCCATCGGCCCGCGGTTTTGGTCGGCGGAGAGTTGACGGCCGAGATGCTGGACTTGCAATTCAACCCGACTACAAAATTCTATGTCGCCCCCGCGCAGATAAAGGCCAATAACGGCGTCCTGATCATCGATGATTTCGGACGGCAGAGAATTCGCCCGGACGAACTGCTGAACCGCTGGGTCGTTCCCCTCGATCGGAGGATCGATTTTCTGACTCTGGCAGGAGGCAAGAAGATCGAGGTTCCGTTCGAAATGCTGATCGTATTTGCGTCCAATATGGATCCGGCCGAACTGGTGGATCCCGCCTTCCTGCGAAGGATTCAAACCAAGATCAAAATCGGCGAGGTTTCAGACGACAATTTCAATGAAATCTTCTGCCGGGTTGCCGCTCAGAATCAAGTCCCCTTTGACATCGGCATACCCAACGATCTGATCGATTTCATTCACGTCAGCCTGAAGCAAGAGTTGCGATCGTGCTATCCGCGGGATATTGTGAACCAGGTCTGCTGGGCCGCACAATATGAAGGCAGAAAGCCGTATCTCGATCGCACGGCTTTGAAACAGGCAGTTGAGGCTTACTTTCTGGCAAAGTCCTAGAGGCCCTCGATGGAGCCGCCTCCAGGAGTCTGTCGGGAATAGATTTTTCATCCTTAAGAATCAACTACTTACGAATTCTACATTTTTACGTAAGCAGTTGATTCTAAATTGGTTAGGGTGTGTTAATCTCCTGTTTCCGACACACTCCAAGTACGGCGACCGTGTGGTTGTGAAATGTCGACGATGAGGATCTGGGTGGCCCCAGGTCTCGTCCGCCGCGGCGGAAGACCTGGGAGACGACATATCCACACGGTCGCGGTACTGGAATCCGCGCCTTCTGCGGGAATCGCTGGGCCGGCAGATGGGCTCGCGGACAGCCGGTCACGCACGCGCCTTCAATGGCCGCAAATCTCTTCGAACACCCTCCTTCAGGCCAGCTTCATTGCATCCGGGTCCCAGTGGACGATTGCTCCGCGGTCGATGCTGAGATTGCTCAGCAGCGCGGCTCCGGCTGCACGGAACCCAAATACCGCATCTTCCACCACCGGCTTGCGGGATCGCACCGCTGCAAAGAAATTTCTGAAGTGGTCGTAGCTGTCGCTATATCCGTCCGGCGCTACATACTTCTCGTATCCCACCGGCGGCTCTCCTTCGGGGTGCGGGCGCGGATACTTCTTCCGGTAGTCCTCCAGAACGAGCTTTTGCATCGCTTCAGGGAAGGTATCAATCATCAATCCGGGTTCCTTCTCGCGCGGCACGCGGTTGACGCTCACGGAGTTGCCGGCGATCTCCATTGTGCCTTCCGAACCCGTAAAGATCAGCCCTTCGCTCTCCTCGCCGCCGTCCACAAAGTTCACGCGGAGGCTCAGGTTGAATCCCTCCCGATAGTCGAACAGACCCAGCATCACGTCCGGCACGTCCCTGCCGTCTTTCCAGAAGCGCAGTGCTCCGGTGGCCATGCCCCGCGTGGGCCCGTTGGACCCGGTAATGAAGTGTGTTCCGCTGAACAGGTGCACAAACAGGTCGCCGGCCACGCCGGTTCCGTAGGCCTTCCACTTGCGCCACTGGAAGAAGTGTTCGGCATTGAAGGGAATCTTCGGCGCGGTGCCCAAAAACCGCGGCCAGTCGCAGGTCTCCGTCGAGGCATCGGGCGGGACCGTGTAGCTCCAGGCGCCCACGGCCGAATTGCGATCCCAGCGCGCGGTCACCATGTTGAGCTGGCCGATGGCCCCCGCGGCGAGGAGTTCTTTCGCCTTGGCATAAATTACCGAGCTCACGCGCTGGCTGCCGATCTGGAGAATGCGTCCAGTTGAGTGCGCGGTCTCGATCATCGCCGGCCCATCCGCGTACAAATGGATCATCGGCTTCTCGCAATAAACATCCTTGCCGGCCTTCATGGCGTCCACCGAGGCTTGCTTGTGCCAATGATCGGGAGTGCCAATGATGACCGCATCGATGTCCTTGCGCGCCAGAATCTCGCCGTAGTCGCGCGTGGTAAAAATGTCGTCGCCCCAGATCTCCTTGCTGTGCTGCAGGCGGCCGTTGTAGCAGTCGGCCACGGCCAGCAGCTTAACGCCCGGAACCTGCACCGCAACCTTGGTATCAAACTGCCCCTGGCCCCCCGCGCCGATCAGCGCGATCTGAATGTTGTCGTTGGCTGAAACCGGCCTGGCCGGCTCGTTTTGCATAGCGGCCAACGCATGCAGCCTGGCTCCCAGCAACGTCCCCGCCGATGCCGCCCCCGCCGCCCTGAGAAAACTCCTGCGATTCAACTCGTTCACCTTAGCTCCTCCGAATTTCAAGCATTTTCCGCCGCATACAAACATACACCTCCCCGCCGCGGACTTTCTGCCGGCCTCGGGTGCGTAGTATCAATGATCAGGTTCGCCTCTGCTTTGCAGGTAAGGAGGATGGAGCCTATGACGTTGAAATCGTCGATTACCACCGCGAACGCAAAGGGGGAAATAGGGTGCCCCTGGTGCGCCCGGCTCATGGATGGAACTACCAGTACGTGACCACCTCGCCCGGAGAGATGCTGGCCGAGGAGTTTCTCAAGCCGTTGGGCTTGAGCCAGCACCGGCTGGCGATGAGCATTCATGTGCCGTCCACGCGGATCGGTGAAATTGTTCGCGGCAAGCGCGATCACTCCCGACACAGCCCTGCGCCTGGCCCGCTTCTTCGATAACAGCCCGGAGTTCTGGCTCAATCTTCAACAGATGCACGACCTCACCAAAGCCAAACTCGCCCTGACGAAAACCATCGAAACGGAGGTGCGTGTCTACCAACCAAGTGCGGCTTAGCGGGCGAGATTTATACAGATTTCTCCGTATTATTTGCGAAAGAAGGTTCCGGTGGGCTGGCCTGACGCTGGCATACTGGAAGCATGGCCAACCCAGAACATCTTGCCATCTTGAGGAAGGGCGTTGGGGCCTGGAATCAATGGCGCAACGAAGACCCCGCGGCCGTGCCCGACCTCCGGCAGGTTGACCTCCACGGCGTGGAACTCCTCGGGGCGGACCTCCGCAGGGTGGGCCTCTTCTACCGCCCGAAGGATATCTTTGGAGCGGAGCTCACTTGCGTGGACCTCTGTAGAGCGAATTTCAGCGGGACGGACCTCAGAGGGGCGAACCTGGGGGCGACAAGCCTTCTGGTGTTTAATGAAGTGGCGGCGGATCTCCATGAGGCGAGCTTCATTAACGCACAGCTCCGCTCCGCAGACCTCAGCGCTGTGGACCTCAGCAAGGCGAACCTCAGCGGGGCGGACCTCTCCCATTCGAGGGTCATCAAGGCGAACCTCTGGGGCGCAAACCTCAGCGGGGCGTCACTCGTCGGGGCGGATTTGAGCTCGGCGGACCTGACCGGGGCGAATCTCACCGGAGCCTATATCGGGATGGCAAACCTCAGCCATACAAAGCTCGACCAAGCGGACCTCAGCGGGGCGCACCTCGGGCACACGACCTTCGCCAACATCAATTTAAGCGCGGTGAAGGGGCTAGAAACCGTAGACCATATCGGTCCATCCAGCATCGGCATCGACACGATCTATAAATCCAAAGGCAAGATTCCGCACGTCTTTCTGCGTGGGGCCGGCGTTCCCGAGAACTTCATTGAGTACATGGCTTCGCTGGTTGGTGCGGGCATCGAGTTCTATTCCCTGTTCATCAGCTATTCAACCCACGATCAGGAGTTTGCCGATAGGCTATACGCTGATTTGCAAGCCAAGGGCGTCCGCTGCTGGTTCGCTCCCCACAAAATGCGCGGCGGCTTGAAGGTCTACGAGCAGATCGACGAGGCCATTCGCGTGTATGACAGGCTGTTGCTCATCCTCTCCCCGGCCAGCATGGAGAGCGAATGGGTGAAGACGGAAACATTCAAGGCCCGCGAACGGGAGATCAAGGAAGGCCGGCGCGTCCTCTTCCCGATCCGCTTGTGCTCATTCGAAGCGCTGCGCGACTGGAAGCTATTTGATGCTGATACGGGCAAGGACCTGGCCCGCGAGATTCGCGAGTATTTCATCCCCGATTTCAGCAACTGGAAGGATCACGACTCCTGCCGGACAGCGTTCGACAGACTCCTCGGCGACCTCCATGGCAAACCCGAGCCTCCTTCCGCCTGACCCTCATCGTTTGACCGGAATGCGGCGTCCATGACCCCCAGCAAACGGGGAACCAAAGGTCGCGTGGCCGCGTATCTCCGCTCTGAGCGGAGCACTGCTCGGAGCGGGGAGAACGTATGAAGCGGATTGCGATTGCGACTCTGTTCGGCTTGGGTGCAGGTGTGATTTGCGCGACCCTGGCATTTTCCGGCGGCCTACTGAAGTTCAACGCCGTAACTTTGCTGTGGGTCCTGCTGAACAGGGCGGTGATGGGCTTTGCCATCGGCGCCTCCAGCCTGAAACTGCCCTGGGCCTGGAACGGCATCGTCATGGGGCTGGTGGTGGGATCGATCTTCTCTTATTTCCTTTTCATGAATCTGGGAGCAGGGATGTTTCCCCTGATTAATTTCTTTGCCAATGGAATCTTCGGCTTGATGATCGAGTTCTTCACGACAGTAGTGTGCAAGCAGCGGGCGCTCGCGCCCACGTAGACCAAAGCACGAGCCGTGCCGGCCTAAAACTCCATCGGGATCAGCAGACACTCTGAGGCCGCCCGGAGAACTGCGCCGCCCGGCATTCACGGCACCGACGGCGCCGGGTGTTCGGCGAGCCTGAGCCGCTGGGATTCGACCTCGGTCCCCGGCCGGTTGTAGCATCCAAACTGTGCCCGGCCTCGATACTCCTGTGATGTACGTGCGCGGCGTTGGTCCGAAGGTGGCGGAGATGCTCGCCGTCAAGGGCATCCAGACCGCCGAGGACCTGCTCTACCACCTGCCCTTCCGCTATGAGGACCGCCAGCACCCGCGCAGCCTGGACGAACTGAAGCCCGGCGAGATGGCCAGCGTCATCGCCGAGGTGCGCGGCTCGGCGCTGTTGCGCACCCGCAGGATGCCCATCTTCGAGTTGACCGTGGGGCAGGACCGCGGCGCGTTGAAGTGCATCTGGTTCAACGGAAGCTATTTGAGCGGCAAGTTTCACGCCGGGCAGACGGTGGCCGTCTACGGACGGGTCGAGCCGTCGCGCTCCACAAGCAATTTGAAGATGATCCAGCCGCAGTTCGAGGTGCTGCCCGACGCCATGGACGACGCCGAAACGCGGCTCCTTGAAGTGGGCCGCATTACGCCGGTCTACGAGTCGCTGGGCGGCGCGCGGCTGGCCTCGCGCTGGCAGCGCAAGACGATCTTCAACCTGCTGGAGGCGGTGTGCGGCGCGGTGCCGGAGTGCCTGCCGAGGGAGATGCTGGCCCGGCTCGACTTGCCGGATCGCGAGACCGCGCTGCGCGAGGTTCATTTTCCGCCTGAAGGCACGCCTTTTGCCCAGTTGCAAAGCTGGGCGACGCCCTCTCATCGGCGGCTGATCTTCGAGGAGCTGTTCTTTCTGGAACTGGGCCTGGAGCTGAAGCGCCGCCGCATGAGGGAGCGCGCCGGCATCGCGTTTGCCACCACCGACAAGGTTCGCGAAGCCATCCGCGAGGTGCTGCCCTTTCATCCCACCAAGGCGCAGAAGCGGGCGCTGGGCGAGATTGTGGCCGACATGCGCAGCGCGAGCCCCATGCGCCGCCTGCTGCAGGGCGATGTGGGATCGGGCAAGACCATCGTCGCCCTGCAGGCCATGCTGGTGGCCATGGAAAACGGCTACCAGGCGGCGCTGATGGCGCCCACCGAGATACTGGCCACGCAGCACTTTCTGGCCGCGCGCAAACTGCTGGAGCGGTCGAGCCGCAAGCCGCGCGTGGTGCTGCTCACCGGCTCTCTCGATGAAGACCGCAAGCGCCACACCCGCGGCGAGATCAACCGCGGCGAGGCGGAACTGGTGATCGGGACTCATGCCCTCATTGAGGAAAAAGTCGAGTTCGACCGGCTGGGGCTGGTGGTGGTGGACGAGCAGCACCGCTTCGGCGTGTTGCAACGCTTCAAGCTGATGAAGAAACCCAACCAGGCGGAACCGGATGTGCTGGTAATGACCGCAACGCCGATTCCCCGCACGCTGGCGCTGTCGCTCTACGGCGATCTGGACGTGAGCGTCCTGGATGAGCTGCCGCCGGGACGGACGCCCATCGTCACGCGCCGGGTTCCGGGCGAGGAAGCGGAAAAAGTGTGGGAGTTCGTTCGCAAGCAGGTGGCGCAGGGCCGGCAGGCCTACATCGTCTACCCGGTGATCGAGGGGACCAAAGAGGACCAGCCGGAGCTGGATTTCTCCCACGACGACGCCGAGGCCGGCCTTGAGCCGCCGCCACTCCCCGCTCGCAAATCCATCCGAAAGGGCAAGACGGCGGAGCTGTTCCCGAAGGCCGCGCAGGAAGCGAATCCTGGGGCCAAGTCCGGGCTCAAATCCGCCGTGGAGATGCACGAGAAGCTGCGCACCGGCCCGCTCGCCGGCCTGCGCGTCGCGCTGCTCCATGGCCGCCTGGATGCCGACGAGAAAGACATCATCATGCGCCGCTTTCAGCGCGGCGAGATCGACGTGCTGGTGGCCACCACCGTCATCGAGGTCGGCGTCGATGTGCCCAACGCCACCCTTATGGTGGTGGAGCACGCGGAGCGATTTGGCTTGGCGCAGTTGCACCAGTTGCGCGGCCGGGTGGGCCGTGGAGCGGCCAAAAGCTACTGTATTCTGATGACCGGCCCGCGCGTCTCACCGCTCGGCGAGGAACGCCTGAACGCCATGGTGCGCACCCAGGACGGATTCGAGCTGGCGGAGCTGGACTTGAACCTGCGCGGCCCCGGCGAGTTTTTCGGAACCCGCCAGGCCGGCCTGCCCGACTTTCGCGTAGCCAACCTGGTGCGCGACCGGCAGTTGCTGGAGCTGGCCAAGATGGAGGCCGCCCGCTTTGCCAACGCTCCCGGCCCCCATAAAGCCCGGACCGGCGAAGTAACTGACGCCGAGCGGGCGCGCGTGTGGGCGCGGCTCAAAGAGGCGTGGCAGCGCCGCTACGGCCTGGTGGAGGCCGGTTGAAAGCGTAACCGGCCTTTGCTACGATCAGTGCCGTCCGGCTTCGCCCGGAGGTTGACGAATCCAATGTTGCGAGTCGCGCTTTTCTTCGCCGCATCCGCCGCCATCCTTCCGTTGTCATGGCGGTCGCTCAAGGATTGGCGCACGCACGGCTTCTATCGGTTTTTCGCGTTTGAGCTGCTGCTGGCCCTGATCCTGATCAACGCGCCGATGTGGTTTCGCAACCCGCTTTCGGTTCGCCAACTGGTTTCATGGTTGCTCGGAGCCGTCTCGATCGGGCTGGCTATCGAAGGCTTCCGGCTGCTGCGCGTGATCGGCCGGCCTCGGCCAATCGCCGCCCCGACCGCCAATCTCCCCTTTGAGAACACGACTACGCTGGTTACGATAGGCGCGTATCGCTGGATAAGGCATCCTTTGTACGCTTCCTTGCTTGCGCTGGCCTGGGGCGCGTACCTCAAAAGTCCGCTCGGGGCCGGTTCCGTGGCGCTGACCCTGGGCGCAAGCGGCTTTCTGCTGGCGACAGCAATGGCCGAGGAACGGGAGAATCTCAAGCGGTTCGGCGCGGCCTATGCTGATTACATGGAGAATACGCGGCGATTTATTCCATTTCTGTTCTGAAATCGGAATCGAAGCGGGCCGTTCCGGATGGATCCGATGGCCCGATCAGGCCGCTTCCGGGGCCGCGGAGCCATGCACCATCTCCACCGGAAATGTTTGAATCTCCAGGTCGATGCTGGCGATCTCGGCGCCGCAGTCGCGCAGATGGCTGCGGGTGCACTGGCACAGCTCAGTAAAGCGGATATGCCCGCTCTGGCTCAGTTCCAGCCCCGCGGCGATCAACACACTGTAGATATCCACACAGGCTTGGCGCTCGAACTCGAACAACATGTTCACTGCGCCGGTATCGTTTGCGCCGCGGCTCAGAACCCAGCCCCCACAGCCGAGAATGGCGCCGGTGAGGGTCTGGACCAGTCGAGAGGGCTCCTCGATGGAGACGGCCTTCATCTGCATCGCCCAAGGTATGCTCATCGCTTGCCCCGCGTCGCGGCTTGGCATTGTCAGCCTCACACCGGTCTTATCGGAGCCGCGCAGAACAGCATAACGATTGTGCAGGAGTTGAACGGCCCTTGACCGGCTTTGAAACATCCGCGCATCACACGGATCCGGCGGTCCTTTCAACTGGTAATTGGAGGCGCGCCGGCCAACCCTTGCGAGGCCACGATTCCACGCCGGCAGCGGCGAACCGGAATGGCCACAAACGCAACAAAAGCAAAATGATGTAGCTTGATAGACAGCATGATCATCGGCTCCGGAATCGATCTGGTAGAGATTGGGCGCATCCAGCAGTCCATGGACCGCTATGGCAGCCGCTTTCTCGACCGTGTGTACACCGGCGCGGAACAGGCCTACTGCCGGCGCAAGCACAAGTCCGCGGAAAGCTTTGCCGCCCGGTTTGCCGCCAAGGAAGCAGGAGCCAAGGCCCTGGGAACGGGCATCAGCCAAGGCGTAAGCTGGCTGGAGATCGAGGTCGTCCGCCAACCGTCCGGAAGGCCTTCTCTACAGCTTCACGGGCGCGCCGCCGAGATTGCCGCCCGCCTGGGCGTCGTCCACGCGGCGCTTTCCATCACCCATACCGCCGAGCTTGCCATGGCCAGTGTGGTGCTCGAGGACGGGCGCTAGCGCCGCCCCTTCTGCTATCCTCAAGGCGATAACCTGCTCATTTCAGCCAAGGGAGCATCGTGCCAAGCCGCAAAGAGATTCAATGGGCGCAACTGAGAGTGGGAGCGTTGGTCCTGGCGGCCATGGCCGTGCTGGTGGGGCTCATTATCCTCATGTCCGGCTCCACAGGCGGGCTGTTTGCGCGCAAGCTGGTGCTCCGTTCCTACTTTGAGAATGCCGCGGGGGTCAAGGATGGAGCGCCGGTGACGCTGGAAGGCGTGACCATCGGCAATGTGGTTCATATCCGCGTGGTCCCCGATCGCGAACCCACGCCCGTAGAGGTGACCATGCAGGTGGGCCGCGAATTTCTGCCCGATCTGCACACGGATTCGACCGCATCGATCGCGCAGGCCGGCGTTCTGGGTGACAGCTATGTGGATATCAGCTCGGTCCACGCCAGCGGGCCGCCGCCTGCCAACAACGCAGAGCTCAGGGCGTCCGGCGCACCCAGCATTCAGGACGTGATCCGCACCAGCGAGGATTCCATTACCCAGGTCCAGACGCTGATGCGCAAGATTGAGTTGCTGGTCGATACGCTCAATTCCAAGCGCGGCACCGCGGGCCAGCTGATCAACGACCCCGAACTCGGCAGAAAGATCACGCTCATCGCCACCGATCTTCAGACCATTACCGGCGCCATCGCCCAGGGCAAAGGCTCGCTGGGCAAACTGATCACCGACGATACGCTCTACACGCGCGCCAATTCGGCCATCGACCGGCTGGACAAGATCACCACCGCCCTCGACGAGGGCAAGGGCAGCGCGGGAAAGCTGCTCAAAGACGACTCGTTCTACAACAATCTGAACGCCGCCGTCTCCAATGCCAATCAACTGGTGGCCGAGATCAACTCCGGCAAGGGTTCGATAGGAAAACTGGTCAAGGACCCCGCCTTCGCGCAAAAGCTTGACGATACCGTGACGCGCCTGGACAAGATTCTCACCAGCGTGGACGAGGGCAAGGGCACGCTCGGGCAGTTGGTGGTGAACCGCTCCCTTTACGACCACGCCGACCAGACCCTGGATCAGACCCAGCAGTTCGTGAAGAGCATTCGCGAAGACCCGAAAAAGTATCTGATCATTCGCATGAAGGTTTTCTGAGAGCCGCGGTCCACCACTCATTGAGAGCATGTGCGCCGGGAGATGGATCCGGATAAAGAGGCCGAGTCGCCACTAAAACGAGAAATACGGCTAACTTGCCGGCTCGCCGGCCTGCTGCCCTCGGAACATCTTCCAGAACTCTTGAAACCCCTTCAGCCGCACCACCTGGAAGTAGTCGCTGGCCACAAAGTAGAAGATCGTGGCCACGGCAATTATCCCGTGCATGGCGTCGGGGCCGAGTTGATCGCTGAAGGGCAGGGGCGCGGCGGACAGCACCATGGCCAGCACGATGAGCGCCAGGTTCACGATGCCCATCACCAGGTTGATCTCGACCAGCTTGCCGGTGAACGCCTTTCCCAGCCGCAGACTGCGCGCCAATGCCTGAGCCGGATTGCAGTCTTCCAGCAGCATCACCAGCGGAGCGATGAGGAGCGCCCAGCTCACCAGCGCCCATGCCGTGAAAAATCCCAGCGAAAGAAAGATCGCCCAGAACGAGTAGCCCACGAGGTCCGGCTCGCCGGCAGCGGTGATGTGCGTGGCCGCCACCCACTCGATGGAGCGGAACCATCCCCAGCAGGTTGCGCCCAGAAGGGCCAGCCATGCGGCCTGCAACGCGATCATCTCCAAAATCCGAAGACCATGGAGCCGGAAGGGCAGCCGCGGGGCAAGACCTGAATTAAGCCGCTTCAAAACCAGGCCGCGGCCCAATCCGGAGACAACCACCCAGGCCAGCGCGGCCACCGGAGCCAGCCAGCGCAGTACCGCAATTACGTGCGGTTGGTAAAGCGCCCATGCGTTGGCAAGCTGCACCGCGGCCACCCAGGGGTTTTGCGGGTCGATCGCATTGAGTCCCGCGGACTCCGGCGGCAGCACGGCGAGAATTTTCTGGGATTGCATCCAGCAGACAAAGAAGAAGGGCACGCCGAAGAGCCAGCGCCATGCTACCTCGATTGCGGTGAGCGAAGGCCGCGCGAAGACCCAGCCCATCTGGCCGACCAGCGACTGGGTTCCGCGCAGGGGCTGAGCCATGAAACTCCTCATCAAACAAAGCGGGTTGAGGTTCGTGGTTTCCGGCTCTTGCGAGAAAAACTACGACTCCTCATTCGTTCTTATTGAAATGAATCGCGATCTGAGATACGCACTCTAGAATCAACCACAAAATAGCAGTGTAGAACAGTATGGAGAAGACGAAAGATTCGGACGCTGCGAGCATAAATGCAATAGCAGAGTGTTCTTTTGGCGCAAATATGTTTACAAATATCCCAGGGGGAGCCGCAATCGCATCGCTTATTTTCACAAAGATAAGGCTGGTCCTGGGACCAACTGCCGCGATTGGCAAAATAATCATAACGATGTTGATAAATAGCGACGCCACTACTGCCTGGACAAACTGGCGCTTTCCAACATTGATCTTCTTCACGACTCCTCCTACGGGCATGCCGCAGGGAATCTTGGCGTGCATTGCGCTCCTATTCTATTTCACCACCAGGTTCACCAGCTTGCCCGGCACCACAATCACTTTGACCACGGTCTTGCCCGCCGTGCGCGACTGCACCTTTCCGTCGGCCAGCGCCGCCGCCTCAATGGCCTCGGGCCCGGCGTCGGCGGCCACTCGCACCACGGTTACCAGCTTGCCGTTGATCTGCACGGGAATCTCCAACTCATCTTCCTTCGCCAGCACGGGGTCGCTCGGGGGCCAGGGAGCGCGCAGCACCGAGCGATATTCACCCTGGGCTTCGCCCAGCTCCTCCCACAGTTCCGCCGCAAGATACGGAGCAAAAGGCGCCAGCAGCAGCACCAGCGAACGCAGCAGCTCGCGCACCACCGGCGCGCCGACCTCGCCAGCCGCCAGTTGCGCGTCCGCGGCTTGAATATCGTTCACCAGCTCCATGATGGCCGCCACGCAAGTGTTGAAGTGCCAGCGACCCTCAAAGTCCAGCGTGATCTTGGCGATGGTCTGGTGCAGCTTGCGCAGCAGCCGGAGCGATGTGCCGCTGGGCGCGCCAGTCTGCCGGGTGGGCTGCTGGCCGCGCCCTGCACGCGCCACCGGCGCATACTTCACAGCCAGCCGCCAGACGCGGCCCAAAAAGCGGCTCACCCCGGCCACGCCATCCTCCTGCCAGTCCAGATCGCGGTCCGGCGGAGCGGCAAACAAGGAGTACATGCGCGCGGCGTCGGCGCCGTGGCGGGCAACCATGTCGTCGGGCGAAACCACGTTGCCCTTCGACTTGGACATCTTGGCTCCGTCCTTGATGACCATGCCCTGCGCGAACAGCCGCCGCACTGGCTCGTCGTTCACGATCAGCCCCAAATCGCGCATGACCATGGTCCAGAAGCGCGAGTAGATCAGGTGCAGAATCGCGTGCTCCACGCCGCCGATGTACTGGTCGATGGGAAACCAGTACTGCGCGATTTTGGGATCGAACGGCGCATTCGCGTTCCTGGCGTCGGTGTAACGGTAGAAGTACCAGCTGGAATCGACAAATGTGTCCATGGTGTCGGTCTCGCGCCGGGCCGGTCCGCCGCACCTGGGACAGGTTGTGTTCACAAACTCCGGCACACGGCCCAGCGGCGAGCCGCCCTGCTGCGTGATCTCAATCTGCGCGGGCAGCAACACCGGCAACTGGTCGTCCGGCACCTGCACCAGCCCGTCCCGCTCACAGTGAATCATGGGGATCGGCGTGCCCCAGTAGCGCTGCCGGCTCACACCCCAGTCCTTCAGCCGGAAGGTGACCTTTCCTGCGCCGAATGCACCGCGCTCTGCAATCTCCTGGAGTTGCTTCTGAGCTTCCGTGCAGCTCAGCCCGTCGTATTCGCCGGAGTTGACGAGCACACCGTCTTCCGAGGTAAAGGGCAGGCGCTCCGCGCCCTCGATCTCCTGGACCGGCCGGATCACTTCGACAATGGGCAGGCCGTATTTTGTTGCGAACTCAAAGTCCCGCTCATCGTGCCCCGGAACGCTCATGATGGCGCCGGTTCCATAGTCGGCCAGGATATAGTTGGCCACCCAGATGGGCACGCGCTGGCCGTTATACGGATTAATGGCAAATCGCCCGGTCGGAACTCCG
>JBEKZJ010000094.1:0-18422 GCA_049509995.1 Occallatibacter sp. | reverse complement strand
TGATGGCGCTCGCGGTTGCGTCTCGATGACACACGATGTTGAAGCCGTTGCAGGACGCAACTTCTGTGCGCAATTGCTTGACATCGATGACTCTTTTGGAATCAAGGCGTCCTATCAGATCGTCCCAGAAGGGCGATACCAGGTCACGCCGGAATTTCTGAGCCGATTGCGGGATCGTGGGAGTGAAGTGGGCGTTCAGGACCTGAACCACGATGGCCGGCTGTTTGATGAGCGAGAAGAGTTCCGGCGCCGCGCTGCGCTGATCAATCGCTATGGCCGGGAGTACGGGGCAAAAGGCTTTCGATCGGCGGTGCTTTATCGCAAGCCGGAATGGTACGAGGATCTTGATTTCTCTTTCGACATGTCGATGCCGAATGTCGCCAATCTTGACCCACAACGCGGCGGCTGCTGCACGGTCATGCCTTACTTTATCGGTGACATCCTCGAACTGCCGCTTACTACCATCCAGGATTATTCACTGTTTCACGTCCTGAACGAGCATTCGATCGACTTGTGGAGGGTCCAGCTCGAAATGATTCTCGCCAAGAACGGTTTGGCGAGCTTCATTGTTCATCCCGACTACATTATCGAGTCCGAGACACAGGTGGTCTATAAAGATTTGCTCGGCCTGTTGAGCGAATTGTGCGGGCGGGAAGCCGTCTGGTTCGCACTCCCTAACGAGATCGACAGTTGGTGGCGAGCGCGAAGCCGCATGTCCATTGTCAAGGATGGCGAATCATGGCAAATTGTAGGGGAAGGCGCCGACCGTGCCGTACTGGCATTTGCGAAGGCGGTGGATGGCCAACTTGCCTACGAACCGGCCGATACGCCGCAAGGTGAACTGCTACTCGGTGAGGCGAAGTGACAAAGGATGCTTGCCACGCGAATGCAGCAACGTCGTGTAAAATCCATCTGACGTTGGTTTGCGAGCGCAAGAATCCATGACCAGGTTGGCACAACATCAAGTAGGCTTCGCCCTTTTGTGGGCAGTTTCCTTGCTTGTCGGGTGGCGTCCCCTGGTCGACACATTCGCGCTGTCGTTACGTTACGATGAATACACGCACATACTTCTGATTCTTCCCATCAGTGCAGCTCTAATCTTTCTGGAGTGGCGACCTCTGCGGACGATGGTCACCCTGAATGTTCGTGCTGGTTCCGTTCTTTTGGCGATCGCGGTTTTGATCGCTTGCTCCGCGCTTGGCTGGTCAGCTTCGCTACCTTCCGATGTGCAGCTCTCGATGAGGATGTTTGCGCTCGTGTTGTCGTGGATTGGTGCTTTTGTACTCTGCTTTGGCTCTCGAGCTTCGCGATTGGTTTTATTTCCCCTGTGTTTCCTGTTGGGTTTAGTCCCAGTTCCACAGCTCTTCTTAAACCCGATCATTGCTCTGTTGCAGCTAGGGTCTACTTGGTCGGCGCATGTGCTTTTCGCAGCATTCGGTGTTCCTGTGGCTCAGGATGGCGTTCTGCTAATCATCCCTGGCCTGACGCTCCAGGTCGCTCACGAGTGCAGCAGTATCCGGTCCAGCTCAATGTTGCTGGTGACGACCATGGTATTGGCTCAGCTACTCCTGCGCTCGCCATGGCGAAAGGCATTGGTAATTGGTCTCGCAGTTCCCCTGTCAGTTGCCAAGAATGGCTTGCGCATCTTCACGATTGCGATGCTTGGAACTCGAGTCGATCCCGGGTATCTAACAGGAAAACTACATCACCAGGGAGGGATCGTTTTCTTCGTGATCGTTCTGATCGGCATCTTCGCTTTGCTCTGGATCCTCCGGAGGGGAGAAAATTGGCCATTGAAATCGGAACCGAACCCGGTGAACGCCGAGGCGGCAGGAGATTAAATGTCAGTCTGACCAACCTTCGCGCATACCTGCCCCGACTCCTGCTAGTCCTGTCCTCGAATCGTCAAAAGCATCCGGCAAAGATTTGCAGCGGTTGACAGGGTCACCTCATATCAGGGGATTGTCACGACGATGGGGCTGGTCGGGGTGCTTTCATTCCCGGAAGAGTCGACGCTTTCTACGATGTAATCGTAAGTCAGCCCGGTCTCGACTGTGCTATCAACGTAGGTCGTTTGGGTATCGACCGACAAATTCAAGAGTTGATACGTGGAGCTGCCACTCGGTGATCTGTAGACGTTATAGCCTGCTACCGGATCCGTAGAGCTACTGGGCGCATCCCAACTCAGGTCGACATCATATGAGGACGCTGTGCCTGTACCGGTCAGGGGGATCACCACCGTGCCGTTGGTTGAAGAGGTGCTGGTGATGGTCAGCTGAGCCGTGGCCGCCCCTGTGGCCGTCGGATCGAATTGCAGTTCGAGCGTCGCCACCTGGGTCGGAGTCAGCGTGACCGGGAACGTGGGCCCCGAGAACGTGAAGCCCGTACCCGTCAGCGCTGTCAGCACTGCCGAGTTGACCGTTACAGCCGCAGTGCCCGTGGATGTCAAGGTCACAGACTGCGTCGCTGGCGTATTCAACACCACATTGCCGAATCCTACGCTGGTCGCGTTGATGCTCAGCGTCGGTCCCGCCGCTGCGATGGTGAGCGTCAAAGTGGCGCTGCCTGTACCAGCGCCGTTGGTTGCGCTCAGCGTCACGGTTGACGTTCCGGCCGCCGTAGGCGTCCCCGAGATCAATCCCGAAGAGGTATTCACCGTGAGCCCGGTGGGCAAGCTTGTCGCTCCGTAACTGCTGGGCGTGTTGCTGGCCGTAATCTGATACGAGAACGCGCTCCCCACCGTCGCGCTCGCCGTCGTCGCGCTTGTGATCCCCGGCACTGGCACGGCGATGGTGAACGTCAGCGTTGCGTTGCCTGTTCCAGCGCTGTTCGTTGCGCTCAGCGTCGCGATTGACGTTCCAGCCGTCGTGGGCGTCCCCGAGATCAAACCCGTCCCGCTGTTTATCGTCAGCCCCGCCGCCAATCCGGTCGCTCCATAGCTGACCGGCGTATTCGTCGCCGTGATCTGATAGGAGAAGGCGCTTCCTACCGTTCCGCTCGCCGAAGTCGCGCTCGTGATCGCGGGCGCCACCACTAATAAGGACGAAGCCGGTTTGAGCGCCACCACCTGCATCGTCCAACCGTTGGTCGCGGAACCGGTTGCGGCATAACTGCCCGGTTTGCTGGCGGTCTGATCTTCAATAAGGTTGTCGTCGAATATCGACCGGGCCGCGAACCCCGAGCCCGCTGTACAAGCCCAGTCGGCCATGCAGTAGCCGTAGATCACGTCACCGACAAAATTCGTCGTGACGTTGCCGCTCGAGACCGGACCAGCGCTGCCTGAGGCCCCCGCCTGGGCGTCGATGGGATTTGTCTGATCTACGCCGGAGTATTCGGTAAGATAAAGCTCAATGAAGGTGGCGTTCGCCGAAATGGTGACCGTCACCGTGTCGGCGCCACCTTTGATGTTCTTGGCGTAATAGACCACGCTCTGGGCGCCAGCGGGAGAGGTCAATTGGGTTCCAACCGGGGTGAAGGTGTTGCCTTGGGAATCGGTGACGGACGATGGCGTGGTGCTCGCGCTGAAATCAGATCCAACCAAAATGAGGTCGCCCGCGAAGGTGTTCGCAGGGAAGGAAAGGGTCAAAGAGTTGGTGCTTCCGGAAGTCGTACTGGCTGCTTCCTGCACAAAAGAGGAGGTTGAGTTAACCGTCAAGATCACCGTCTGAGTTGCCGTGGTGTAGTCGGTGGTGTCGGTTGGCGTGAAGGTAACCGACAAGGTCTGTGATCCTACAGCCAAGACGGTACCTGCGGCGGGTGAATATACAAACGTTCCCGGGATCGTTGAACTGGCGTCAAGCTGAGTGCTGCTCAGAGCGGTTCCGTAGGGGATGGCCGCCGGAGCCGCCCATGTGATGGCCGGCGTTGCCGCATTCACCGTGATTGAAACGGAGCTCGTGGCCGTTGCGTAATCGGTGGAATCGGTCGGTGTGAAGGTAGCCGTGATCGTGTGACTGCCGGCCGTCAACACTGTGCCTGCTGCCGGCGAGTAACTGAAGGTACCGGCCACCGTCGAAGAAGCGTCGAGCTGAGTGCTGCTCAGAGCGGTTCCGTAGGTGATGGCCGCCGGAGCCGCCCATGTAATGGTCGGCGTTGCCGCTGCGATGGCGAGCGTCAGGGTGGCGTTCCCTGTTCCGCCGCTGTTGGTCGCGCTCAGCGTCAGGGTCGACGTTCCCGCCGCCGTAGGCGTCCCCGTGATCAAACCTGTCCCGCTGCTCACCTTCATCCCCGCCGGCAATCCCGTCGCTCCATAACTGGTCGGCGTATTCGTCGCCGTGGTCTGATACGAGAAACCGCTTCCCACCATCCCGCTCGCTGAAGCCGCGCTCGTGATCGCTGGCGCCTCTACATTCAACTGCAGGGCAAAGGTCTTGGAAACGCTGCCCGCGCTTGCCGTCAGGGTCACCGTCTGTGCCGTCGCCACCGACGACACCGTCGCCGTGAATCCGGTGCTGGTGGCATTCGCCGGCACGGTCACCGTGGCCGGAACCGTGACCGCCGCGTTGCTGCTCGACACGCTGACGCTCAGGCCGCCGCTCGGTGCTGCCGCGCTCAGCGTCACCGTGCAGGAATCCGTCCCCGAGCCCGTCATGGACCCGGTGCTGCAGGAGAGCGCGCTCAGCGCCGCCGGTTGGCCCGATTCGGTGTAGGTGTAGTCGGCAGACTTCCAGGCTCCGTCGATTTCCCACCAGAGCCGGGCGTACACCTTCACCCCGTTGGTCGGCGGAGCGCTCACGGTCTCAGTGGTACCCGTCGTTGAACCCGAGTCATAGAGGTTTTGCGAGCCCACTCCGGTGGTGCCCAGCCACAGTTGGTAGGCTGCGGGCCCGGCCCCGGCCGACCACGTGAAGGTCACGCTGGGACCTGACAGCACACTGCCCGGCGCGGGAGTCGTGAGCACCGGAAGCACCGGTGTGCCCGCTTCGGTGTAGGTGTAGTCGGCAGACTTCCAGGCGGCGTCGATCTCCCACCAGAGCCGCGCGAACACCGTCACCCCGTTGGTTGGTAGACCGCTCACGGTCACAGTGGTGGCCTTCGTTGAACCCGATTCATAGAGGTTGTGCGAGCCCACGCCAGTGGTGCCCAGGTAGAGCTGATACGCCGCGGGCCCGCCCCCGGTCGTCCACGTGAACGCCACGCTGGAACCTGACAGAACGCTGCCCGGTGCGGGAGTGGTGAGCACCGGAGGCACCGGTGCGCCCGATTCGGTGTAGGTGTAGTCGGCAGACTTCCAGGCAGCGTCGATTTCCCACCAAAGCCGGGCGTACATGATCGCCCCGTATGTTGGCAGACCGCTCACGGTCACAGTGGTGGCCTTCGTTGAACCCGATTCATAGAGGTTGTGCGAGCCCGCTCCGGTGGTGCCCAGATAGAGTTGATACGCCACGGGCCCGGCCCCGGCCGACCACGTGAAGGCCACGCTGGAACCTGACAGTACACTTCCCGGTGTGGGAGTGGTGAGCACCGGAAGCACTGGTGTGCCCGCTTCGGTGTAGGTCGAGTCGGCAGACTGCCAGGCTCCGCTGATTTCCGACCAAAGCCGGGCGTACACGGTCACCCCGTTGGTCGGCAGACCGCTCACGGTCACAGTGGTAGCCTTTGTTGCACCCGAGTCATAGAGGTTTTGCGAGCCCACTCCGGTGGTGCCCAGCCACAGTTGGTACTCCGTGACGCCGGTGCCGGGCGTCCACATAAGGGTCGCGCTGGAGCCTGCAAGCACGCTTCCCTGTGTGGGAGACGTGAGCGTGCCTTGGCCGATCAGGGCGACGGGCAAGCAGCAGAACAACAGTAAAAGAATGCACTTGCGCCAGCAGATTTGAGCGTAACCGTGCGCGCGAGGTTGATCTGGTCGCGATGGGCTGCTGTAAGAGAACGCATCATTTGGTGCAAATTCGTATCCCGATTGAGAGTGAACCAGAATCTTGTTCATTACTTCACCTTGGCGAACGCTTTCACGATTGAGCCTTTTTTGGGGCCCATCTCTCTTTTTGGGGAGGTAGGCCTAGCCTAGCATAGGCCCTCGAATTTTAGGTAACCGTTCAGAGTTACCCTCGTGCAACTTTCGTGTTACCAAGGTCAAACCTAAATGAATCTTTTACTTAGGAATGTGAGACGCAAATTCAACACTGCCGGATTACCCTCGAGAAAGCAACAAATGGCCCTTGCTTGGAAGGTTTTTCCCCTACTGGTAATCAGCATATCGATTACCATCTCAGGACGTCTGAGCTAGCAAGCTCATATGCGGATCATTTCTGGGATCTTCCTCAGGCAACGGGTCCAAATCACGCTCATGCGCTCTGGCCCCAGTCTTGAGCTTGTCCCTTCGGCCGAGACGCGGGTGCATAACTGGTTGCCGCAGTTGTCTGGCCGTGGCGGCTGTTGTAGTGTTGGCCAGCTTGTCCAGACTGTCAGCCACTTTGCGGAGCTTCTTGGCTTCTTGCAGAGTCTCATTCGTGGGCATGGATTACGCAGCCTTCTGGGAGCCTTGCTGGAAGCTGGACCGGCCTTTATAACTACCGTCTCGCACCTTCACTACGCATCATCCTAGAAGCGGCTAAGGCCAATGTCTGCTTACATCGGAGCACCGCAAGCAGCGCGTGTCGCTGCGCGCCCATGTCTTGCCTGCCGCGTCTGCGACCTCGAAAAGCGCGGACACCTGTCCCCAGACCAACCCCCGCACTCCAGGTCCTCTAACGCCCGCCGGTTCTGATCCCTGCCGGGCAGATGCCGGGTGCCCTCTGCGATCTGGCCGTGATCGATCAGCGTAGCAATGTGGGGGAGGGACGAAACGTCAGCGGCTGTCTCATTTATTCTGCCCGGTCGATTGGAAGAGGTATTTCTGTTGCGACGTTCGATGGCAGCAGCTCCTTGATGCGCGTGATGGGGTGATCGGCGATGCGCTCCAACACATGGCGCAGGTACGCTTCCGGGTCCATGCCATTCAGCTTGGCCGCTCCAACCAGGGAATAGAGCGCGGCAGCGCGTTCTGCTCCCGAATCGGAGCCGACGAAAAGATAGTTCCTTCGCTTATGCGAAGATTTGCATAAACGGAAGTGGCCTGCCCGGGATTTTGGAAAAGTTGAATTGTTAGAACAGCGCGGCCGGCAATCGATATGATCCGCCACATCCGGGGTCATGGAAAAGTGGGAAGCGTTCCTTGCTTTCTACCCCTCCGTGACCCCGTTTTTGTTCCGGCCACTCACGCTACCGGCGCAAGCGGCTTCGAACTGGCTCGGAATCGATAAACCCGACAATTCGCCCAAAGGCGTCCCACGAGGGGATACAGTGGGCCAGGTGCAGATGCCGCCGCAACCAATTGGGCTTCATCTCGGTCCACAGTTCGATCGCGACATGCGGGAAGGGAATATGTTGCAATGAAGCCATGCATACCGAAGTGGCCAATTTCTACCCACATACTGTGCATAAAACTGCACGTTCGCATCCTGGGGAGCCCATTGTCTCAAGGTTTTTGTGAAATCGTTCGGCAATGAGATTGCAATAGTAATTAAGTACCAAACAGCCGGAGCTGAGCTGGTAAGCACCGACGGTACGCCGCGCAACGACTCGGAAGGCCGCCCAGACTTCGCAGATTGAGCAAGTGTGCCACGGGTCACTCTCCAGGGCAGACGATGGCATTTTGAAATGGCGTGCATAAGTCAAAATCCGGCAACGGCGAACGAGCGGCGGGTTAGCCAACGCTTTCGCATCAATGCGCCCGTCACCTTATTCATCGGAGACCGTGAGATTCCGGCCTATACCCGGGACCTGAGCAACCGGGGAGTGTATCTCTATCTGGTCCTGGACGACCCCACACTGATCGACCGGGATTTTGAGTTTGTGGTCGAATTGCCACCGGAGATTACACTCTCAACCTGTTGCCAGATTCGATGCCGGGGGCGGACGGCCCGCACGGAGAAAACCGCGAATAATTTGACAGCGATAGCCGCGGAGATTCTAGATTATTCGATTCTCAGGGAAGCTGTGACCAGGGCTTAGAGTTTGCGTAATCCGAGGACCCGATGGTCAACGAGCCAGCTCTTCACCACGTAAACGAGCTTGTTGTTGCTGCTGGGGTCGGTCGGCAGAAGGAAGAATCCCGGGTCAACCAGATAGCGAATGGAGTTGTACACGATTCCCTCCATGACTTCGCCATCGAGGAATTGGAAACGCATCCATATGCCAAGGACGATGGGCGCCCGGGTATGAAAATTCAGATGATTGTGATCCGAGTCCCCATCGAAGCTGTTTACATAGAAGACGGCCTTGACGTCCTTGACTGAGATCTCCTCCACAAGATCCGATTCGAGATGGCGAACACGGAAGGCCTCAGGGGAGCTGGGGGGAGCGTTGCTGAGCAGCTCTTCTATTGTGTTCCAAGCCGGGGATTCCAAGTAACCCTTGATCGTCTTGGTTCCGAACTGGATCACAACCTTTTCCGGCCTGGGCGAAATAGTCTCGATCATGACTGGGTGAACTCTCCCTGTGTGCAGGCAAGGGGCCTTGATGGAGAAGCGGCCACGGACCCTCATGATACAGGGTGGCTCCAAATGGGGGCTATCCCAGTTTCGTGCTAGATCAGTACCAAGTTGGTAACAACCCTCGTAGTACCAAGTATGCAGACGTCAGGGTCAAAAGAAAGAGGCGGATGGGGCGTGAGCCTCCCAAATGCAGACCAAGGAGGTCCACCTAAGGTGAATTGTCGGGAGCGTTGCCCGTCAACTCTTCCGTTGTGGCCCAGGCCGGGGATTCCAGGGAGCCTTTGATCCTCCCGGTCACGACCTGGAGGAATAACGGCCATCCGCAAGCAGGGTCATGCACTTTGAGCCTGATCAAAACCGGCTGCTTGCCCCATCGAAACTTGCCGCTTTTGCGGCGGACTGAGATTGTACTGTTTGATCTTGTATAACAGGGCCTTGTAGCTGATCTGCAGGTCGTTTGCCGCCGCCTTGCGGTTCCATCCAGTACCCTCCAACGACTGTGCGATTGCGGCAGATTCCGCGCTACCCTTCAGATTTCGTACCAGGTGCTTTAGATTTGCGCTGCCGCCAAAGTCTTCCGCGCTCAATGCGAACGATGCCGTACTTTGCAGAGGACACAGTTCGTCGATGATGGCCTGTTCGTCGCCCAAGACGAGGTAACGCTTGATCGTATTCTCCAATTCACGAAGATTGCCAGGCCACACGTGACTGGTCAGAGCCTGCATGAGCGCAGGAGAAATCGGCAAGGGATCGCACTCGTACTGCGCGGCCGCCTTGCACATGAAGTGCTGGGCCAGGATCGGGATCTCCTCAGTGCGCTCGCGCAGCGGAGGCATCCTCAAGGTAAATCCATTCAGACGGTAGTAGAGGTCCTCTCGGAATGTCCTTTGCGCAATGGCCGCTTTGATGTCGATGTTTGTTGCGGCAATCACGCGCACATCGACTTTGACGCTGGACCTGCCGCCTAGGCGTGAAAAGCTGCCATCCTGAAGAACCTGTAAGAGCTTGGCCTGCAAAGCAGACGGCATCTCGCCAATCTCGTCCAATAAGATTGTGCCGTTATTGCAAATCTCAAACTTCCCGGGCTTGGATTTGACCGCACCGGTAAAGGCGCCTTGCTCATAACCGAAGAGTTCGCTTTCGAGCAGATCGGCAGGCATCGCTGCGCAATTTACCTTCAAGAAGCAGCGCTGGTTGCGAGCCGACATCTTGTGGATCAACATGGCCGCGACTTCCTTGCCGGTGCCGCTCTCTCCGAGGATAAGGACAGGGATGTCGGCGCGCGCAACAAGCGCACACTGGGACTCAATCTCTCGCATGCGCTTGCTGGATCTGACAAAGGATGTGTTCTCATCAAGGGGGATTCCCTGGATGTCGGGGTCGGCCGGAGGCTTGCCCGATTCTTTGAGGCACTGCTGCACGGCAAGGTCGATGTCGCTCTTTCTAAAAGGCTTGAGGATCACGTCGGCGGCGCCCATGCGCGTGGCCACCACGACTTCCTTCAACTCGGCTGAACAAGCGAGCATGATGATCGGAAGCGACGGCTTGGAGGCGCGAATTTTTGCGAGCAGGCCGAGCGCGTTCTCCTCGGTTTCGTTTTCGGCAATGTGCCAGTCCATCAGGAGCAGATCAGGCGTAGGAGATTCTCTCAAACTCCGATTAAGTTCCGCGGCCTCGGTAAACAGCCCCACGCTGAAGCGGTCCGCGAGAATACGGTGAACGTAATCCAGGATTGCCGGATCAGCGTCAAGAACGACGATGTGCGGGCTGCGCTTGCCCTGAGTCTTCATTGAACCTCCCCATTGCGTACTTGCCATCCCTGTTACTCCTGCTCTTTCCAAAACAACCCATTACGAGTTCCGTCCCTTGCGCTTGGCAACAGGACTGAGAAGCTTAAACAATCCGCTTGGTGGTTTGCGGCGGACTGTCGACAAAGACTGGGGGGCATCTGACCTGGGGGGGTCGGCGGGAATGTAAGCCTGATGCCGTTTGAAAATGATCTTAGCACCACTAAGTGGAAAAAATTCTCCATTTGTGCAAAATTTTACATAATCCAAAGTAATTTATTCTACGTAACTCGCGCACAAGCCGCTTGCGATTACCTCATAACCGAAAAATAGGTTACTTTTGTGTGATTTCCATCGTCTACTAAGCGTTAATTATGGCCATAAAGTTGCAACGAGAACCTAAACCATTACCTCTGGATTGGATCAGAATGCCTCTTGCACGCGCAACCGAATTTATCGATATTCGAAATCTCCCTCCGGTGGATCTGATCTTCGGGCAATCATCCATGATGGCCGTTGCTCGCGAGAAGCTGGAACGGATTGCGGATACGACCGTCCCGGTTCTGTTGCAGGGCGAGAGCGGGACGGGCAAAGATATCGTTGCGAAGTTGTTGCATGCGCGCTCCAATCGGTCGAGGTGTCCCTGGGTCAAGGTTACCTGCCCGGCGATTCCAAACTCTCTGATCGAGTCGGAGCTGTTTGGCTATGAAAAGGGAGCGTTCACCGGGGCGTATGCAACCAAGCGCGGCCGCGTGGAACTTGCTCATCTGGGAACCCTGTTTCTCGATGAAGTCGGCAGCCTGGATATTTCTGTTCAGGCTAAGTTGCTGCAAGTGCTGCAGGATGGCAGCTTTATGCGCGTAGGAGCGCAAGAGTCCAGGAAAGTCAATACACGGATTGTCTGCGCAGCGAATGGAAACCTCCGACAACAGATCGAGGATGGAAGCTTCCGGCTGGACTTTTTCTTCCGCATCAACGCTGTGACCATCGATCTGGCGCCGTTGCGTCAAAGGGCTGCGGATTTGCCTATCCTGATCGACTACTTTCTTGATCTGCATTCGAAAGCATATCGTCTCAATCCGAAGCCCCTTTCGCGCGAAATTACGAGCATGATGCAGCGATACAACTGGCCAGGAAACATCCGTCAACTGGAAAACATGATTCGCAGCTACGTCCTGATCGGCAGCGAAGAGACCCTGGTGGCGGACCTGGCTCCGGCTGCACCGGCCGGGATAATCCCCAAGATCGATCTGGCCAACCCCATCTCTTTGAAGGAGATTACCAGGGCAGCCACGCGAGATTTGGAGAGAGAGATCATTCTGAAGGTGCTGCACGCGAATGGCTGGAGTCGCCGGAAGACGGCCAAATGGCTCAAGATCAGTTACAGATCGCTACTCTATAAGCTGCAGGAATCGAAGGTCGGTGCACTTCCGGCAGGCCGCTGAAGGTAGACCTTGAGGCCAAGCTCACAACAACCGTACGGTGACGGCGGGAGTGTAAAGAAGCGCAAGTACGCGAGGTCCGTTCCGGCAGGGGCATCGATGTCGATTGATCGGCACCTCACGATATAAACGGCGGCAATGCCCATGCTGGCATTGCGAGTGTCTACGACCTGTTTCGTCATTTCCACGATGCCGGCATAGTCGTACTGGGAGTTGTCGGTGACGATCCCCACGCAGTCGAATTCAGGGAGTCGTTCCAGCGGCGTGCAGGTCATATTGAGCGCGTATTTGCGCCCGTGGCCGACGGAGGCAAAAAACGGATCGTTGTATTCGACATGCACACCGCGCTCCCGCTCGGTAGCGCTCCCACTCGGTAGGGTTACACTGTGTCCGAAACTCTTTCGGGTGGTCCGGGGTATAAACTGATCTCACTTTGATCCGCCGGAGGAGTCCGACTTTTATGTTCGCCATGCCCTTCCTCTTTCTCAGGTGTAATCGGTGGTCGGCAGCAGGTCACCCTCTACTTATGGATACGATAGTGGAAATACGTTAGCATGTCGCTTGTTTTCAACCTCTCAACATATCGCGCAGTTTTACACGGAAGGTTAGCTCTGGTGGCGCATCGGCTGTCAAAAAGGCTTGAGGCATTCGGTGAGGGGAAGAAGTTGAGCGGCCCGGAATACTCGCTGGGCGGAAGTCGAGCCTCGGCTGGGAGAGGTGCATGAGCACACCGGAGACGGTTGGCGGCCGGTTTCGGGCCTACGTCCAGTTCATCGCCGCGGTGCTGTACTTTTTCCTGGCGCGGTCGCTGGCCCATCACGGGGCGCAAGGACTGGCAAGTGAGCAGTGGTCTCCGCTGGTGGAGCAGGCCATGCTGGTTTTCCTGCTGCTGCTGGGCTACGCCGCGTTCGGGTCCTGGCTTGACCGCCAGATTCACCCGGTGAGCGAACAGGGATTGCCGCTACGGAAGGGGTGGGTGGGCGAAGCCGGCTTGGGCCTGGCCGTTGGATGGTCGATAGCGGTGGTTTGCGTGCTCCCAATGGTGGTGTCTGGGGGGATTGCGATCGTTCTCGTCCTCCAGCCTTCAGCCTGGGGCTGGCTGGTGGCCGATGCGGCATTCTTTGCACTGGCTGCGCTGGCTGAGGAGATTGCCTTTCGTGGTTATGGATTTCAACGGTTTGCCCACGCGGTGGGGCCGATGGGGGCGGTGCTGGGGTTTGCGGCGTTCTATGCCATTGTGCAGGCGCTGGTGCCGGGTTCGAACCACGCCAGTATCGCCGTTTCAATAGCACTGAGTCTGGTGCTCTCCACGGCGTATCTGCGCTCGCGTGCCCTGTGGCTCAGCTGGGGGCTTAACTTCGGCTGGAAGGCAAGCCGGGCGCTGCTTTTTGGACTCGCCGTGAGCGGTGTCAACAGCCACTCGCCGGTGGTGCAGGGCGATCCCATGGGGTCCTTCTGGCTTACCGGCGGAGGGTACGGACTGGACGGCAGTTGGGTAGCGTTTGTGGTTCTTCTGGCGGCGCTTCCTGTGGTCTACCGGGTCACGCGGGATCTGGACTTCCGGTACAACGCGCCGGTGATCGTGCCGGGAGGTATCCCGGTGGATTTGGATGCGGCCGCCCGCCGTCAGCATGAGGCGGCGATGGGGCCGGCCGAGCCAGCGGCTCCCACGCTGGTGCAGATTTTTCCGGCCGCCACGCCACCGGCCAGGCCGGAGCAATCCCAGGCTGATCCCACTCAGCAATCCAACTGACGCTTGTTTTGCTGAAACCGTAGGAACTTTGCGCTCAGATTGCCCGTCTCCTATTCATCGACAGGTGAACATTGGCGCAAGCGTCCTGCAATGGAAGGCCCGCCCGCGCGGTCAACCCGTTTTGGCTCATTGAGAGAGGCGGACTACTGTGATGATGTTATCGAATAGCGGGAGCCGCGCTGCTTGCGCGTTTGTTCTGGCTGCAGTTGTTGTAACGGTCCCACTTTCGGTTGCGCAGTTTCCCAGCATGCCGCAGCCCAAGCACTATGCCTGGTCAGACGCCAGTCTGGCGCCCGATGCGCGCGCCGACATGGTCATCAAGGAACTTAGTCTGGAAGAGAAGATATCCCTTTTGCACGGACAGGGTGGGTTCTCCCCCAATGCAGGCCCGACCGGGTCCAACGGCGGAGCCGGCTGGGCGGTCGGCATTCCGCGCCTGGGGATTCCCGCGATTCAAATGGCGGATTCAGCCTATGGCGTCACGCGGGGCGCTGCCTCCGGACGGTATTCCACGGCGCTGCCCAACAACCTGGCCGCGGCCTCGGCCTGGGATCCGCAGGCTGCCTATGAGTACGGTGCCCTGATTGGCCGTGAGTTGCGGGCTGAAGGCTACAGCATGTCGCTCGGCGGAGGCGTCAACCTGCCGCGTGAGCCGCGCAACGGCCGCACCTTCGAGTACCAGGGCGAAGATCCGCTGCTGGCCGGCACGCTGGTGGGCAACTTCGTCAAGGGGGTGCAATCCGAGCACATCATCGGCGACCTGAAGCACTATGCGATCAACGACCAGGAGAGCGGCCGTAACGCCGTGAACGCCAACATCGATAAGCGCTCCATGCGCGAAACCGATTTGCGGGCTTTTGAGATCGCTCTCGGCATCTCGGATGCCGGCGGCGTCATGTGCTCCTACAACCGCGTGAACGGCGACTTTGCCTGCGAAAACAGCTACCTGCTGACCGATGTCCTCAAGAAGGACTTCCACTTCCAGGGCTTCGTTCTCTCCGACTGGGGCGGCACGCACTCCGCGGCCAAAGCCTCGCACGCCGGGCTGGACCAGGAGCAGCCGGGTAAGTACTTCTTCGGCGACACGCTGCAAAAGGCGGTGGAGAGCGGGGAAGTCTCCCAGGACGAACTCAACGAGCACGTACATCGGATCCTGCGCACCATCTTTGCCACCGGTCTGTTCGACCACCCGGTGGTGAAGCAGGTGCCTGACGTGGAGAAGGGCTACGCGCTGGCGCAGAGCATTGCAGAGAAGAGCATTGTCCTATTGAAGAACGAGCACAATGTGCTTCCCCTCGAGGGGGCAAACCTGCACTCCGTGGTGCTGATTGGCGGCCATGCCGATGTGGGCGTGCTTACCGGCGGCGGTTCGGCGCAGGTGGACGCCCCGGGAGGCTCGGCGGTTCCTCCGCTTGCGCCGGGGGCGAATCCCATGACTGCCTCAAGGCGTCAGATATGGTTGCCCAGCTCGCCGCTGCGTGCGTTGACGGCTAAACTGCCTTCCGCCAAGGTTTCCTTCGTCTCCGGCGAAGACCTTGATGCCGCCGCTGCCGCGGCCAGGCAGGCCAATGTCGCCATCGTCTTTGCGTACCAGTGGGAGTCGGAAGGGATGGACCTCAAGTCGCTCGACCTTGGCGCGGATCAGGACAAGCTGATTGAGACCGTCGCCGCCGCAAATCCCAAGACGATTGTGGTGCTCGAAACAGGAAGCCCGGCCACCATGCCCTGGATCGACAAGGTCGCCGGGGTCGTCGAGGCCTGGTATCCCGGCATCCGCGGCGCAGAGGCGCTGGCAGGCATCCTGACCGGCCAGGTGAATCCCACCGGCAAACTCGCCATTACCTTCCCGAGGAGCGATGCCGATCTGCCCCATCCCACGCTGGTGACGCCGCCGCCTACCTCTCAGCCCAGCCGGCCAGCGCCGGGCACGGACATCTCCAGCTTCACGGCCACGATGGCCAAAGGGCTCCCGCCCTTCCAGATCTACTACGACGAGAAGCTGAAGGTAGGCTACAAGTGGTATGACGCGGAGAAGAAGCCGGCGCTGTTCGCCTTCGGTTTTGGCCTCTCTTACACCAGCTATGCCTATTTCGGGCTGACTGTGAAGAGCGGGGACGCGGTGAGCGTTTCCTTCACGGTTCGCAACACGGGCAAACGTGCCGGAACGGAGATCGCCGAGGTCTACGCATCGCTGCCGGATGCGGCAGGAGAGCCACCGAAACGGCTAATTGGCTGGACCCGCGTGGAGCTTGCTCCCGGCGAATCGAAGCAGGTTTCTATTCCCGTGGATCACGATCGTCTGACCGTCTTCGATGAAGCCTCCGACGGTTGGAAGCTGGTTCCCGGCAACTACACCGTGATGGCCGGAGGTTCCTCGCAGGATCTCCCGCTGCACCAGCAAATCACGCTGCCATGATCCAAAAAGCTTGCATGGGCGCGCGGCCGCACCTGGGAATCAATCCCCGGTGCGGCTGTGTAACGAGCGGCAGCCGCTTCAGCACAGAATTTGACCTTTCTGTTGAAACGGGGCTATCTTTTGCTCAATGCTGTTCGCATGCATGGGAGGTTCCCATGATCCGGCTATTCCTGGCCCAGGAGAAACGGCCAACCCAGCCAGCGGCCACAAACACCAGCCACAAGAGCGATTTCCGGCGCATCGCGATGCCGTGCGCCGTTGCGGCCGTGTTGATTGTCGGCACAGCCGCGGCCCAGATCACCGTCAATACGAAAACCGGCACGGTGACCAACGGTTCTGAGGGCAGCACTGTGAACACGGTGGACCGGCGCTATCAGCAGATCACGCCAACCCACGTTCCCCTTACCAAGTCGGAACTCGACGCCAAGACTCGCCTGGAATTGATCCGGGTGCTCGAATCGGAGCAGGGGTTTGCCATGCGTCCGTTTCCGCGCGGCCACAAGGGCCTGACGCTGGCGGCCAACGGGAAGTTGGAGCCGGCGGGGGAAGGCTACGTCGCCATGGTTACCAGCGAGGGGCTTTCGGCCAAGCCCGGTGACCGGGTGGTGCTGTCCGACATCAAGATCGAGCACTCCAGGATCGTTTTTGAGCTGAATGGCGGTCCGGATCGAAAGCACCGTTTTTTGCGCCACGTCCAAATCGGCGTGGGGCCGGATGTGACCGCTCCGGTGGTGCAGGGAGACGACCCGGAGCCCGTGGGTGCGCGGCTCTCTCTCACCTTCCAGAATCATGTTCCCGAGCTGACCGGGGCGGAGGTGAAGGCGCTGCTGGCGCCGCTGATCTCTTTCGATGTGAAGACGCCCATCCAAGCCTTTACAGACACGCTCCCAACCAAGCTGAAAGAGGCGATTCTCAATCATCATGTGCTGGTAGGGATGAGCACGGACATGGTGCTTTTTGCGAAAGGGCAGCCGGACGGCAAGTCGCGGGAGATGGACGGACAAATGCCGTTTGAGGAGTGGATCTACGGCAAACCGCCCAAGGATGTGGAGTTCGTCCGCATCAACGGGAATCGCGTGATTCGGGTGGAAGTTGCCAAGATGGGCGAGACGCCGGTGATCTTCACCAAGGACGAGGTGGAAGGACTGATGCGCACCGATGGCACGCCGCTGGAGGCCGCCGCGCCCAACACGCGCACCGTGCAGCTGGGCGACGCCGAGCGCAATCCCGACACGCAGGCCCCGGCCGCTCCGCCGAGCCTGCGCAATCCGGGCGAGAAGCTGCCCAGCGACAACGACCCCTACAAGGCCGGGGTCATGAAGCCGGTGCAGTTCCCCAAGCCGAAGACCGACCCGCAGCCGGGAGCGAATCCGGACGGGGAGCCGGATGCTTCGCCACCGGCCAATGTGCAGCCCGCGCCGGCAGACGCCTCGCAGCCAGGCCCGGCCAAACCGCAGCCGCCTCCGCCCCAGGGGTCCAGTCAGCCAAACTGAAGCGATGGCGGCGGCCTTCATGTAAACTGGAAGCAGCGAGTCCGGCTCCCTCCAGGCATTTCCTCCGGGGCAAGTCCGTTGTCCGGCAACCTTTTTGCGCAAGAGGCGGGCCAGTAGACGAGTCGAGGACCGCGCCGTTGAAGCCGCGTGCATAGACTTGTGCGTGTGTGCAGAGACAACCCCCTAAGGAGAAACACCCGACCAATGGCCAAGATTGCAAAAACAGGTCACCGCACGAAGGTAATGGACACGACGAAGTCGACCGACTGTCCCAAGTGCAGCAAGCCGACGCGCATCGTCAAGCGCGTGAAGGACCGCGAGCGCGGTGTTCCTGGCGGCGTCTACATCTCATGCTCTGTGTGCGACTTCTACGAGAAACTTTAAGCACTGGTTGAAATATGGCGTACGAAAAAGCCCGGCTGATTGCCGGGCTTTTTCGTTCTATGAGTATTCATCCTTTTGCGGCGAACGGAGTCTCGACGGCCGGACTTTGGGATTTCCAGGATCGCTCGACCCGGAAGCTGAAGGGTCTCAATTCGGCACGGCCCTTCAACTTCGGCGCTATCGAGACTTTATCCAGGTTTGCTATCGAGGATTTTCCCACCAGTTCTGTAATCAAGGTTGCAACTAGCCGCAATTTCTCATGGGTGTTGTGCGGAATTGCTCGAAGCAGTGCTTCAGTGAGGTTATGGATGCGTTGACCGGATTTGTTTTCTGGATTTGGGCGTTTGGGGTGGTTGTTGGGTGCGGTCAGTTACTTGGATCTGAATTTTGGGCATGGCTCCGCCCGCCTTTGAAGACTGGGCGTGGCCAAGTTGGGTTGCTGACAGCCGGAGCGGTTGTCAGCATGGCAGTGCATGGAAGGCGTGCGCGAAGATGTCTTTTTAGGGATATGTTGAACTGAGTTCGAGGAGGATGCGGCGCACGCTGACCCTGACGATGGCGCCGATCTTGAACAGCTTGAGGCGGATGGTATCCACCTGCGCCTGGGCCCACTCGGTGCCCTTCAGCCCCAGCCGGCGCAGCGCTTCCATCAGCGTGTAGGCCAGCGCGG
>JBEKZJ010000093.1:0-18518 GCA_049509995.1 Occallatibacter sp. | reverse complement strand
TTGGCCACATAGCCATAAGAAGACCCCGCCGGAGACGAGGTTTTCCAGGCGCCATCGTTTCGGCATTTCAACGTCACCGGGTCCGGATTGCACATGTTATTGAATCCGTTGTGCGAGTGGTCTGGATCAACGCTGCCCGACAACGGCACAGCTTTCAAGGTGACCGGGACAGGGGGAGTGCCCTTTTGATCCGAGAGGCCGCATGGGGAGATGTCGTAGCAGCTCGTTGTGACCGGCGCGGGAATGCAAGCGTCCAATGCGTCTACACCTTCGGGTAACGGGCAGGCTGGGGTTAAAAGGTGGAAAAGGTTGTCGGGAGTCCGATTCTCCTGGAAGATCACGACGACATTCTTGATCTGCGGCGGGAACTGTGCGAACACGGCTCCTGACCCAAGCAGCAAGATGAGGGATATGGCTCTGCGTTTCATTTCGAAACCGCCTGGGGACTTAATGAAATTCGTGCGCAGGAAAACCGGCTGGTGATGCTGGGCGCAGTGCAACCCCATTCCAGATTGCGGGGTAATCTGCCTCACTTTCTCGCCATGAGGCGGTGCCGATGCGTTTTGGCTTTAGGCAACGAGTAAAGCAAGGGGAACAGCGGCACACAGAGGCGATTTCGAAGGTCAGAAACGATGGATACCTATCATCCGCCTCGCCGCTTGCAGCGGCTGCCAACGCAGACATCATGCTCCGTGCTCTCGACTCCGCGCAAGCCTTTTTCACGAAAATTCTTGCTTTGACCGGTCCCAGACAGTGCCAGGTGAGCAGACGCTGGGCGGTTCCGCCGCCGCCCCCTGTCAACAGCCATTCGATCGATTTCCCATACACCTGGCAATCCGGAACGGGGTCGTGGCACCGGGCTCCTTCAGCCTGCGTTCGATGGCAGCCGAGGTAGCACTGGTTGATGCCGACAGGGACCTCGGAGTAGAGGTCGCGGAGGACGCCGCATACACTGCCGGCGGCGGATAGGGTCGATCATGAGGGATAATGAGTGAAGCATGTCACTTGACTGGAGTTGCGCCGCTCTGGCGGAAGGCTTGAAATGCTACCGAAACCAGGAGTTTTTCCTGGCTCACGAGCACTGGGAAAGTGTGTGGTTGAAGTCTCAGGAACCAGAGAAGACGTTTCTGCAGGCCTTGATTCAAATAACAGCAGCTTTTTACCATCTTCAGCGCGGAAACCCTGCGGGTGCTGCATCCCTGCTAAGGGCAGCACTGCGGCGGCTCGATCCATTCCCGTCAGTCTTTGGTGGTATGGCGGTCACGCCTCTCCGGGAGAACATTGGGGCGTGGTTGCAGGCGCTCGATGGAGAAGACAGGTCGCTGCGCCTTCCTTTCCCGCAAATCTGATAAACGTCGGAAGACCTCCGAGCCAACGCCTCCTCCGATGTTAATTTCAGGAGGCCAGGATTCATGCTGGATCGTCCGAAGTGGCCAGGTCGCGCCGGGGTTTCCTTCAGCCCGCGTTCGATGGCCGAGGGGTGGTTTTTGGGCGATGCCGGCATGACCGTGTACGGCGCCACCGCAGCCCAAAGATTCGAAGCCAGGCGAACTCGCAGGGTGTCCTCATGTAGACCTTCGGTCCTTCTTCGCCTCTGCTGGTTCTGCCATGAGATTCGGCATTCAGGAACGCAAGCAGTTCGTCGTCGAGCGCAAGGTGTGTCGGCGGGACGTCCCCGCCAGGGTGAAGGAGTTTCCCTTCCAGTCCATCGTGGTCACCTGCCCCCCTGTGTGCGGAGCAGCGCCAATACCTGCCTTCTGAGGTCTCTCCGGGCCTGCCAAATCAACTCGTGGCGAAACAGGCGCGGGCCGGGGGGACGCTGAAATGGATTACCCCACTCGCGAATGAGCAAGGGAATCCGCGCCTTCGGAATCTGCGCCTTCAAAGTACAGCGCGGTTCAGTTCGTGTGGCGATCATCCATGTGAAACGGCGAATAACACCCCAAGAAGTGACGCAGATCGCGTGTTGAATTGAAGTTACAAGATTGTATGCCGGTGGTTCAATCAATCGCCATCTGCCGGTCAATACCCAGTTGATCAGCCGCATGACCATCGACGCCGCCCTCTACCAGTTGCCCCCGCTCCAGACCGCCGGACGCGGGCGGCGACGCAAGAAAGGAGCGAGGTTATCGAACCCCCTTCAGATGGCGCAAGATCCACAATGCTCCTCGATCAAAACCACCGTGTACCTATATGGCATAAGGTCAAGGTTTGGTATCAGTCCGTCGACGCGTTATGGTATTACAGCGCCGGGTCAAGGCTGCTGCGTTTCGTTGTGGTCCGTGATCGTGAGTGGCCGCCGCCGCGACGATTGCTTCTTCTCTACCGGCCGGACCCTGAAACCTCCACAGATACTCGAAACCTTTGCTCTGCGCTGGCCACTGGAGGTCTGCTTCCGCGACGTGAAACAGTTCCTCGGCCTGGAAGACCCGCAAAACCGAGTCTCCAAAGCCACGCAGCAAACCGCTCCCCTGATCTTCTATCTATGACCTGGTACTGCTATGGCACGCTCAATCCGGCCATCGTCTCACCCCACAATCTGCCATCGAGCGGCCCTGGTACACGCGCAAGACATCGGTTTCGTGCGAAGATCTCCTGCGTAATCTCCGCCAGGCTACCTGGCAGGAAAAGATTTTCAGCGACCCCGGACTGGATGCACGAACGAGAAAAATCCTTCAACCCCTTGCAGAATGGGTCAAAGCCACTGCATAAATGTGCAAAACCCTAGTGTGCTGTCCCTTGGTAATCTTTACAACTCTGCACTCGGAAAGGCATCCCTCAGCGGCTAAAGCCGTATTCATTTCTGAGCCTTTACGGCACGACTAAAGTCGTGCCCTTTCAAAAACTCTGCGTAAACGATTATGCGGGACGGGACACTAGTCCAGGAGCACCGCATCACCCTTAGTCGGGCACCACAAAAAGGGTGATGGATTGCGGCGGGAAGGTGTAATTGCTGATGGTGCTCGTCGTCCCGCTTCCCGAGGGCGGCGTCACGCTTACGCCCGCCTGTGGGACGATCGCATTCAGATTGGCGTTGCTGTACTGGTATACCTGCGCCGTCGTACCGCTCGCCGCGGAAAGGTTCTCCAGGCTGATCGTTGAAGTCAGCGAGCCGTACGTCTTGTTGATCACCATCACGGTGATGGCCTTGTCGGAGCTCCTCTGCCCGCCGTAAACGGCAAGCTGGTTCTCGGCATCGGCGCCGGACGCCGTACTGGTCGCATACAGATACGTGTCGCCAAAAGTCGAATCGTTCCCGTCGTAGTTGCGGTACATGCCGAAGGCGTAATTACCCGGACCCTGCTGGCTGTAGTTGGTCGTCGGCCAGAACGCGCCCATGTCCAGCCCCTGGCGTCCAAAAATGCCCAGGATGTCCGCCTGCACCACCGCGCCGTTGATCGATTCCAAGCCGCCGAAGTTGTACTCGTCGATGGCTGTCTTGGTGCCGAGGTAGTCGTTCGCCACCCATTTCTGCAGCATGGGAATCAGTTGCGGCGCCTGCGCCGGCGGCGAACAGCTTGAAGTGTAATTCGAGTCGGTGATGTAGTTCGGCTGGGGATACGGCTGGTCGGCCGTATCCGGATCGGTGTACGCCGGATCCCAGAAGACGCGCGTCGAATTCATGCGCTCGATTTGTTCCTGGGTGTCGCCTGCGGTCGTGAACGCCACCGAGTTGCCGCTGCCGAGGGGATATTGAGGCGCAAAGTAGCCATGGATGTCGACAAAATCGAGCAGCCGGACGCCATATTTCTGCGAATAGCTGTTGAACTGCTGCAGGTAGTACTCGATCATGGGCACGCCGCCGTGCGCCTTACGGTCGATCGGGTTGCTCCATGGCTGATAGCAGGGCGAACCCGAATCCCATCCGCTCTCAACGTCCTTCTTGGAATAGAAGTACGCCCACCACCAGTCGATCACCGGGCCGCTGACCATGGCCGTCGGATCGGCTGTCTTGATGGCCAAAGCCGTGCCGAGGCCGTTGTTGGTTACCTCGTCGTAGGTGAAGGCGACCGGATGCACGTCACGGTGCACGGCGTCCCACCAGGTCGGCTCGTTGTCCAGATCCCAAACGGCGACGCCTTTGCCGCTGGCGCCGTTGCCGTAGCTCGGATTCATCACCAGGGAGTTCACCCAAGCGCCTGACCACGTGCCATCTGCCCAGGCCGTTGTGGCCGGATCAGGCGCCGTCGTGATGCTTGGCGGAGGCTCCGCAATGCTGGTGTTTGCCTGGGTCGTGCTGTTTCCATACAGATCGCAGCCGCCTGAGGACGCGCAGCCATTCGTCCCCTCCGGGTAGACGCCGTTGCCGCAATTGGACGGGCTGTAGGACTGCTGGCCGGGGAACTGCGATTCCGGAAAACCGCAGGCATACTGGGTGTTATTCGACACCCACCCGAGTACCGGCACCGTGCCCAGCGCCGCTGCGCCGGCGGCGTCCGTGGATTGTACGAACTGCGTAAAGTTCGTGCTCCCGGTAGCGTTGGGAAACTGGCCCCCTCCGCCCTGGAAGTTCTCAAAGTAGTAGTCGCTGGCGGAGTTGGTCATGTTCAATTGGTAGTTGTATCTCGAGGTATCATCGCCGCCCCAGCGCACGATCCCGGGGTTGGCGATCTTCTCCGAGGCGGAATCCAGAACATACCCGTTCACTCCGTACACGTATGGGCTGATGGCATGCGGATTTTCGCTGGAATTGCCGGGTGTGCCCACGTCCACGGCCAACGCCGGGCCGGTTGCCGTTGCCGGTGGATTCAAGGTCACAGTCGCGCTGCCGCTCACGTTCGTGAACCCGGTCATGGTGCTGGTGGCCGTAACTGTTACGGATGCCGGAGCCGGATACGGTGTGGTGTAGAGGCCGCTCGCGCTCAGCGTGCCGGGGCTCAAACTGCCGCAAGAGGGACAGGTCAGCGACCAGGTCACGCCGGTGCTGTAGCTGCCCGTGCCGTTCACCGTCGCCGTGAACTGCTGCTGCGTGCCAATGGTTGCGGTGCTGGGCGTTACATTGATCGACGTAATTCCCGCCTGGTTGTAGTTTGCTGTCACGGTGGTGTTGGCGTTGACGGTCACACTGCAGTTGAAGCCGCCAGACCCACTTGTCGAGGCGCATCCGCTCCAGGAGACGAAGGAATAGCCGCTATCGGAGAGGGCAGCGCTCAGCGTCACCTGCGTGCCAAAGTAGTAGGATCGCGTGAAGGGAGTTGTTCCCGAGCTTGCTCCGTTGTTATCAGCGGGAGAGACGACAATCGAGATGCCGCTTGCCGGCGCGGCTGAAGCAACCGTCAGCGTATAGGCGACAACGGCGTTTACCGTCACCGGTCCCGTTCCGTTGGCGCTCGTATAGCTTGTTTTGCTGGTCGCGTCCGGAATGTAGGTCGCGGTCAACGTATCGGTTCCCGTGGTCAGCGAGTTGGCGGGAATTGTGATCTGAGCGCTTCCGTTCGTCAGAGTGGTAGCGGAGGGGGTTGCATAGCCACCGCCGCTGAGTGTCACGGAACCAGTCGGCGTCAGGTTGCCCGTACCCCCGCTTACGGTCACGGTCACTGAAAGGCTCTGGTTGGCGGTGATACTCGAAGAGCCCGGAGTCACCGTCACGGTTGGGAGGGCCGGGCTCACCGTTACGCTGACGGAGCCCGTCACGGTGTTGTAGTCGGTCGTGTCCGAAGGCGTGAAGGTCACGCTTTCGCTGGGCGTCCCGCCACTGGGCACGATCGTGGGCGTAGTCCAGGCAAACGTGCCGACTACCGACGCCGCACCCCCGGTCAGCGTGGACGATGCAAGCGTCTGGCCGTAGGTGATTGCGCTCGCCGCCGGCCATGTAGTGACCGTCGGCGTAGCCTTGTTCACTGTCACGCTGACGGAGCCCGCCGCCGTGTTGTAGTCAGTGGCATCCGTGGGGGTGAAGGTCACGCCCTCGCTGGCCGTCCCCGTAGCGGGCGCCGTAGCGGGCGTCGTCCAGGAGAAGGCGCCGGGTACCGATGCTGTGCCGCCGCTCAGTGTCGACGAAGCCAGCGTCTGGCCGTAAGCGATCGCGCCCGCCGTGGGCCATGCCGACACCGTCGGCGTCGCCTGGTTCACCACCACGCCGACGGAGCCCGCCACCGTGTAGTAGTCGGTCGTGTCCGCAGGCGTGAAAGTCACGCCCTCGCTGGGCGTCCCCGCACCGGGGGCCGTCGTGGACGTCGTCCAGGAGAAGGCGCCGGACACTGACGCCGCGCCTCCGGTCAGCGTCGACGAAGCCAGTGTCTGGCCGTAAGTGATGGCGCTCGCCGTGGGCCATGCCGACACCGTCGGCGTGGTTTTGGAAGTTGTGGTCCCGCCTCCGCCGCCCCCGCACGCCGCCATCCATAAGCTTGCCAGGACACCGAACCAAATTGCCGGCTGCCGCCCCCTGATCCTCATCGTCCAACGCCTTTCCCATTTCGGCATCAGGTCTTGCATTCCCCAGTCCCGGCCGAATTTCCCCGGAATTTCCGCTTTGCCCTGCGGCGGCGAGCCAATATACCCCTTTTGTTTCCGCTCGCGATCCTTTTTGCATTGCTTCCAGAGACCAAGGCCTGGCCGTACTCCGCTTATTGTAGAACCGTTTCACCGCCCGGCTCAGCGTCTCCAGATGGGTCGCGATGAACCCGATTCACGGGAACAACTCCCCGCCATGATGCTCAACCTTCGCCACGACTCGCCGTGCCGCCGTCCCATTGGCAGCCTTGTAAAGAAAGCTCTTGTACCACACCATCGGTCTGTGGCGGGAACGCCCCACCGGGCGCGGCGGCAGTTCCGCCACATCCCGTTCCAGGTTCTTATCGGCCGGGATGCGGATGGCATACTTCACGCCCCGGCTTTCCTGCGCTTCCAAAATCTCCGGCTGGGCGAAAGCGGCATCGACTCGAAACACCACTTCCTTGTCCGGTTTCTGTTTTCGCTCGATCTCGGACAGGCAAAACGCGGCCGAGACTCAGGCTTGCTCCATCTGCCCAGCAGCCCTGTTTGTCCCGGACCTGTGAGGCACAGATAACGGTATCATGTAATTGCCAAATGCGCCCATACGGCCCGTCCTGCCGGGCCCGCCCAAACCTCGTTCCGCCATTCCCCAGGGCGCATCTCCGACAGGAGGAAATCAACTCCCCGTGCGCTGGCGAACCGGCGTTAAGCGCCCGGAGCCCGATTTCTGCGCCTGCCTAATTCGCTTTACTCGAACGTTTTTCACTTGACAGCGGCAAATTCTGTTGAGTACGGTTTACCGTTATCAAATTTGTGTGATAATTCGCACGGAGTTCCGAGGATAAGTCGACGTGCCCGTTCTCCGTGAGGAGTGGCGCCGGTGTTCGCCGGCGGATTTTTCAGGATTCTTTTTCCTGCGTGTGTTTGCCCGGCTTTTCCCGGAGAAGTACCCAGAAAGCTGGTTGGGATTGCGTCGCCGAGTCTTGCCTGGGATGGAGTGGGACGTTGACCGGAACGGCAAGCCAGAATGGGTCTCAAACCGCGAAAGCATCCCGAGGCATGAAAGCTCGAAAGGCGCAGGGTTCAACAGGTAATCGATGTTGAACCGATGGATACGGGTTGTGACCTCCGGCTGGGAGTTGTTGAAAACCTAAGGACGATGCTTAATGCGGAACGTGACGCAAACTTGATGTTGGCAAGGGACGATACGGGACAAACCGGACCGTCACCGATTCTCCGGCTCGGGGATGGAAGCAGATCGGAGGAAGAAGGAATGCAAATGACTTGGAACAGATTGACGAGTCCAGTGCGGTCTTTTGCGGCGGGATCATGGGTAGCCCTGTTCGCGCTGCTGGCCCTTTGCCTTGGCGCGCCTGCCTACGCGCAGGCGCCCATCGTGGTCTCCGGCACGCCCACACAGTTAGGAGCGCTCACTGGCGGCGGTTGGGACGGCTCCCAGGAGCCCGTGGGGGGAACGTTTGTAATCGGCTTTAACGGCGACGTCCTGATCGGTGACGGATATACATCCAATTTTCTTCAGATCACCCCCTCCGGGGCGGACACTAAGTTAGTGTCCGGCGTGGGCGCCTCGAACGCTGTGCTCGACAGCTATGGCAATCTGTATTTTGGCGGCAATTACAACCCGAACGTCTACAAGATTCCCTACAACGCCGCGACTGGCACTTACGTTGGCTTCACAACGGCTCCGACCGCCAAATGCCTGGGCGGCAACCAGGATACGGCGCCTTGCCTCTTTGCTCCCGCGGTTTCGGCCTACATGAGCGGCACTCTGGCGGGGGGAGGGAACTCCGGCTATGCGGGAATGGTCTTCGATGCGCAGGGCAATTTCTTCTTCGAATCGAACACGCTTCCGGCCACCAATCCCAACGCGATCTTCGAGTGCAATGTTGCCTGCATCGCCAACTCCTCCGCCACGCCGACGCTGATTTATGCCGACAAGAATCCGATTGGCGCGTTGGCCATCGATCCGTGGGGCAATCTCTTCTTTGTCGATGGCAACAACAGCACCGGCAAAGTGACGAACCTGAACGAACTCCCGCTCTCCTCGGGATCGTATGCCTCTACCCCGACCGTATTGGAGTCCTACACCAACAAGGCCGGCTACGGCAACGGCATCAGCGGCCTGGCAATTTCCGGCACTGGCACCGTGTACTTCTCTGTCAACGGCGACGGCATTTTTGCTTTTCCAAATACGCAATCGGGCGGGCCTGATACGAGTGGCATCTATATGCTTTCCACGCAGGGTGGAAAGGGCGTTGCGCTCGATTCCAACGGCAACCTCTATGGAATTCCCTATAACGGAGGCGACGTTGTTTCGTTCATCCCCGTGGGCAGTGTGCCGCTAGGCGCCGAGCCGGTGGGCACAGCGGCAACGCCGGTCAAGGCCACGATCTTCGACAGCGCAGCCTCTTGCACTACACCTCCGACGCTGGCGCTTTCCGTCACTGAGTTTGGCAAATCGACGAGCGAATTCACTGCGGCTGCCGGCACCAGTTGCTCCACCGCATTCGGCGGAGGGAACGGCGTCTTCAGCTCGGGGCCGCTGACCGCAGCCGGGTTCTCGGCGTTTTCCGTCACCGCCAACTTTACGCCCACCGCGGTGGGTGAGCGCAACGCGGCGTTGACCATCGTGGATTCCGCCAACAGCGCCAGCGGAAATGTGGCGCTTACCGGCGTGGGCCAGGGTGCGGCTGGAAATGTCGATCCGGGAGTGATAACCGCCGTCACCACTGGACTCACCAGCCCGGCATCCGTTGTGGCCGATCCTGCAGGCGACCTGTTTATAGCCGACTCCGGCGCAGGCAAGGTGTATGAGATCGCGTCGGGGTCGAGCACCCTTACCTCCGTCGGCACAGGGTTTGTCACGCCTGATGCATTGGCCTTTGATGCCAATGGCGACCTGTTTGTTGCCGATGATGGCGTGCCGGAGGCCGTGGAGATTCCCAATACCGGCACCACAGGCGCATTTACCGCAGGAACGCAAGCAACGGTCGTCAGCTCCACCACTCTGTTCGGGGGCACGGCGCTCTCCAGCGCGACCGGCCTGGCCGTGGGACCGAACGGCACACTGTACATCTCCGATACCGCAAACAAGCGGGTGGTTTTCTGGAACCCGCTCACCGGCCAGTCCGGTGTTACCCTTGCCACCTCGGCGAACGGCCTTAAGGCTCCCATGGGACTCGCCGTCGACTCATCGAGCAACCTCTATGTTGCGGACTCGACCCTGAGCCAGGTCCTCGAGTTTGCCAGTGTCGGCGGCATCACCGCCATCACGCCTCCGAATGTGAGCGAAGCCGCCGGCGTCGCCGTGGATGCCTCGGGCAGCCTCTTGGTCGCGGACGCCGGAACGGGCACTATCGTCTGGATTCCCAATGTGAGCGGGACTTTGACCACCTCTGCGGCGGTTCCCATCGAAACAGTGGCCCCGCAGGCGTCCTCGCTGTGGATAGACTCGCAGGGCGACGCGTATGTTGCCAGCGCGGGCGGCAAGGCGGCGTATGCCATTCAGCGCACCGCCGCCGCGATCAACCTCGGCACCGTCCAGGACGGCGTGACGAACTCCGGAACTGTCTACCTCATCAGTGCCGGCAACGAAACTGCAACTCTGGCAACCCCGGACGTGACCGAGCCTTCCAACACCATGTTCACCCTCGATCCGGCGACGAGCAACGGATGCTCCAGCGGATCGTCCGGACCTCCCGGAACGTCTTGCCAATTCACGGCCACCTTCGCTCCGCCAGTCACGACCCCGCCCACCACTGGGCCCCAAACCGGCACGGCAACCATCAATATCGCCACCCCGGTCCTGGCTCTCTCCGTAAACATGTCCGGCACGGCCACGCCGTCGGCGATTCTGCCGCAGACCATCACCGGCTTCAACCCACCCACTTCCATCGAAGAAGGCCAGCAGATCACGCTGTCGGCCAAGGGCGGCGCATCCGGCAATCCGGTCATCTTCAGCATCGACGCCGGCTCGGCGTGTCCTGCATGCGCCACCATCGCGGGCGCCACGCTGACCGCGGTCGCCGCCGGCGCCATCAAGGTTGACGCCAACCAGGCGGGCGGCACCGCCAACGGAAATCAGTATGCCGCGGCGCCGCAGGTTCAAGCCGCCATCACCATCAACAACAACGTAGTTCCGGCCGACGTGCCCGCGCTCCTGATGAACCAGATCTCATGGAGTTACCAGAGCGGCGCCTTTACGGACGGGCAGAATCCGGCGGGCGGAAGCTTTGCCGTAACCCAGAACGGCGAAATCGTTGTCGGCACCAGCTATGACAACAAGGTGGACTACGTCAACGCGAGTACGGGCGCCTTGATTGGCCAGGCCTCCATCAGCGGGCCGGGCGGGCTGACCATCGACAGTCAAAATAACCTGTATATGTCGCATCTCTACGGCCCGACGGTTTTGAAGATACCGTACGTGAACGGCGCTTATGTGACTTTGACCGATGTGTTTCCGGCAAACTGCACCGGCAACGATACGACTTTGTGCACTTTTGCCTCAGTGCCGAGTGGAGGAGTCAAGGCGATTGCCTTCGATCCGTCGGGGAACTTCTATATGGTCACAGTTCCCGCATCGCCGGGTACGAGCGCCATCTACGAGTGCCCCTTGAGCTGCCAGACTGGCGGTACCGGAACCCTGCTCTACTCCGATGTGAATGCGGTCAGCCAGATTGCCTTCGATCCCTGGGGCAATCTCTTCTTCACCGAAGGGGTCTACACCAGTGGGACCAACTTTGGCAACCTTGAATCCGCGAGTTCCAACCTCAACGAACTGCCTTACACAGCGGGCACGGGCTTTGCCGCAACGCCTACTCTGCTGCAGACCTTAACCGTCGCCTCTCCTGGTAACTATGACAATCAGTTGGACGGCGTGGCCGTGACCTCCAATGGCACCGTGTACTATGCGACCCAGAACGAAGGGACATTTGGCATCCCCAATACGAAGACAGGCGGTCCCGACACCGCGCATCAATTCGTGGTGTCAACTCTGGGCGCAAAAGGAATGGAGCTCGATGCGCAAGGCAACGAGTGGGTAGTGGTCTATCACGCCGGCGGCGATAACCTTGGCGAAGCTCTGCTCAACGACTTGGCGACGCCCAACGCTCAGTACGATGGCGCTCCGGTCAACGCCTCCGCTACTGTCGTGGACAACGCCTTTGGCTGCGGAACGGCTGCAACCCTCGCGATCGCATCCTCCAATCCCGAGTTCTCCGCAACGGCCGGCACTACGTGCTCTTCGGTTTCGGCCAATTTCTCCACTCCGGTCTCCGCTTCCACCTATCCGGCGACCATCACCTTCACGGCGACAAAGCCCAATTCTCAAAACGCAACGTTGACGGTCACCGATACCACCAACGGAGGCGAAGGAACCGCAACGGTGACCGGCTTCGCCTTGACGACTCCGCAGACGCTTACCTTTACGGCGCCCACAACAACGACCTACACCTACTCTCCCGGCATGACGATCACGCTGGGCGTAACCAACGGTGGGTCGAACAATCCTGCGGCCTTCACGGTTGACTCATCCAGCACCGGCGCCGGAACCATCTCCAGCACCACAGTGGCCGGTACAACCTCGTCGGCCACGTTGACAGTAACCCAGGCAGGCAGCATTGTGATCGACGCCAACGAACCGGGCGGCCTGGGGACGAACGGCACATATTACGACGCTGCGCCGCAGGTCCAGTTGCCGCTCACCATCAACCCGGCCGCGCAGGTCATCGTCTTCCCGCAGCCCAACTCGCCGGTGACGTATGCCACGAACCCGAACACCACCGTTTCGCTCAGCGCCAACGGCGGCGCTTCGGGGAATCCGGTCGTTTTCACGGTCGACTCCACCAGCACCGGCACGGGAACCGTCTCCACGTCCACGGTGTCGAATGGCACGTCAACAGCCATCCTCACCGTGACGGGCGCGGGCAACATTGTCATCGACGCCAATCAGGTGGGCAACGTCGACTACCTAGCAGCGGCCCAGGTTCCGCAGACCATCGTAGTGAATCAGGCGGCCCAGACCATCACCTTCGTCCCCCTGACCCAGCCCTTCCATTACATCGTGACCGGAGCCACGCTGAGCATCCAGGCGGCCGGCGGCGGCTCCGATCAGGCCATCGTCTTCACCGTGGATAAATCCAGCACCATGACGGGCAGCTTCTCAGCCAGCACGATCAGCGGAGCCACCTCCACGACGACGCTCACCATGCCGGCGAACCAGTCCCCGACGTCGGGCACCATCGTGGTCGACGCCAATCAGACCGGCAACACCAACTACCTGGCCGCTACACAGACTCAGATGACAATCACCGTGGCGGCGCCGCTGCCCACGCAGTCCATCACCTTCCCACTGCCGCAAACTCAGGTTGGTGGAACCACGTTGACGCTCACGGCAACCGCTACCTCCGGATTCCCGGTCGCCTACTCATCGAGCACCACGTCGGCGTGCACGGTCAGCGGCTCGGTTGCCACGTTTGCCAGCGTTACCTCCGCCAGCAGCTGCACCATCACCGCTTCGCAGCCCGGCGACAACCAATATTTTGCGGCTGCCTTCCCGGTGACGGTGTCCTTTACCGTCAATCCTCCGGGCGAGACGCCGGCCATGAACCTGAGCGTTTCACTGCCCTCGCTCACCATCGAGCCGGGGACCGTCGGGTTGACTCAGATCACGGTCACCTCGCAGAATAACTTCACCGGCTCGGTGGCCTTCGCCTGCAGCGGATTGCCAACCGGTTACAGCTGCTCCTTCAATCCCAACCCGCTCAACGTGGCCGAAGGCGGCACTGCAACGACCACGCTCACGGTCACGCCGGCCTCGACGGCTGCTCTAGTCCACCGGAATTTCACGCCGCTCTTCCCGGCAACCCTGGCGGTGGCGCTCTGCTTCCTGGGCCTTAGGAAACGCAACCGGCTGCAGTTGTTCCTGCTGCTGGTGGTCCTCTTTACCGGATTGGGCCTGATCTCCGGCTGCGGTGGCACCTCCAGCAGGTCGACGCCCGCGCCCGTCACGTCGAACATCACCATTACCGCCACTTCGGGGTCGATGCAGGTTTCTGCCACCATGTCGATCACGCTCGAGTAGGGCGATCTTCTTGATTCGCGCACTCACCGGGGCCTCTTCACACAGTTCACTCCTGTGAAGAGGCTCCGCCTGTCAGGGGCGGACTAAGTGGAGACCACTGGGGCGGAGGAAAAGGGAACCGGTAAGGGGAACGGTAAGGGGAACGGTAAGGGTGTGTTTTTCGGAGGGGCGGCGCACCTGGGCGACACGGGCAGCTGAGGCAGGTATTGACCTTGAGACGCTGGCCTGCCCTTTTAGGCCATTCCAGGATTCAGATGGTGCTGAGCTATACCCATCCTACCCAAGACCGCCAAACGCAGGCTCTGGAGCGTTTGGAGGTATTCGTAGCTGCGAAACAGATGGAGGCTCAAAGGTCAATCCAGGCGCCATCGGGAACGATGGTTCAGTCAGAATCAACTTGGAGTCGCTACAGTTTCCGCTAAAGTGCCCTTTTGGCCCTTGCAGGGGGATTGCATCTAAGTTGTTGAAAAGGATTGGAGGCGCGGGCCGGGATCGAACCGGCGCATAAAGGTTTTGCAGACCTCCCACTTTCAGAAGAGAGGAGAACGCGTCGCCTACACTGGGGCTAAATCTGTCGCATATGAACACGGATGAGCAGATCGTTGAGCCGGCGGCGGTATCGGCTATGAATCCGCCGTGATGCATGCTGGCACTCTGGACAGAGACTCTCCCCGCCAGCCGGGCGAAGAACCATCACAAGCTGGCTTTGTCCTTCGACCATCAGCTGATCAAGTACCACTTCACCCACATCCGGCACCAATGTTCGATGTTCCATGGCCATTCGTCGGAGTCCGCCAGAGCCTATCTATCTTCTATAGCTACCTGCCCGTACCGCAAAGTGTTGGCTGTGGTTCATCAAATGTGAGGAAGAACCACTTTTACTCCGCCCTTGACACTGAAAGGATCGTGTCATGATCCCCGGCCGCTTTCAAGAGGGTAGGTCTGCACTACATCGCTGTTTTCAAAAGCCACCGTTGAGCCAACAGAACTTGCTTCCCTCCGACAGGTCAAACTAGCCTCAAGCTGTCAATTCGTGACGAGCTTGGGCTAGAATGCTCTAGAATTCGGTTTTTGAACAAATTCATATGAAGCCTCCCAGCATCAAGGACATTGCTCAGGCTCTGAACACTTCGATTGGCACCGTCGATCGCGCATTGCACGGGCGTTCCGACGTCAGCCCCACAACGCGAGCCCGCGTTTTGAAGAAGGCAGAGCAACTCGGATACCGGCCCAATCTTGCCGCCCGCTCTCTGAAGCTCAACCGCAGGGTGAGAATCGGCATTTACTTTCCCCGTGACATCGCATCCTTCTTCGATCTTCTGCGCGCCGGAGTTCGCGCCGCCGCTTCTGCTTCGACCGGGGTCAACGTCGAACTGGTCTTCCGGACATTTCCTCGCCTTGATGACGGTGACATAGAACTGCTCACGGCCGATGCTGCTGAGAAGTTTGACGGCATCCTCGTTACGCCCGGCAATCCTGAACGTATGGGACCGGTACTGAACGCATTTGCGCGCCGGGGCGTTGCGATTATCTGCGTCGCGAGCGACGCTCCGCGGAGTGAGCGCCTCGCCTCCGTCAGCGCAGATGCACACGCAGGCGGCGCCATTGCTGCAGAACTCTTCTCCCGCACTATCCAGAAGGCAGGCGACCTTGCGACCGTGACCGGTGAATTGACCACACTAGATCACTCTGAAAAACTACGCGGCTTTGCCGCAAATCTCGCCGTATTTGCTCCACATCTGTCGCTCTTGCCCGTCATCGAGTCGTTCGAGCAACCTAAGTTGGCATATCGCAAGGCGGTAGAATTGCTGTCTCGCAAGCCCTATCCGCTGGGGATTTATGTGAGTACCGCGAACAGCATCCCGGTGCTCCGCGCTCTTGAGGAGAAGAACCTGCTCGGTGAGGTCCAGGTTATCGCGACAGATCTCTTCCCTGAACTTGTACCCTATATCGAATCCGGAAAGATTCTGGCGACTCTCTACCAGCGCCCCTTTGCCCAGGGAAAGACTGCGCTCGAGCTTATGCTCCGCTATCTCCTCAATGGCGTGACCCCTGAACCCATAACCCGTCTGGCTCCCCATATCATATTGCGCAGCAATCTTCACCTGTTCATCGGCTATCTTGCAGGGGCCGATGACTCAATGAACTCTGGGACTTAGCGGTCATTCTACTTTCCGGCATCATTCTGCCCGGTATCGTCTCTCCTATCGTTGTTCTTGATTCGCTGCACAGTTGCGGACTCAAGCGCCGCCTTTGCCTTGTCTCCAGTCCGGCCGTACAACACTGCAAGGCGAAAATGCGCCGGTGCAAACTCCGGCTCGATCTTTACAGTTTCTTGCATCTCGCGGATTGCATCCGGATATCGTTCTTCACTCTCATAAAGCACACCCAGTTGATAGTGCGGTTCGTACCATCCAGGAGCTCGCGCCTCTGCTCTGTGCAGCAGTTCCTCGATGTTGTCGAGATTCCTCCCTTTTACTCCGCCCTTGACAGGTATGGAAAAGTGCATGAGACCGTCGAGTTGGGAGATCTGCAGATTGTGCCTTGCGAGGTCGAAGACCTGCGTTGTCGCTGACCGCGCAATAGTCAGAAACCGAGCGGCGAGCGGAATCGCCGGAACAGGATTCATTCAGCGAGGAAGCATCGGAGCAATGACGTGGCAACCGAAGTCCGGCACTGGTGATCAAGCAGAGTCAATGATCGGTCTCCAACGCCCCACGCCCAAAAAGGTGGAGGATATATTCCCCCGCGCCGTATCCCACCATGGGCAAGGCTCCCGTGGGATCGCCCAACTTTCCGGGAAACAGGGGGCACGGCACGGCAACATACATCTCAGGGATGATGTTGTGGTCCGCGGCTGCCTTGTCAACGATCCGTTGAAGGATCGCGGCCGCCTCGGTATTCCTTCCCTGCCGCCGATACACTTCCGCCAAGCTGAAATCGACAAACAGGAATTCCTCTTTCTCATACCAATACTCAAAGATGGCCGGGTCGGTGTATGTGCTGCGGACACGGCGGTAGCCGCCTGAAGCCACTTTCAGGAGTTCCATCCTTTCCACTGTGTCGCGCACCATGGCCGGATCCTTAACGATGCCGAAATTAATCACCGCCAACAGGGCGCCGTCAATATCGTTCTTCACCCCTTCTTCAATCGTTCCGTGCAGTTTTCCGCCCCGGACGAAAGCCGCGCTGAACCCTTTCTGGAGCAGGGCCACCTGGTTCAGGACATCGTTTCGGGTGGTTTCGTCGCCGGCGCGGCGCGCAACCTCAGCGAAGTTCTCGAGGCCCACAATGGCCATGGCTGTGGAAAACGCGAAATGCTTCTTGTCCTTCTGGTGCTCCTCCCAGATGGACGTGTCTGCGGCCACGATCAAACCCTGATCGTATGTTTCCAGGTTCTTGAGCAGTGGTTTCACCACGTAGTCCCTGGCGCTCTCGTAAAGCGGGCCGCGATAGGTGGGGACCCTGAGCAAGGCGGGATCGGGATATCGATGCAAGTACTCGCCCAGGACCCACAGTGCCAGACCCCAATCGTCGAACTCGATATTGGTAGCGCCCTCCTCGGTAAAAAACGGCTCTTCCGAACCGTCTCCGAAGTAGCGGACAACGGATATCTGGTAGTCGGCGCCCCCAGTCTCCGCGCGCATCCTTCCCGTAGGCTGAGCGTTGAAGTAGGCCAGGAGCCCGGCAAGCGCTTCGCTCTGGTGTCCCATGCGCGCCAGCGCCACTACCGCGTATGCCATGTCGCGCACCCACGGCGTAAACCACACGCCGTCGGGCAAAGAAGCAACGATAAGCCCGTTGTTGTTTCGGCCTGGGCGATTGGGCTCACGGCTTTGCGCGATGCGGAGCATCACTTCACTCTGTCGCCACAGGTGCCGTTCCTTTTCCCCGGCAAACGTTACCGCCGGCTTGGCCCGCCAGCGCTCCATCTCGGCAATCTCGCGCATCACCAATGCCCGCGGCGTCAGTCCCGCGCGCCAAGTGTGGAACTCGCTCACCGCCTGTTCCACTTCGCTGTCACTCTCAAGGGAAATCAATGCCCACGCCGGGCTGGCGGACAGAACCTGCTGCGGCTGCGCAGGCTCGACCCGCTTTCCGCCCAGCGGAATGAGCAGCAAGGATTCCTTGATACCGTCGAACTTCAGCAGTTGAATCTCGGCGCCAAACATTCGCACAACCCTTTGTGAGCTGACCGGCCGGCTCCATTCCACATACAACCCGCCTCCGCGCGCCTCCGTGGAACCGGGTTCCCAGCTGACGACAAGAGCTGTCTGCCGAAAACCGAAGGGCATAAAGAAAAGTCCCTCGCCATCGCTTCTGCGGGCGTGGATGACCTGCGAATCTTCTTCGTACTCCGCCGATGCGCCCTCAGTTGACGGGGTTTGCCCGCTTGCGCTGCTCCACCCTAGCGCCTTAATCAAATTGGCGGTTTCCACTCCCTCGCTCAACGGATTCTTCGGGTCCGGTTGACCAAAACTGTAGGGATGGGCATAGAACTTGGTCACCGTGGCGTTCTCCGGCGACACGACTGCGAATCCGAAGCCGTTGCCAGTCACCAGGTGAGAAGCATCGGCAGGCAAGCATGCCAGCAGGCCTGCACAGACGAGAGGGGCAAGATAACGGTCGAAGCACATGGCTAATCCAGTTTCGACGACGCGCCTGAATTCTGCAACACCCCTCACGATTCCTGCAGCGAGGATGCCCGAAAAAATGTCGAACGCGCTGCCTATAGTCGACCATCCACAGCGCTTCACCTGCGTCAATTCGCTTTCATCGTATCTGCCGTCGATCGAAGTCATCGAGGCCGACTGCGAGCTCATTTATCGGATATACAAAACCGGTACCCTGTTTGGGACTGTGAGCCTCCTTCTCAATGAGCCCGGGCAACTGAGAGAAATCGAGTTTGAATTCAGCCGCAAGTTTGGCTCAACCCGGGGGCCGCAGGACGTTTCAAGGTGCACAATTTGGCACACCAACG
>JBEKZJ010000092.1:0-19077 GCA_049509995.1 Occallatibacter sp. | reverse complement strand
TCGTTTGCCAAACTCTTCGGCGGTCTCCATCGCTCCGCTGTAGGCAGTGGAATCCGGATCGCGGATGGGGAAACCCTCCTTGTCGCACCTGGTTTGGGTGAACACACATCATCCAGACGCCCGGTCTTGCGCCGGCCGCTGAAAACGACGCACAGGAATTGATCTATTTCGCGCCCGGCTTCCTGGCGGATCGCTGGCGCCGTTTTTTCCCCGGACCGACGGCGCGGCCTCTTCGTTCGGACGCAAACGGCGGACCGAAGCGTTGACCTCAACGAATTGCTGACTTAACTGCTGCCAGCGACGGAATTGCTCGATTTCACGTTCTGCCTTTTCTCGCGCCGCCAGTGTGGGGACAGCTTCGGTAACGGTTTTTCCCTGAATCTTGCAGGTCAGACGAAAATGGGGTCCATGCCCCGGTTCATTGAAGCGGTGACAACGGCAGTTGGGATTACCACAACGGCCGGTTGTGGTGGTAATGGAGCCGGGGCGAAGGTCCCCCAGGTCCGCGATTTGCCTCAAAAGGGCGGCCTCTTGGCCAAGCAACATCGCCATGAGGTCGGGCATCGGAGCTTCCTGCCCGAGCGTGTCAAATACGCTCGTCACGAAGGCACAAAAAAGGAATCCCCAGTATTATCACTTTTGTGTCGTACACCCAACGGGGAGCTGTGGGTTGAACCCCAGCAAACGAAGGTGTAGCATTAGCCTCTCCGCATTGATTCTGTAAAAGGAGGCGCGTATGGCTGTGATCGTGGGCCAACCGTGTCGTAATGGGCTGGCTATCGCCTCGGACAGTCAAGGAGCAGTTCCACTTTCTGACATCAGATGGAAGATGTACCTTGGGGTGGTCGGTGGATCTCATACTTCTTGTGCCGGCGTGGCCGCCGAATAAAGAGCGTTGATGGGTTTCAACATGCAAATCCGAAGCATCCTTCCCGCCCTGCTTCTTTCCTCTGGCATGTGCGTCGCGCAACAACCCGCAGCTTCCTCACAGGCGAGCGTCCCGCAGCCAACACGGGCCGAGTATCTTAAGCTGGCCGCGGAAATCGAGAACGCGTTGTACGCGGATGATATCAACGTGTGGTTCCCACGATCTGTGGATCATGAGCATGGCGGGTTCCATACCCACTTCACGCGCGACTGGCAGTGGGCACCCGGCGATGGCAAGTTTGCCGTCATGCAAGGACGCATGACCTGGGTCGCATCCCAAGTCGTCATGCACGACCCGAAGCTGAAAGCTGAGTTTCTCCCCATCGTGCGGCAGGGCGTCTCCTATCTGGAGAACGTGATGTGGGACAAGCAGGACGGCGGTTTCTTCTGGGGACTCGATGACGACGGCCACATCACGCCAGAATTCACTGACGGCAAACATCTTTACGGCATCGGATTCTGCATCTATGGTTTAGCCGCCGCCTATCAGGCTACTGGCGATCCCAAGGCGCTCGAGCTGGCGAAAAGGGGCTTTCTCTGGACCGACGAGCATGCGCATGACTCCGTGAACGGCGGATACTTCGAGTGGCTCGCCCGCGACGGCACGCCGATTAAGCCGGACGTTCCAGACGGACAGGTCGCTATGGGGCCGATAGGTCCGGTGGGCTACAAGTCGATGAACACGCACATTCATCTGCTTGAAGCCTTCACAGAGCTTTACCGGGTGTGGCCCGACCCGACACTGCGCGCCAGGCTTGAAGAGATGCTGGCTATCGTGCGCGACAAGATCTGCGTCGAGCCGGGTGTCATGAATCTCTACTTCACCAACGCCTGGCAGGCCATTCCCGACCATGATTCCTACGGCCACGATGTCGAGACTGGCTATCTGATGCTGGAGACGGACGAGGTCCTTCATCACAAGGCAAGCGAGAAGACTGAACACATGGCGAAAATGCTGGTCGATCATGCTCTTGCCTACGGTTGGGACGCAAAGAACGGAGGCTTTTTCCGCGAGGGCACAACCTTCGGCAGGCCGGAAGACACGATCAAGGAATGGTGGGTCGAAGTGGAAGGGCTGAATGCTCTGCTGATGATGCACGAGCGCTACGGAAAGCAAAATCCTGTTTATTTCCAAAGGTTCTTTGAGCAGTGGGACTTCATTAAGAACCATACGATCGATGGAGAATACCACGGCTTGTATAGCCTTACAAAGGCAGACGGCACGCCGATCACACAGGACAAGGGTTCCATTTGGAAGGGTGGATACCACGACGGCCGGGCGTTTTGGAATGTGAGTGCGCGCCTGCGCAAACTCGCGGGAGAGGAATAGGCATCGCCTGCACCAGACATTCCCGATCTGCACCATCCCCTGGGATCCTGGACGAGATGCCGACTTGCGATTACCTGTCCGGCCGCCCCACTCATCCGAGCTGTTTCCGTGCCCCATCCCGATCGTTAGTGGGAACCCGGTTCTGGCAGGAACTGACACTCCGCCAGGTGGGATGGTCTGACGGATACCAATGAAATCCAGACAGATTGGCGACTATGCCCAAAGGAGAAGTTTCTATAATAGCGCCAGGCCGGGCACAGCCCAGCTAGCTCTTCTCCCCTTACGCGGTTGCCGTGTTCGCCACCGTCTGCAAGCCGCGCGCCTCAATCTCGAACTCGCGAATCTTGTACTTCTGGATCTTGCCGGAGAGCGTAGCCGGAAAGTCGTCCACGAACCGAACATGCTCGGGAATCTTGTAGTAAGCGATTTGGCCCTGGCAGAACTCCCGTATCTCCGCTTCGGTCGCCTCTGCACCCGGCCTCAGCCGCACCCACGCAACCACAATCTCCCCCAGCCGCGCATTGGGAATCCCCACCACCTGCACCTCGTCCACCTTGGGGTGGGTGTAGAGGAACTCCTCCACCTCGCGCGGATAGATGTTTTCCCCGCCGCGAATGATGACGTCCCGCGAGCGGCCCGTCAGGTTGATGCAACCGTCGTCGCGCATGATGCCCAGATCGCCGGTATGCAGCCAGCCGTCGGCGCGGATCACCTGCGCCGTGCCTTCCGGGTCGCCGTCGTAGCCTTTCATCACCGCGTAGCCGCGCGCGCACACCTCGCCCTGTTCGCCCACCGGCAGCGTCTCGCCGGTCACGGTGGAAGCAATCTGAATCTCGGTCTGCGGCATCGCCCGGCCCACCGTCTTCACGCGAATCTCGATCGCGTCCTCGGCGTCGCTCATCGTCACCACGGGCGAGGTCTCTGTCTGCCCATAGGCAATCACCAGTTCACCGCAGTGCATCTCTTCGAGCACCCGCTTCATCAGCTCCACCGGGCACGGCGCGCCACTCATCATCCCCGTCCGCAAGCTGGTCAGGTTATAGCTCGCAAAATCGGGCAGCGCCATCTCCGCCACATACATTGCCGGAACCCCGTAGACCGAGGTCGCCCGCTCGTCGTGCACAGCCTTCAGCGTGGCGCGCGCGTCGAAGGTCCAGTTGGGCAGAAGGATTGCCGCCCCTGAATTCACTGCGCTCATGGTCCCGATCACGCAGCCGTAGCAGTGAAACAACGGCACCGGCAGGCAGATGATGTCCTGCTCCGTATAGTGGAAACCCTGCGCCAGAAACTGGCCATTGTTCACAATGTTGTGGTGCGTCAGCATCACGCCCTTGGGCAGCCCCGTGGTCCCAGACGTGTACTGGATATTGGCTACATCGTCCACGGCCACCTGCGCGGGCAGCTCCCCCGGCGCATCCCTCAGGCCCGTCCACTCCGGGGAGTCGAAGTAGATGGTGTGCTCGAGCTCCAGGCTCAGCCCATGCCGCGCCCGTCCCAGAATCTCCTCGTAGTCCGCGCGCTTGTCCCGCCGCCACAGAAACAGCGCCTTCATCCGCGATTTGGTGAGCGTGTACCGCAACTCGTGCGAGCGGTAAGCCGGGTTCACGTTGACCAGCGCCGCTCCGGCCCGCGCGCAGCCCATGTGCATCACGATCCACTCGATGCAGTTGGTGGACCACAACCCCACCCGGTCGCCCCTGCGAATGCCCAGCGACCAAAGCCCCCGCGCCACGCGATCCGCCTCGTCGCTCAGCCCGGCCCAGGTCAGCCGCTTCGACTGGTGGCACGAAGCCACCGCCAGCCGCTCGCCAAACCGGTCCGCAGTCCGGTGCAAAAGGTCGCCGATCGCCAGCTCCAGCAGCGGCCGGCCCGGTCCCCGAGAGTAGCTCAAGGTGCAAAGGTTCTCTTCAATAGGCATGGATGAAGCCTTGGAACAACGAAGCGAAGTGTACACCTGCGCACCGTTGCAGAATGTGTGATCCAGCACACAAATCACGGACACAAGCGCACATCCAGAAGCAGACGCCCACGCCCTGCCCCTGCCGGGCGCCCCTGGGCTCGTTTTTGAGGCCTGGAAGACCACTTATGGTGTGTGGCTTAGCTAGGCGGCGGCTTTGCGGCCGCGATTGCGGCTGGGACGGATCAGCACCTCGGCCGGAATCTGCAGATGCTCGTGCAGGCGGCGAATCATCTGCAGCGTCAGCGGGCGGTCCCCGCGCAGCACTTCGTAGACGCGGGTCCGGCTGCCGATGACGCCCACCAGAGACTTCGCATCCGCGCCCTGCTGCTCCAGACGGAATTTGATGGCCTCGAGCGGGTCGGGCGCATCGATGGGAAAATGCGTGCGCTCCCAGGTTTCCACCAGGGCCGTCAGAACCTCCAGCCGGTCTCCATCCGGAGTGCCCTCGCCGGCGCCCCACAGCCGCTCGATCTCGGCAAGAGCCGCAGCGTGGTCTTCCCCATTCCTGATCGGCTTAATCTCCATACCGCACCGTCCTCGCATCGATCTTGTCGTAAGCAGCATGCGTGCCCAGCCACTTGATAAACACAATCCTGCGCTTGTAATCGACCGCCGCAATCAGCCGGTAATCGTTTCCCTTGATGTTGAAAACGACGCAGTCCGAACCGACAATGCTGGCATTCGCGTAGCTCTCTTTCACATCGGCGGAAGTGGTCCAGTCTGCGTTATCGGCCTCGTGGAACCATGCGTCGAGCGCCGCCTTGACCGCGCGCTGTTCCCGCTGTCCGGCCATGCTTTCCACAAACCGCGTCAACGTGCTGCGGGCGATTATGCGCACAGGGGCAAGTATAGCCTGTTCCCGATATGGGCACAAGAGAGGCATCTTGTAATTTCCGGCTTATGGCGGCCGCTGCAGGATATGAACCTGCGACTTCCACCGTGCGAAGGTTCATAAGATCATCGGAATCAAAGACATGTGGAGGGGCATAGAGGCGCAAAAGGGCACGTTGGGAGGACTTTAGCCGGCTTAGACTGCCCTTGCTTGGGCGCTCATTCGAGATTCTTGATTTCAAGCGCAAACGGTTGGAGGCCGGTTTAGGGCGGTTCTCCGGTTTATATGGAACCGTTCGCGCGGACGGGATTGCCTATCTCGCCGCACTTGATTCAATCAGTGTGACAGGCCCGAGAATGCCGGACGGGAGGGGATGCAAGTCATGCATGTCCTGGGGAACGAAGAGCATCCCATAGCGGTCCCAAAGAAGCCGGTAATCGGGCTGTGGCTGCCCCGCCAGGGCGTTGATCGCCGTGTTGCCGGCCACAATGCTCAAGGCGTTTTTCCCCTGGTGGACAAACTGGGTGACATCGAGCCGGTACGGTGGATGCCACACGACGCCTGCCAGCTTGCCGTTGACATAAACTTGCGCGGCTTCGCGAATGGGCCCCTCAAGATAGGCTCGCATATTGTGTTCGCCGGCCGGCGAGGGGAGACTTACCCTGGTTCCGGGGCCAAAGTCGATGAAGAACCTCGTGCCCGGCCTCCCGCCTTCGAGCTGCAGATCGAAAGTCTTTTGGTAGGTCGCGAGGCCCGAATAAAATCGCGTCCTCAAATCCTCGCTCCATGACGCAAGGCTATCCATATCGACGGACAGACCGATGTCCGCGAAAGTTACCCTCCATTGCCGCGATAAGTCCACGCGCACGGACTCATGCCGTTCCGACTCTGGCTGAGCGGACATGGCGGCGTCGGAAAAGAAGATCAGCCGCGATTCGTAGGGCTCCAGATCGAGTTCGAGGTTCTCAGAGTTACTGAGTCCGGCTATCTCGCCCGAGAAGGCATTCCATGTTTCCGCGCGGCGGGCGGCGGCGCGGAAATGTGCTTGCACGTGTTTCCGCTCGTTGGAGGTATTGGCGATGAAATACAGGTCGCCCGCGGAGAGCTTGCGATGGATGAATCCGATCTCCGGCGCCGGTGGAGATAACTGCACGTCGGGAGTCATATAAGTCTTGAGCGAGGCGCCCAGCGTATTCTCGTCATCGACAAAATGAGCGGAAGGAATGCCGCCATGAAAGAGCGCCTGCGAGAGTTCTTTCAGGCGGGCCGAGTCTTGCTCTTCATGCACCAAGCCCGGAGCCGTGGCCGGCATGCGCCGGGTGACGATCACAATTCCACCGCGCCGCGCGAAGGCCACGATCTTTTCGTAAGTCGAAACGGGCAGCCTGTCGATCGCGGGAAGAATCAGCACCCGATAGGGCATGCCAACGTTGTCGATGGCGTCGGCATCGATGAAGTCGAGATTGAAGCCGGCATCGAGAACCTGCGCGATTACCTGCTTGCCGAGAAACTTGTCCATCGACTCGTCCATGCTCACGTTCGATCCCGATTCATCGAAGCCGGCAGGGGAAGCGGGAGACGGCCGCTTCTCAAATCCGGCCGAGAACGATGCCCACACATCGTCGTTCGGCAGCAGCAGGGCCACGTCGTTGGCGGGTTCTCCCTGGCGTAGGGCAAAGCTGATCCTTTGCAGATAGCGGGCCAGATCGGGCATCGCCAGGAACCACGGATTATGAGCATTCAGCGCCGCGGCCGCGTACATGCGCCAGCCTGGCTCCCCTGCAATTTCAGGGGAATACGGCCAGCCGTGACCAACCAGTTGATTGATGCCCTGGAGGAAGTGGAGATCCGCCTCTGCCTTCAAGTCCAGCGGCGTGGCGCGGAATGCAGGCGAGTGAAGCCACGTCCAGGTCTCCGACGAGATGACCGGCCGATGGAAAAGGTGGCCTGCCGATGCGGCCCAGCGCGTGTCGGAGAACTCCCTCCACATATTGAAGGTTGCCTTGCCTTCGCCCTCCGGCAGGTCGGCCAGCCTGTTGCTCGATAACGTGACCGGCGGGAAGCCATAAGTTTGTGAGCGCAGTTGAGTGCCATGTTGCCGAGCCCAGGCCTCGATCGGCTGGAGAAAGTTTTCATCCGCCATTTCGGTGAGCGTTCTGCCCCAATCATGGCGAATCGCGGCTGTGTCGGGTCCGGCATCCATCACCAGGGCGAGCAGATGAGGGCGCAGGTCGTAACCGCGGCGGCGCTCAAATTCGGCCAGAAGCGCGGGACTCCAGTCCGATCCGTAGTCCTCCAGGCTGTCACTGAAGACGGCATAGGGCGGCTGATCGCCGAAGGCGGAGAGCAGGCGATCGCCCACGGCGTGAAGGTGCTCCTCAGTTGCGGCGCGATCATAGTGGTCGAGGACAAAGCCCGCGGCCCCGGCCGATGGCCGCTTCACCATCATGCCGGTGCGGCTGGAAAGAAAACAGATCAGCGTGCGCCGCCCGGTGGCGGCGGGGAATGAATACCATCCTGCAACAGGCGGAGAAAGCGGCGCGGCATGTGCGATTTCTCCAGCGGAAGCAGAGTCCGGGAGCAGGAATGCAGAGATTGCCTCTTCGCCCGCATCGACGAACGGAGCCTGCGCGGCTGTCGCATCCGGCTCCACGGTTTGCGACTCGACGCGCAGCTTGCCCGCGGCTTCAGTGACAGGGATGTGCGGGCCGCCGAAGGGCCAACCGCTGCACAGCGTCACATCGACGCGAAGCCCCAGGCGCCGCGCCTCCTCGACGGCAAAATGCAGCGCCTCCAGATGTTCCTGCGAAAGGAAAGGCGTGTTGCGAAACCCCATGGACGGATTATCGAGCGCGAGTGGATAGAGGTGGGCGATCTCCACACCGCCGATTCCGGCCGCCTTCATCTGTTCCAGTTCACGCGTCAGCTCGGGCTTGGTTGCGGCCGGTCCAAACCACCACCAGCGCATCATGATGCGGCTCGAATCCGGTGGATCCACAAAGCTGCGATGCAATTCGGCGACGCTCGGCTCCGCCTGTGCATACGTGACCCGGCAGGCGGCCGGTCCAAATGCAACAGGTACCAGCGCAGCCCAACATGCGAACTTGAATCGGATTAGCCTGCAGTGTGAAAACGGTGCATCGAACATGACAGGACGGAACCTCCTGAATCTGCGTGTTGTGAATCTGCGCCGCGGTCTCCCATCAATTCAATAACGCAATCCTTCATAGCAGAAGCAGGGGGAATCTGCAAAGCATCTCAGCCAATGACCCTCCGGCCGCAGGCAGTTTTTGGTGACTGCAAACGCAGTCGCCGCGATGTATTCGCCGGCGTGAAGGATTTCCCATTCCAGTCCGTCGCGGTCACCTGCCTGCTGTGCGGGGAGCAGCGCCGGTACCTGCCTTCTGAGGTCCTACAGGGCCGCCCAAATCAGCTTGTGGCAAAACAGGCTCGGGCAGGAGCGCGGCGATAGCTGCCGCTCGGCATCGTAGAGACCGTTGTCGACGTTGTCGTTGAACGCATTGCCCGGTGCTTCGCAGGTAAATCCGTGCCCCTCCGCATTGGCCGGGGCCCGGGAAGCCAATGCCATTGTGCCCTTCGGCCTGAGCGGTGTGCCCGAAGTTTGGCAGAATACGAGCCGGCTTGCTCGAATGTGTCGCATCTGGACAGTTCTTGAGAGAGCAATCTTACCTGACGAAATGAATAGGGTGTGTGGACCGCATTTGAGCAGAAAGAGGGTTTGCTTGTGCAAGTCTCAGATCCGGATACTGCGCGAAACCATTGCTATGTCAGAGGGGAAAGCAGATGCCAATTCGAGTCGGACGCTCAATCTCGATATTGTTCTTGTACTGCACTTTGAGCGGCATTTGGATCTTAAACGCGCCCGGTCATGATTGGATGCACTTTGTCGGTTATCTATCCATCATTCTTCTCGACCTGCAAATTGCCTGTCCAACCGGCGGCCGCCGGGGATTCGCAAAGCAAGCCGGCTTGTCTCGGCATTTCGATGGCCTTGAAACCGTGACAGTCGGCAAGTTCGCGGGGGCCTCGTGAGATTGCCGGTGAAGTTCGCTGCGCGAGTTGGGCGGACCCTGCTTCTTATGGTCTTCGCGGCTGCGGGGACGATCCTGCTGGTGCGCTTTGCTCCCGGATTCTTCTCCGATGCCCGTGAAATGGATACAAAATACGCACCAGGTGCGCGATCGGAGATGCAGGCGGATAACTACCGGCAGTCCACCTGGCTGATTGCGAGTCAAGAGGCCAAGGGCTGGCTGGACGGAGACTTTGGGCAATCGCGCCAGTTTGGTGTGCCGGTTTCGGAACTGGTAGGCGCCCGCATCCGAGTCTCAGCTTTGCTTCTGGCGCAGGGCATCCTTGGTGGCTGGCTGCTGGCGATTTGCGGAGCTTTGCCTATAAGCGGCCTGCGCAGCGGCAGGCTTCTGTGGGGATTGCCATTTACGGTTCTTCTGGCAGTTCCAACGGCTGCCATGGCGACAGCCTGCATCCTCGCTGAGACGGGCGGCCCTGTCCTGGTGCTTTCATTGCTCATCGCAGCGAGAGAATTCAAGTTTCTATCCGGCTTGCTTGAACGTGCGTGGCGTTCGCCGCATCTTCTGTACGGCAGAGCGCAGGGGCTGTCATGGCACGCTCTCGTAAGGATGCACATACTGCCGAACGCGGCGCAGCAACTGTGCGCTCTCACCACGCTCTCGATCGTGACTGCGCTGGGAGCGCTGGTTCCCATTGAAGTCATCTTCACCGTGCCGGGAGTTGGGCAGCTTGCGTGGTCCGCAGTGATGAACCGCGACCTTCCCGTGCTGATTGCCATCAGTCTGTTGATGGCGTGCGTGGTGGGCGTTGCCGGCATGATCTCGAAAGACATATTCACGCTGGAGGCTGCATGAAGAATCGATTCTCCGCTGCCATCCTCGTACTGATGATTGTCAGTGCTGCGCTCGCGCTCCGGCTCGCCCCCTATAACTATGCATCTCAAGACCGCGATGCGGCGATGGCTCCATCCACGGCTCGGCACGTCACGGGGACCGATGAGCTCGGCCGCGATCGTACAGTTCGAGTAGCCGCGGCTCTTCTGATTGGATTGGCGGGCGCAGCGGCTGCCGCGGCGATCACGACCACGATCGCCGCCGGCATTGGCTTGCTTGCGGCTTTCAGCCCGTCGTGGGCAGCGGCCATCCTGATGTTCGTAAGCGATGCCTTTTTGTCTCTGCCGTGGCTGTTTCTGTTGATGATGGCTCGCTCTTTGCTGCCACTGACCGCCTCTCCGCTCGAGACGGCCGTGGCCACCTTCCTGGTGCTTGCCGCATTCGGCTGGCCGGCCTGCGCGCGAGCAGTCTATCGCGGCGCCACGGCACTTCGTTCAGCTGAGTGGATGATTCACGGCCACGCTTGCGGTCTCCAGCCTCGGCAACTGATCCGCCTGCACCTCGTGCCTCATCTTCGCCCTCTGCTCCTGCCGCAGTTTCTTATCTGCGTGCCGGTGTTCATCGTGGCAGAGGCGAACCTGGGCGCCCTCGGCCTCGGTGTGGGAGAGCCGATGCCCTCGTGGGGCGCCATGCTGTTGGAACTCGACAACTCTGCCCTGCTGGCGCGCTCCCATTGGGTTTTCCTGCCCATTGCGCTGCTGGTCGTCGTACTGCTGATTCTTGAGTCCTTCACCACCGAGGTCGAAAACCATGCGTAGCCTGCTGCGTTCCTCACTTCTGTCTGCCAGTCTCATGGCGCTGCTTACCGTCTCTGCCCCATGCCAGGCCGCTCCGCGCCAGCCCGGCGAACTTGCATGGGCAATCCACTATGACCCGAAGACTTTCGATCCGGCCAAGGTGGATGAACAGGCGTCGGAACTCGTGCGTTACCTCACCGGTGGTGTTCTGCTGAGGCTTAACCGTCAAACCCAGGAGCCCGAGCCGCAGCTTGCCGAGAGCTTTCGCGTATCGCCGCAAGGCACCCTGATCGTATTCAAGCTGCGCGGCGGATTGCGCTTTTCCGATGGCTCGGCATTGACCTCTGCCGATGTCGCCTGGTCCTTGCATCGAGTTCTGGCCCCCGCCACTGAGGACCCTGTCGCGGACGAGTTTCTTTCCCCGCGTGAAGTCACTGTCGACGCGCCGGACAAACTCACCGTGAGAGTCCACCTTCCGCGGCGCATCATTGGGGTTGGCAAAATCTTCGATGAGATCGCCATCGAGCCGGCCAATCGTCCCAGCGAGGGCCGCGTTACCTCGGGGCCATTCACCGTTGCCGACTATAAGCGCGGCCAGTATGTGCGCTTGCGCCGCAATCCGAATTACTGGCGGCACGATGCCGCTGGCGTGCAACTCCCTTACGCGACTGGCCTCCGGCTCGACATTCTGAACAACCGTGAACAGGAAATATCTCTGTTCCTGCGCGGAGAGTACGACCTGGTCGATGCACTGTCGCCAGACTACTTCGCCCTCGTGGCGAAGAAGTCGCCGCAGTCAGTGCAGGATCTGGGCGCGTCTCTCAACACCGAGCAACTCTGGTTCAACCAATCTTCCGCCGCTCCTCTTCCGGACTTTGAGAAGGCGTGGTTTCAGAACCGGGGCTTTCGCGTTGCCGTCTCGCAGGCCATCCATCGCGCCGACCTGGCGCGCATTGCCTATGACGGGCACGCCACTCCAGCCTTCGGCTTCATCTCCCCTGCCAACAGGCTTTGGCACAACGACGACTTGAAGTATGCGCATGAGAGTGTCGCCGACGCCAATCGGATGCTGCTTGCGTCAGGATTCCATCTGAGCGGCAATCAACTCTACGACGCCGGTGGGCACCCCGTTAAGTTCTCCATCGCCACCAATTCAGGCAACGCCGCTCGACAGAAGATGGCGGCGATGATTCAGCAGGATCTGGCCGTGATCGGGATGCAGGTCACGATTGTTCCACTGGATTTCCCTGCGCTGATTGAGCGGCTGATGCATAAGCAGGACTATGAAGCATGTTTACTTGGAGTGTCAAACACTGAACCTGATCCGACATCGATGATGAATATGTGGCTGAGTTCCTCACCGAACCATCAATGGAATCCTTCCGAACAGACTCCCGCGACGGAATGGGAGGCGGAAATCGACAGGCAAATGCAGGCGCAGGCGTCCAGCCCTCTGCAGAATGAACGCAAGAGGTCCGTGGACCTGGTTCAACAGATTGTCGCCGACCAGCAACCGTTCATTTACCTGGTATATCCAAACGTTCTGCAAGCCGTCTCGCCGCAATTGCGTGGTGTGCAGGCGTCGATCATCTCGCCAGGGCCGGTCTGGAACATCGACGCCATTCGACGCGACGATGGCCGCGACGAGAAAGGCAGCCATCAGGGAGGCGCGCGATGAGCGCGGCTCTGATGCAGGTTCGCTTGCGGGCGGACTATGGAAGCCGGTGTGTTCTCAAAGATGTGCGGTTCGACCTCTGCGCCGGGGAGGCGCTGGGGATGGTCGGCACCAGCGGCGCAGGCAAGACCACGCTGGTGATGGCGCTGCTGGGCCTGCTCCCGTGGCGCGGCGGCAAGGCTTCAGGAGAGGTTCTCATCGATGGAATCAACCTGCTGGCCATGCCCGCACGCGAAGCGCGGCGGATGCGCGGGAAAAGGATCGCCCTTGTCCCTCAAAGTCCCATGACGGCACTCAACGCGGCCGTGTCATTACGATCGCACTTTGATGAGGCGTGGCGCGCCCATGAATCAACAGGACGCAAGGCGCTCGATGCGCGTCTCCATCAACTGATGCATGATGTGCAACTGCCCGCCAACGACGATAGCTTCCTGCGCAGAAAGCCTGGACAAATCAGCGTTGGCCAGGCTCAACGGGTTTTGATCGCAATGGCCCTTCTGCATCGCCCGTCGATCCTTGTCGCCGACGAGCCGACGAGCGCTCTCGACCTCGTAACGCAGGCTGAGATCATAGGTCTGCTGCGGCAGTTAAACCGGCGAAACGGAACGGCACTGCTCTACATCTCCCATGATCTCGTATCGGTACTGCAGTTGTGCGACCGGCTCGCGGTGCTGGATTGCGGCGCCATCGCCGAGTGCTTGCAGGTCGCGCAGATCGAGCAAGCCCGGCATCCGGCCACGCTTTCCCTGTTGCACGCGCTTCCTTTGCCTGTGAGGGTTCTGCTTGATCATTTCAGCCCACATTTGAATGGCAGTGAACAGACGCAACTGCCGGAACCGGGTCGTCCCTCATCATTCCTGAACAGCGTTGCCGTGGAGTTTGAAGGCGCCGAGCCGCTACAACGACCCGATTTCGGTGCATTGTTGCTGCGGAACGAAAGAGAAGTTACCTCTTCGTAAACCGAAGATTCCAAGTACCGCTCAGCGGTAATGTAGAGATTCTCAGCGGCGCACTTTCGTAATGTGTTGAAACTCAATCTTTCTCCGAAAGCCAATCTATGTGCCAGCACCAGCACGAAAAGTTGCTGAGACTCCGAACTGGCGCAAAAGGAGAAAAAACGATGCAACCCAAGAAAACCAGGAGCGCCTTGTGGGGAAAAATGATCCTGACCTTGTGCGTGTTGATCCTGGGCGCCTGCGCGGCCTTCGCAAGCTCGGCCAAAATGGCCAAAGACCTGGAAGGGAAGAATGGTTCCGACCAGGTCGACGTGATTGTGCAATACAACCAGGTGCCCACCGCGAAGCACCATCAGAAAGTGTTCAGCAGAGGAGGCAAGCTCAAACGGGAGCTGGGCAGCTTCAAGGGTGCCGCTTACGCGATGCCGGCTTCGGCGCTGGCCGATCTGGCCGGCGATCCCGATGTTGTCTACATCACGCCCGATCGTCCGCTCCAGGGCGCGAGCAGCACCCCGCCGGCACTGGTCAACGACTACCACATCGCCACCATCAACGCTCCTGCAGCCTGGGCCCAAGGTCTGAATGGATCCGGCATTGGCGTGGCCGTCATCGACAGCGGAATCGCCAGCGTCCCCGACTTGAGCGGCGGCAACGTCGTCTATAGCGAGGACTTCACGGGCTCAGGCAGCGCCGCCGACCAGTACGGCCACGGCACTCATGTCAGCGGCATCATCGCTGGAAACGGCAAAATGTCCACCGGATGGAGATATAGTTATACGTTCATGGGCATCGCCGACGACGTGAACCTTGTCAACCTTCGGGTGCTCGACAAGAATGGCGCAAGCACCGTCAGTGAGGTGATTGCAGCCATTCAGACGGCCATCCAGTTGCAGAGCCAGTACAACATCCGCGTCATCAACCTTTCACTGGGAGGGCCGGTGTGGGAGAGCTACACGCTCGACCCGCTCTGCCAGGCTGTTGAGCAGGCCTGGGAGTCGGGCATAGTGGTCGTGGTTGCAGCGGGTAACTACGGCCGCGACGACAACGCGGGCACAAATGGTTACGGCACCATCACCTCTCCAGGCAACGACCCTTATGTGATCACCGTGGGCGCGATGAATACCATGGGTACCGCGGATCGCACCAACGATGTGCCCGCCAGTTACAGTTCCAAAGGTCCCTCAATCATCGACTGGGTGGTGAAACCCGACCTCGTTGCTCCGGGCAACCTCATCGACTCGCTGTACTTTTCAGCCGAGACTCTGAATCAGAAATACCCCGGACATGCGATTCCCCAATCTCTGTATGTGACCAATGGCTCAACCACCCCCTCCGCTTACTACTACGCAATGAGTGGGACGAGCATGGCCGCACCCATGGTGAGTGGGGCCGCGGCTCTGATGCTGCAGCAGAGCCCCTCTTTGACCCCCGATCAGGTCAAAGCGAGGCTTATGCTGACCGCCTTCAAGGGCCTCGTACAATCCGCAACAGTTACGGACCCGACCACGGGCCAGACCTTCTATGAGCAGGCCGACGCCTTTACCGTGGGCGCCGGCTATTTGGACATCCAGGCCGCGCTGGCGAACACCGAACTGGCTCCAGCAACGGTTGGCAGCGCCTTGTCACCAACCTTAACGGCGAACGCGAGCGGAAACATCGTCATGGCGGCCAACGGCTCCTCGGTGCTCGGGAGCGACTCTATCTTGTGGGGCTCCTCCATATTGTGGGGAAGCTCGATTCTGTGGGGAAGCAGTTCGGGGGTGGAGAGTGACAGCATACTTTGGGGCAGCAGCGTGTCGCTGGAGGGTAGCAGCATACTCTGGGGAAGCGACTCGTTGGAAGCTGACAGCATACTCTGGGGTAGCAGCTCTGCGCAGCTAGACGCCGAAAGCGTGCTCTGGGGCTCCAAGAAATGAACTGAAACCCGGAAAGAACTCCGATGGCATTTGCTCGACTCGGACTACAGTCGAGCAAGTGCCCATCGGAGCCGGGTAGCCCCTGTTCTTTGTGGCGTTTGGCCGGCGCATTCCAGTCAGTGGCAGAATTCCGATTCTACTGGAGTGTGCGCAGGGAATGCCGATACTTGTACCAAAGGTGTCCAGAGGTATCTTTCTATGCCAATAAGAGCAAAGATATTCGTCGCTATAACCGCAGCGCTTGGGGCCGCGGGGCTTGGCACAGCCTTGCTGCACTGGCACTCGCACGATCTGCTGAAGTTTGGGTGCTACCTATTAATCGCGGTTCTGGCCTCCACGATGAAGGTGAAGCTGCCAGGCATAGACAGCACTATGTCGGTGCACTTCCTCTTCGTTCTCCTCGGTGTTCTGGAACTCTCGCTGGCGGAAACGCTGGTCATTGGCTGCACCGCGGCATTGGTCCAGAGCTTGTGGAGGAATAAGCAGCGTCCGGACCCGGTGAAAGTGGCCTTCAACATCCTCGGCTTGATGTCCAACGCCATCTGCTTGACATACTTCGCCTACCACTTATCGGCGGGGCTTCTCAAACACAGCATGCCTCTGTTACTCCTGGTGGCTGGCTGTACTTACTTTCTCGGTAACACAGTGCCCCTCTCCGTCGTCATCGCGTTGGCCGAAAAACGCTCGATGCGCAAGACCTGGTTGGAAACTTACTTCTGGGGATTGCCCTACAACCTGGCTGGCGCCGGCCTGGTGGGTATCATCAGCTTTGCCAACCACTATATCGGTTGGCAGAATGCGTTGTTGATCATGCCCGTCATGTATGTGATCTACCGCTCCTATCAACTATATCTGGGCCGCCTTGAGGATCAAAAGAAGCGCGTTGAGATCGAAGCCAGGCAGGTGGAAACAGAGAAGCACCATGTGGAACAGGTCTGCGCGCTCCACTTGCGCACCATCGAGGGCCTGGCCCTCGCCATTGACGCCAAGGATCACACGACCCATCAGCACCTGCATCGCGTGCGCACGTATGCGATCGAGATTGCCAAGGAACTCGGACTCAGCGAGGAAGAATCCGATGCTATTCGAGCTGCAGCTCTGCTGCACGACATCGGCAAGCTGGCGGTGCCCGATCATATCATCAACAAGCCCGGCCGCCTGACTCCGGAAGAGTTCGAAAAGATGAAGATTCATCCCATAGTCGGTGCGGACATTCTGGAAAGGGTCGCTTTCCCCTATCCAGTGGCGCCGATCGTCAGGGCGCATCACGAAAAATGGAATGGCAAGGGCTACCCCGACGGGCTCAAAGGGGAAGAAATCCCCATTGGCGCGCGCATTTTGGCGGCTGTGGATTGCCTGGATGCGGTGGCTTCGGATCGCCAATATCGAAGGGCCCTGCCCCTGAATGAGGCGATGCAGTTGGTTGCAGCGGAATCCGGCATATCCTACGACCCCAGGATCGTCGAGATCCTGCAGCGCCGTTACCTTGAACTGGAGAGCTATGCGGTCAGCGGTCTGGTAGAGGCTCAGAAGGACTCTCTCAGCTTTCGCTACAAGGTGGAACGAGGCGAACAGCCGGCCGCCGGGTTTGAACGCAACCTCAACAGCCGCCACGGCAGCCAGACGGATTTCCTTTCTTCCATCGCCTCCGCCCGGCACGAGGCGCACACGCTTTTCGAACTGAGCCAGGATCTGGGGAACTCCTTGAGCCTGGACGAGACTCTCTCCCTGGTCGCAATGAGGCTCCGCAAACTGGTGCCTTACGATTCAATTGTCGCTTTCATCCAAAAGGGCGATCTGCTGGTGCCCGAATTCGTCAGCGGAGACAACTTTCGGCTTCTGTCATCGCTGAAAATTCCGGTAGGTACGGGCCTCTGCGGCTGGGTCGCGCAGAACTCGATACCCATCATCAATGGGAACCCCGCGGTGGAGTACGGATTTGCGCATAACCCGAAGATGACCTCGGTACTTCGCTCCGCCCTGGCTGTGCCCCTGGAAGGTGTCACAGGGCTGGTGGGTGTATTGGCGCTCTACCAGGACGCTGCGGATGCGTTTACCAGCGACCACCTGCGCGTCCTGCAGGTTATTACTTCCAAGGTTGCATTGTTCATCGAGAATGCATTGAAGTATCGCCAGGCGGAGACCTCGGCCACCATCGACTACCTCACGGGGATGGCCAATGCGCGGGCTCTTTCCTTGCATCTGGAGCAGGAACTTGCGCGCTGCAAGCGGGAACATTCAACCGTCGCAGTCATGGTGTGTGACCTGAACGGATTCAAAGAAATCAATGATCGCTATGGCCACCTGGCCGGGGACAAAACACTCAAACTCTTTGCCAACCTGATGCGGGAAGTGTGCCGCAAATACGATTACGCGGCACGAATGGGCGGCGATGAGTTTGTGATCATCGCGCCCAACATGACGCCGGATTCCGTCAGCGAAAGAGCCATGCTGCTAAACTCGATGGCGCAAAAGGCTGGCTGGGAGGTGTGCGGCAAAGATCTACTATCGTTGAGCGTCGGGGCGGCATTCTACCCACAGGAGGGGCAGGACGCGCAACAGCTTCTGGCCGAGGCCGATAGGAAGATGTATGCGGCCAAGCAATTTCACTACGAGCAACACGAACGGATTTCGCCTGATGTGCTACTGCATGCTCATTACGCCACTGTGAATTGATGCCGGGTGCTGAATGGGTCAACACGCGGGAAAGCTCTGTTTGAGTGGTAGTGCTGTTGAAGATGTGACGCCGATCTTTCCCGGCTGCAGTCGAATGGAAGTTACCCCGTTGTGCCTGTCGGCTTTTCGGCAAAGTCTCGAGAACACGGATTGCAGGCGAGTCGCGGAAAGCCGTGATCAGCCCGGCGAAGAGGGGTAAAGCGCGGATGGCCGATCCGCCCGCAACCAAAGGGAAGCTTTCCTCGGACGACAGATTGTGCTGCATTCGCATGTGTCTGTCACCTGGCCTTCATCGACTCGATGGGAAAGCGGCCGTCAAAGACGCGTCTTCTTTCCAAGTGCTTTGCGGGCTGGCCCCTTTGGCGTTTCTGGAGGCGCTGCCTGGGCGGTGCTCGGCGGCGGAGCATTCAGCCAGTTGATAAGTGCGGGCGAGAGGAGCATTGCGCCTTCATCGGACAGGTGGATGCCATCGGGGCCGCGAAGCCGCGTGGTTCAGCCGTCGGGCGTGGTTTGAAACTCGCGGTACGCTCCCGATTCGTCTCCAATATACGGCAGCGGGTTCCACCAGGTTGCCTGCGGAGTTTTACTCACAACGGTATACGCGATGCGGTTGATCTCCGCGGCTTTCTCGTTGAACTGGGCGGATTTCATCGGGGGCAGACCGACCCAAACTACTGTGGCGCCGTTTTGCGTGAGCAGGCTCAAAAATGCGGCGATGCGCTGCTGATAAACCTGGACCCATGCATCGCTTCCAAAGGCGAGCACCTTGCCGTCTTCTTGAAAGCCCTGTCCATCATTCGCGCCGATGGCGACAATCACCGCATCGGGCTGTTCGCTCCCGATCATGGCCGGATATTCCTCCATCCAGTCAAAAACATCAGGGCGCGCGAGGCCGGTTCCGGATCGAAATGCCTTGATGACTCGCACATTCGGATTGGCCGCGGTTTCGCGAAGCAGGATATCGCTGAGTCCGACGGCCATCATGGAGTCGCCTGCCAGAGCGACGACGCGCGGCTGTCCTTTTGTGACGGCTGCCAACTGCGGAAGCGGCGTCGAAGTGGGAGTGGATGGTGAGAGAGGACTGAGCGCTGGGTGCGGAAGATTTGCTGCGGAACGGCCAGAAAC
>JBEKZJ010000091.1:0-19131 GCA_049509995.1 Occallatibacter sp. | reverse complement strand
CGACCGATTTGTCAGCGATCGCTTGTGGCTCACTCACCCCGGGCCGGTCACGTATTCCTCTACCTATGGTGGCGAAGATTTCCGGGCAGATGCCCTATCTGAAGATTGGGATCGGGCGGGCTTTCCTTCCCAGGGCTGGCAGCCGGCGCTGGAAGTCAATGGCCCGGGAGGAACGCTTGCCGCCAGCAATTCTGCGCCACTGGTGATTGCAGAAGTGTATAAGCCGGTCCGCATCACGCATCCCCAACCCGGCATCGCCGTCTACGACCTGGGCCAGAATATGAGCGGGTGGCCATCCATCATTGTTCAAGGTCCGGCTGGATCCACGGTCCGCCTGCTCCCCGGAGAATTGCTTGCAAGGGATGGCACGGTGACGCAGCACAGCGCGAATGCCTCCCCGAAGAGCGCTGTCCTTTTCAACTACACCCTGAGCGGCGCAACCGCTCCGGAGGCCTGGCATCCGCGATTTGCCTACTACAGCTTTCGTTATGTCCAAGTGAGTGTGGCCCCCGCGACGCCCGGCGGCAAGGCTCCGCAAGTCCTTTCCCTGGTAGGCGACTTTGTTCACGCCCGCGCTCCTGCCGTCGGCAGCTTCTCCAACTCCGATCCGCTCTTGAATCGCATTCACACGCTGATCGATCGGGCCGTGCTCAGCAATCTGGCCAGCATAGTCACGGATTGTCCCTCGCGTGAAAAGCTTGGTTGGCTGGAGCAGACCTATCTCAATGCATCCACGATCATGTTGAACTACGACGTGAGCGGTATCTACGAGAAAATGAGCGGCGACATGGCCGATTCGCAACGCGCGGATGGCCTGGTCCCCGCCATCGCTCCCGAGTACGTCGAATTTGTCGACGGCCAGGGCAAGAACACCGCCTTCCGTGACTCTCCGGAATGGGGCAGTGCCGTCATCTTGAGCCCATGGGCGCTTTACCAGTTCACCGGCGACCAGCGTCCGCTCCGCGAACATTATGCGTCCATGCAGCGTTACTTGGCCTACCTGGACAGCCGCGCGCAAGGCGGACTGCTCGACTACGGACTGGGCGACTGGTTCGACATCGGCCCGCGCCCCCCCGGCGTATCGCAGCTCACAAGCAAGCTCGAAACCGCCACCGGAACCTATTTTGCCGACCTGCAAGTCCTGGCCCAGGTTGCCACCTTGCTTGGACACGCATCCGATGCCGAAGCCTATCAACGCCGGGCGGGCGAGGTCCGCGATGCGTTCAACCGAAAGCTCTTCCATCCTGAGACGAACCAGTATGATCGCGGCAGCCAGACCGCCAATGCCCTGCCCCTCGCGCTCGACATGGTGCCGGCCGGCCATGAACAGGCTGTCCTCCAGAATCTGGTTGCGGATATCCACGCCCACCACGATCACGTCACCGCCGGGGACGTCGGATTCCATTACGTAGTCCGCGCCTTGACCAGCTACGGCCGGTCCGATGTCCTCGCTGCCATGCTTGCACGCACCGACTCGCCCAGCTATGGTTACCAGCTGATGCGTGGCGCAACCACGCTGACCGAAGCCTGGGATACGAATCCGGACAGTTCACAAAACCACTTCATGCTCGGCCACGGCGAGGAGTGGTTTTACCGGGGACTCGCGGGCCTCTCCTTCGACATGTCCCGTCCGCCCGAAGATGCGATAAGCTTTGCACCATCCTTCCTCCCGGGAGTGACAGGAGCTTCTGCTTCCTATTTCTCGACGATGGGGCTAATCGCCATCAGCTGGCATCGATCAAGCCAGGGCGCCTGGGTGGAAGTGACAGTACCCCCCGGTACAGAAGCGCATCTGCAGTTGCCCTTGCCGCCAAACTGGCTGGAGAGCGGAAAGAGCGCCGCTCAGGCTCCCGGAATCCTCGATGCCAAAGAGAGTGCGCCCAGTCTCCGCCTGCTGCTGGGCTCCGGCAGCTATCGCTTTTCCACTCAGCACTTCTAAACATCGCCGCATGCACGGCAACGAGATCTGTTGACCTTGACACAGAAGAGCGCAAGAAACTACTTTCGATCTGAATTTCATTCTGCGCCGGCGAGAAAAACAATCGGCGATGCATCTGGTTCTGCGTGGCCATCTCCAACGCCCATGGCGCGCGAAGGAGTCTCCCATCGAACGCCGTGAAGCTCTCAAACTCGTGGCATACAGTGCCGGTTCTTTGGCATCGGAAGCAGCGGCAATGGCATCGCCCCGACCTGTGCCGATCATCGATGCGCACATCCATCTATTCGATCCAACGCGGCCTGGCGGCGTTCCATGGCCAACCCCGGACGACACCGCACTCTACCGGCCCGCATTGCCCGACCGCTATATAAGTCTCACTGCGCCGCTCGGAATCGTCGGCGCCATCGCCGTCGAAGCGAGTCCGCTTGCAAGCGACAATCAATGGCTGCTGAATGTTGCAGCCGGTCATCCTGTCATTGTTGGCGTGATCGGGGACCTCGTTCCCGCATCCGCGTCCTACCTGGCCGACCTCGAGCGCCTCCACGCAGATCCCCTGTTCCTGGGTTTTCGCTATGGCAATCTATGGAACCGCGACCTCTCAGTCGATCTCGAGAAACCAGGTTTTGTTGACGGATTGAAGGCTCTCGCCCAGGCTGGCCTGGTGTTTGAAAGTGCAAATCCCGATCCGGTCTTGATTCGCGCCATCCTCAGCTTAGCCGAGCGCGTTCCTGACCTGGCCATTGTCATCGATCATCTTCCCCATGCTGTCGTCCCCAAAGAAGAGGCCGCGCGTCAGGAGTACTGGTCCAATCTCAGCCGCCTGGCCAGGCACCCGCGCATCTTTGTCAAGCTGTCCGAAATCCCCGTCCTGGTCAACGGCTCCGCGGTAACGGACGTTACGTATTACAGGAACGCGCTCGATGCGATCTGGGCAACCTTCGGCGAAGATCGCATCTTATTCGGCAGCGACTGGCCGAACAGCGATCATGTGGCGTCCTACCAGGAGACGTTGTCCCTGGTTCGCGCCTACATCGCCCAAAAGAGTCCGGCAGTCAGGGAGAAGTTTTTCTGGAAGAATTCGATTGCCGCTTATCGATGGCATCGAAGGATGCCGAACCAGCCGACGCTGTGAAACTACGACAGAATGCGGATGTGACTTCTCCCGGAGATTCAAGTCTGTTCTCACCATCGGAAGACGCGCAGGACCGGGCAGTAGCGAAAGCGCGCCGGCGCCTCATTCCGTTTTTGCTTCTGATGTACGTGATCTCCTTTCTTGATCGGGCCAACATCGGCTTTGCCAAGCAGGCGATGCAGGCATCGGTGGGCATCTCCGAACATGCATTTGCCATGGCAGCGGGCCTGTTTTTCATCACCTACGCGGTTTTCGAGCTTCCCAGCAATCTGATTCTTCATCGAGTCGGCGCGAGAATATGGATGGCGCGCATTATGGTGACCTGGGGAGTTGCATCCATGGCTACCATGTTCGTCACCGGCAGCGCTTCGTTTTACCTTCTCCGGCTGCTGCTTGGAGCGGCGGAGGCTGGTTTCTTTCCTGGAGTGATTCTTTATCTGACTTATTGGTTTCCCCGAAAAGTCAGGGGCGAGATTGTTGGTCTCATCTATTTCGGCGCGCCCCTCGCATTCATTCTTGGCGGTCCCATTTCTGGGCTGCTTCTGCAAATGCATCCGCATTTCGGGCTTTGGAATTGGCAGTGGATGTTCCTGATGGAAGGCTTCGCGGCGGTCGCGGTGGGGTTTTGGAGTTACTGGTTTCTGGATAGCAGGCCTACGGACGCAAGGTGGCTTTCCGCCGAAGAAAAACAGGCTCTGGCCGGCCTGTTGGCGCGTGAACAGGAGGAGCAGCGCGCCCACAGCCCCGCGCAAATCATTTCGCTGTTCGCCGATCTGCGCATAGCGGAGTTTGTGCTCATTTACGCGCTTATTCAGGTGAGTGTTTATGGTGCGGTTTTCTATCTGCCCAGTGAAGTGTCGGCGATCTTGCACAGACCGACGGGCATTGCAGTCGGTGTCGTCTCCGCAATCCCCTGGCTGTGTGCGCTGGTCGCGGCCTTCTGTGTGCCATGGCTCGCCGATAAACTGAGAAAGCATCGCCAGCTGGCAAGCGCAACTCTGTTCATCTCCGGATGCGCGAGCCTCGCCTTGCCCATGGTTCCTCCCTACCTGGGACTGGCTGCGTTATCGATCGCCATCTCAGGATTGATCGCCGCGCAGCCGATCTTCTGGACGCTGCCCACGAATTATCTGGCCGGAAGAACGGCGGCAGGCGGCCTGGCCATCATCAATGCTCTCGGCTCGGTCGGCGGGTTCGTTGCCCCCAATGTGAAAGTCTGGGCCGATCAGTTCTTCGGATCGCAGCGCGCAGGCACCTTTCTTCTGGCCGCGATTACGATACTGAATGCGGGCCTGATCGCAATCACCGGAGATTCAAACTACCGGGCAAGCCCAAAGAGGAACCGAGGAGAAAACAAGTAGATGAGGAGAAAGGGATTCTCAATTCCTGCAACAACAATTCGCAAGGTGCGCGCCTTTTACGCGCGCGGTGGCGGCGCCGACTATCATGATCAATCTCCGGGGCATTGGATCGACGATCACATCGCTACACCGATGTCGAAGTATCCTGCTTATCGCACCAGCCGCCAGTCGTTCGGATTGAACGTCCTGGGAACGCTGGTCGTTGAGGTCGAAGCGGACAATGGCATGGTGGGATTCGCCGTGAGCACCGGAGGCGAGCCGGCCGCGTGGATCGTCGAGCACCATCTGGCCCGTTTTCTGATCGGCGCCGACGCCGCGGATCTTGAGACGATCTGGGAACAAATGTACCTGTCCACCTTGTTCTACGGGCGGAAGGGCCTTGCGCTGCTCGCCATCAGCTGCGTCGACCTGGCCTTGTGGGATTTGCTCGGCAAACTTCGCCAGGAGCCCGTCTACCACCTTCTTGGCGGAGCGGTTCGCGACGAGCTGATCTTCTACGCAACCGGCAGCCGTCCCGACCTCGCCAAGGAGATGGGATTCATCGGCGGCAAGTTGCCGCTGCACCACTGTCCCGCAGAAGGAGACGAAGGCTTCCGTAAGAATTTGACCCTGCTTGCCGAGATGCGGTCACGGGTTGGCGAGGACTTCTGGCTGATGTACGACTGCTGGATGAGCCTCGATCTGGACTACGCCATTCGCCTCTCGCATGCCGCTGCCGAATATGGGATGAAGTGGATTGAGGAGGCGCTGCTGCCTGACGATTACTGGGGCTATCGTCAACTGCGCCGCAAAGTGCCCCGCGGAATGATGGTCACTACGGGAGAGCATGAGGCAACAAGGTGGGGATTTCGCATGCTGCTTGAGATGCAGTGCGCGGATGTCGTTCAGCCCGATGTTGGCTGGTGCGGTGGATTGACCGAACTTATCAAGATCTCGGACCTCGCGGATAAGCACCGTGTCATGGTTGTGCCGCACGGATCCAGCGTCTACAGCTATCACTTTTCGATTACGCGTCACAACAGCCCGTTTTCGGAGTTCCTGATGATGGCGCCGCAGGCTGACGTCGTGATTCCCATGTTCTCGCCGCTGCTGCTGGATGAGCCTGTTCCGCAAGACGGCCGCATCAAGCTCTCCGATGCGCCGGGATTCGGCGTCCGCTTGAATCCTGAATCGAAGTTGATGACGATAGCAAAATAGATATGCGCAGGAAGCAGCAAAGGATCGCATTCAGAGCTGCCAGCATTTTCGATCTTGCTCCTTGCAGGAACCACGCAGCAAAGTGGCTTTCTTCTCAGGAAAATGCCGCCTTCTACGCTGTCGGAATGTCGACAAGTGGATCGAAAATGCGCTAGGAGCGTGTCTCAAGGCTCGGGGAGAATCCTGGTCTCGGCGTGAAACAGGTGGTAGTCCGAATACTGGTGATCCTCCTCGATGGGTCCATCGCCCTGGTCGAAGGCCATGTCGATCTTATGCGGCAGCCAGAACGTTGCGTCATATCCGTGAATCGGCACCAGGCCGAATTCGACTTTGGTGGTGAACTGCCTCAGTTGCAGCCTGGGCACGGGAGCCAGCAGGTCGGTCCGCATCAGTACAAGCACGGATGTTGTCTGATCGATCCAGAGAACTCCCTGGTAATAGAACGGAGCCGAATTCTTGCCCAACTGGAAATTGGCCGGGGCGGTCACTCTTGCTGGATCCTGTGCGAATGCCACCACGAAGGTATTGCGACCGTTCTTTTCCTGTTGACCCAGGTAGCGGAAATGAAACTCACGCTGGTTGGCGGCGGAAAACAGGAGCCACTGGTAAGCGAATCCGTATCCCTGAGCGGTCATCGAAGGACCCGACAGGTCGACGGGGCGGCCTTTGGAATCGGTGCGTGACTCCTCAATATTTGTGGTGCCGTCTCGATTGTGATGGCAAAGGATCAGGTATTTGAATTCACGGTTCCACGGTTGCGCGTTGTGCGCATCCTGGGCTCGGAAGACCTCCTCGCGGGAAACGAGATTGGGCAACCGGGGCAACAGATCGGCGATCGTCTTTCCCACGCCGGCCAGAATTGATGGCAACCGGTCCTGACCGGCTTCATACCTGAGCCCCTTCAACTCAGAGACGACCGCTCTCAGCTTCTGCTCCGGTAGATCGAAGTAGGTCGCCGCACCCGGCATCCCTTGTGAAAACGTCTGCCCAGCACGCGGAGTTTCCAGCGGAGGAATCCCGCGGTTGCCCTGCGCCACGGCCGCCAGCGCCGTCGCGCAGATCAGCAGCGTATTGAGCAGGATCGTAACGAGTTTGCGCAGTCGGTTCATTTCCTGGCTTAATTTTGCTGCTTGTCTTTGGCTGGCCTCGGCGCAAAATATCCCTGGCGCGCCTGCAGCTTCAGGCCCTTCCGTGCCACTTCGACTTTCAACGCATGGTAGGCTCCGTTGGGCTTGACGCCTTCAAGGGAGACTTCGAGCAGGTACCGGTACCTGGGCCCCGCGGTGAGCGTCTCGAACCCGCCCTCCAGGTTGTTGTTCCCGTGGAAGAAGGTTCCACCGGTGCCGTCCGCCAGCTTCGCCATGATGTCTTCATACTCCCGCATGGCCTCAAGATGATTCTGGAGCGGCTGTCCCGTGATATCGCCGAATACCGAACCCGAGCCGCCCTGGCTTGCGGGAACAAAGCTTGAGAAAAGTCCACGTGCGTCCATCGTGTTGATGGTGACGTTGGCAGACGCCGCGAGGTCGAGAATTTGCGACTGCAAAATCAGAGATTCATCCGAGCTGGAGAGGAAACCCGGCGACACCAGGATCAACATCCGCTGCCCGGGGAGCTTTTGCATTGTGTGCACCACGTCGCGAAGGTAGGTGAGCGTCTCGCGTGCGTCCTGGTCGCCGGTCTCAAGGGCCAACTTCGCATTGGTCCGCACCAACTGTTCGAGCGATTCGGCATTGGTACTGTGGGTGCAGTTGGCCGCCTTCTCAATGGCTATCTGGAACTCCGAGTCGAAATGCTTGTTAAGTATCTGATCGGCGGCGTAGTAATCGATATCAGGACACTGGTGCTGGGTGGGCCGGAACGCCTGCTGCGGCTTCAGCTTCATGACCGCGGCCTGCAACACTGCGTGGTCGTGAGTCATGCCCGAGTTCACTCCCAGAAACGACAACACCACCGCCCGGTCCGAATCGGCGAGTTGCGCATCCAGCATCTGGGTTCCCGCCTTTTTCACTTGCTCGATGTCGCTGACACCGAGGTGCCGGTCATCGAACAGGAAAACGATGAATCTTTGCGCGTCGTTTGCCGGTGCGGGGCCCGGGCCGGAAGCAGAAGCGGGTGAAACCGGCTGCGTGAGTCCATCGGGTGAGGCGCCGCGCTGAATGCTGAAACCTGAGAGCGGCCGCATCTTGCCCTGGTCGAAGACCTTGAAGTCCTCTTGCTTCAGATCGCCCACCACCTGGCCTTGCGCATCCCGCGCAACCACCGGAATCAGCACTTCGTTTACATGGATGTGAAGGACAAGACCTCCATGATCCGGCGACTGTTGCCCCACTTGCGGAGCGTCCTGCGCATAGAGAGCAAGTGCCAGGCTGCACACGACAACCACGAGAAGCTTGAATGCGGGCGTATTCATATCGATGCGGAGATTCTATACCTCCTCCGGCAGTGGGTCATCAACACGGCCGATATGCGCGGATCAATCAATTTTCGTTCCGATCGCCGGATATGCAGGCTCGGATCGAACGACTACTCTGCGATTCAAGCAAGCTTTCATTTGGCGCAAGCGCTAAGGCTGGCTGTAGTACCCGGAATTGGTGCGCGCCGTCATTCCCGGCTTGCCGATGAGCACCTTCAGATCGTGATACTCGTTGGCGTGATCGGCGCGGGGAGGATTGAAGGTCAATGTGTAGAAGGAGCCGGCGTCCTCAACACAGCCATCGATTTGCGCCGCCAGGTTGTTGTCGGGCCCCAGCACGCGGCCGCCGCTCTGGATCGCCAGTACTTTGAGAGCCAGATCATCGGGATCGGATTTCGCCGCCGACTTCACTCCTTTCAGATAACCGCGGTAGGCGGCTGCCCCAACCCCGGAATCCGTCGACGAGATGCTGTACACGAACAGACGCGCCTGGCGAAGCAAGGTGGAGAGACCGACGATGGTTGAGAAGTTCTGGCGCTGCGCATCGAGCGAGACTTCAACGTTGACCGAGCTGAGCATGGGCCAACCTGGGCCGGTCCAGATCAACAGCTTCCTGCCCGGATTGTTGGCCTCGCTCTCGGCAACCGCCGCGATCACCTTGATCGATGAGTAAAAGCGCTCGATCGCACCGTTTACGCCTTCCCCTGGGCGAATGGTGCGCAGACGATTATCGAGCTGGCTGACCTCTGCGGCCAGCGCATTGCCGTCGGTGGCGGGCCCGCTACCGGAATCGATGCCAGTGTTGGTGAAGACCATCAGCGATACCGGATGATCCAGGCGCCCGCCGTTGCGTGCAAGATATTTCTCGATCTCCTGACGAACAAAAGAAGCGTATTTGAAATCGACGTTCACGGTATCGATAACGAAAATGATTTGGACCGGCAGCTCGGCCTGTGCATCGGTTCCGCCAGATGCATGGAAGGAGAGAATCTTCGCCGGCTGATTGTTGTCCAGCAAAGTGAAGTCGTTGCGCTCGAGGCCGGACACAGCCTTTCCCGCCTTGTCGGTGACCACGACGTCGAGCTGCATGCTGCCCTCCGTCGCATTGGACGCCGCTGAAGGCTGGGAGATCGCGGGCGGCTGTTCCGCGCCTCCCGCCTGAGGAAAACTCTGCTGCGCGAAAACAAACAGCGGAAAGCAAAGAGGAAATACGCGGAAACTCCGAGCGAACTCGCTCATGCCATGCATCCTTTCAGATCCCTTCGCACGTCAAAGACCGGCCAGCTCGCTATGCCTGCTGCTGGCAACCGTACTTGCCTGCACGGGAATACTACGCTGCAATTCCCGGCCCTGGCTACAGGCGAATCGGTTGAAGCTCCAAGCGAAGTTCGACTCGCACTGCTATCGTAAAGTTGATCCGAAGGCGCATGCTGCGGACTGGAAAGGCAGGGTGAATCGGAATGACACGATGGAGATCTCTAGCCACGCTCTCGCTTTGTTTCGCTCTTTCCTCCTTCGCACAACAAGGTCCTTCCCCAGCACCGGCAACGGGGCAGCAAACATCGCCAGTGCCGCCTCCGCCAATAACCCTGATTCCCCGGTCGCATGAGGAGCGGGAAAGACAATACCAGGCCGAACACCGAATCGTTCTCAACGTCTTCGTGAGCGACGCATCCGGAAAGCCGGTGACAGGCCTCAAACAGGAAGATTTCACGCTGCTCGACAACGGGCAGCCCCGGGCGCTTACATCCTTTCGCCAGATGAAGGGCAGTCAGGGGATTGCGCCGGCCCGCGTCATGCTCCTGCTCGACGCCATGAACAACAGCCCCAGGGACATTGCAGCCGATCGCAAAGGCATCGAGCAGTTTCTGAAGCAGAGTCCGGAGCAGCTCGCCTACCAGACCTCAATCGCTTTATTGTCCGGTTCCGGTGCGACAATGGGCCATCCTTCCCGGGACCGCGATGATCTTATCGGCGAATTGCGTACGTTGGCCAAAGACGTTCACATGTTTGACTGTCCCGATACGGGGAGCTATGCCGACCGGGATTCCCCACCCACTACTTCGGGCGCCCGCGACCTGTCTGGACTCGTCATTGCCCCACAGGCAGATCGCGCAGGCTTCTGCCTGAACCTGCGCTTTAAGTTATCCGTTTCCGCACTCAACAGGATAGCTATGGAACAAGAAAACGTGCCCGGCCGAGTCATTCTCATCTGGGTCGGCCGCGGCTGGCCATTGCTAACGGCACGCGGATTTCTCCCCGACACCCCGGCGATCAAGCAGAACTTTTTCGATAACCTGGTGCAGGTCACGAACGCCCTGCGGGCGGCCCAGGTAACTGTGGATACTGTCTTTTCACCCGATCTGTTTCGCACGATCGAGTTGCGGAGCGATCACGACAACGCCTTCTTTAATGGCGTACCGGATGAACATGAAGTCGCTGCCAGCAGCCTGGGTTTGCAGGTCCTCGCGCATCAAAGCGGCGGCCTGATCCTGACCGAAAGCAAGGACCTTGCCGGAGAAATCGCCAAGTGCATCGCCGATGCGGAGTCCTACTACATGCTGTCATTCGATTCTCCACCCGCAGCCAGACCAGGCGAACTTCATTCCATCCAAGTGAAGATGAACAGGCCGGGATTGACGGTGCGCACGAATACGGCATATTACGCGCAACCTTAGACCATTCCGATCGGCCCGGGCATTTCTGAACCAATCTGAATTAAAGCCTTTGGCAAGAACCAAACCTGAAGAGGGCGGATGATTTTGCTGAAGAAGAAGCACTTCAGCGTTGACTAGATCGCCGGGTTCTGAAACAAGCTGAGGGGCATTCCGGTCGAGATGGCAGGGGCTGATCGGGTGGAGTGCTCTCCTTTTCTCGCCGCACTAACGCGAAGACTATGGGGTACAACATGACGTGTGGCCGAACCCTTCGCTGGCAGCGAGGGGATCATGCGCGCTTGGCCAGGATCTTGGCTTCGTAGTTGCGGACGGTATCAAGCCATTCGATGCCGTGAGGCACACCCTGAGTGACGCAGTAGTACTCCCAGACAGCCGGCCAGGGCATGGACTTTTTCTCCTCCATTAACGCGAGACGGGTGGTGAAGTCGAATTCCCTTTCAGCAGCAACGAGCTTCTGGCTCGGATCGAGGAGGGCCACGAGCAGAGCCTTGCGCATGTTGCGGGCGCCGATGACCCAGGCTGCAACGCGGTTGATGCTGGCGTCGAAGAAGTCGAGGCCGATGTGGACGCGGCTGAGGGCGTTCGCGCGCACGATCTCTTGGGCGATGCCGATGGTGGGATCGTCGAGCAGCACGACGTGGTCGCTGTCCCAGCGGACGGGGCGCGAAACATGGAGCAGTACCTCGTCGAGATAACAGAGAGCAGTCGAGATCTTGTCGGAAACGTTCTCGCTGGGATGGAAATGGCCCGCATCGATGCACAGCAGGGTCTTGCGGGTTGCCGCGTAGGCCATGTAGAACTCGTTGGATCCTGCGGTGTAGCTCTCGGCGCCGATACCAAAGAGCTTACCTTCAACGGCGACCTTGTGATGCGCGCCGTCGAGGGCGGCGAGAATCTCATCGAGAGCGGTGATGAGCCGTTGTCGCGGGGCGAGGCGGTCGGCGGGCATGTCCTTGTAGCCGTCAGGAATCCAGATGTCCATCACGGCCGGATTGTTCAGTTCTGCACCCATGAACTCACTGATCTTGCGGCTGGCAATGCAATGGTCGATCCAGAACCTCCGGATGGCGGAGTCCGGATGCGTGAGGGTGAGATTCTGCGCGCTCTTGGGATGCGAGAAGCAGGTGGGGTTAAAGTCGAGGCCCAGGCCAAGGCCACGGGCCCACTCGACCCAGCCGCGGAAATGTTCGGGCTTGATGGCATCTCGTGCAACGGGAGAATCGGCTTCAAGATAAATGGCGTGCAGATTGGCACGCTTGCTGCCCGGAATCAGCGACAATGCAACCTCAAAATCGGCGCGCAGCTCCTGAACGTTGCGAGCGCGACCGGGATAATTGCCAGTGGTCTGAATGCCGCCCGACAGGGTCCCATTTGGGTTCTCGAAACCGAGTACGTCGTCACCCTGCCAGCATTGGATGGAGATAGGAATGGCGTTGAGCACGCGCAGAACTGCTTCCGTGTCGATTCCCTGCTCTTCGAATCGCTCCCTGGCAATACAGTAGGCTTCTTCAATCTTCCGGGCTATCATGCGGGTCCTGCTCCTTCCTGGTACCTCGTCAGCAACAATTGCTGGAAACTCCGGTATACGCGCTCGGGGATGCTAGATCCCGGCCGGAATTGTTTAAGGGAAAATGATTTCCGAATCAAGGCTCGCGCCGCATTCAGATTATCGAGTCCACCCACCGCGATCATTTGGGCGCTGAGGTTGCCCAGGGCCGAGGCCTCGACTGGGCCAGCCACGACTGGCAACTGGCAGGCGTCGGCGCACAACTGATTGAGCAACTGATTCTGGCAACCGCCGCCGACGATGCGAATCAGTGTGAGCTTGCGGCCGGCTAGCGTCTCCAACTGTTCCTTCACGTTCGCGTAGGAGAGCGCGAGACTGTCAAAAATAGTGCGCGCCATCTGCGCCAGCGTCTCCGGCGCGGGCTGGCCGGTCTGGGCGCAGTAAACGCGCAACGCATTGGTCATTGAGGCGGGATTCAGAAAGAGCTCGTCGTTCGGGTTGGCGATGGATCGGAAGGCTGGCGCCTCAGCGGCTTGGTCGACGAGCGCGGCGACGTCGTCGACCTTGTGCTCCGCGCAGATACGCTGCAGGGGCCACATGCCCATGATGTTCTTGAGCACACGGAAGCGACGCTCGATCCCGCCCTCGTTGGTGAAGTTCATGGCCAGAGCCAGGGATGTGGCGATGGGGGTCAGGCTCTCAATGCCCATCAACGACCAGGTGCCGGAGCTTATGTAGATCTCGTCGCCGCTCTCGAGCGGCGTGCCCGCGACGGCCGAAGCGGTGTCGTGGGTAGCAGGCGCAATTACTTTGACGGACTGACCGCTCAGGCTGGTTTCTCCCAGGACGGTTGCGGCCTGCACAGGCGGTTGCATCAGATTCCGCTTTACGCCGGCCCCGCGCAGGAGCGCCTCATCCCATTGGCCGTCCAGGCCGCAGATCTGCGACGTGGTTGCGTTGGTGTATTCGTTGGAGACAACGCCGGCCAGGCGAAAGTGCAGGTAGTCGGGGATCATCAACAGATGACGCGCCTCTTCCATCCATTGCGGCTCCTGTTCGACGGCCGCGGCAAGCTGGTACAGCGTGTTGATGGAGAGGAACTGGATCCCCGTCCGGCGGTAGACCTCTTCAGCCGGGATGCGCTCGAGGAAGCGGTCCATCACGCCGTTCGTGCGCTTGTCGCGATAGCAAACGGCCTTGCCCACCTGGCGCAACTCGGCGTCGAGCAGGACGTAATCGACACCCCAGCTATCAACGCCGACGCTGGCAACCGGACCGTGGGCGGCGTAGCGGTCAAGCGCCGCGCCCACCTCGGCGACGATAGCGTCAAGGTCCCAGCACTGATAGCCGGTCGCTTCATCATGGACCATGGGGGTACGAAAACGGCCGACTTCCTGGATTGACCAGCAGCCGTCGTGAATTTGGCCTGCAACGAGGCGACCGGTGCTGGCGCCAACATCTATGGCAACATGCCTGGTTCCGTTTCCTTCGCCCTGCGTCACTTCGCACTCCTCGAAATAAATCCCTGTCCCGGACGCTTCGATCCGGCTTGAGTTGCTCCGGAAAATGAGCTCCGGTTCAAGCAGGTCCAAAAGTGAAGAACTGCACCGAACTTGACATCATACTCGCCGGAGCACCAAGGCGCAAATATATGCTCTATTGAAATACAGAGCAAGAGGAAGACGGGCCGGCTCTAAGGAAAAGCACTTGCGAGATTTCGGCAGCAAGAGTCATGGGACGGCGGAGAAAGCAGATCAAGAGCGACAGGAGGAAGTCGCAAGGATGCGGCACGGGCCTTTGAGTTGGACCGGACTCCCCCAGGAGGGTTTCATCCACCGTGGGTCAGAAGCACCTGTGGAGTCTCGTAGGACCCTGTTTGTGGTCATCCGGTAAATGCGAAGCTCTGGGCTGCACTACCCGTGAATATCAATACATAAACTATTGCAAACTTAACCTTCAGAGTGGTATACGTTGCAGTCGGAAATTTCTGCTTCGGTCTGCACGCTCTGCGCAGGGCGGGAATCTTCGCAGCATCGCCAGAAAGGAGTCTTCGTCATGAGTTCCCTGAAACGCCCCTCCTGCCATTACGGGTTCGCCGCGGGGTTTATCGCTGGCGTAATCTTCGTGACCGCCGCCACTCTGCTGCACAGCCAAAAGCCGCCCGCGCTAACGATTCACTGGGAACAGACGACCGTGGTATCCAAGTCGACGCCCACGCTGCAGGTGGTGGTGAACCCGCCCCTGCGGCCAGGGGAAAAGCTGAGCGCGGCCTCGTACAAAGCTCTGAAGGAGCTGGGTGCCGAATACGTGCGCTACGTACCGTGGCTTCCCTACCCCAAGCTTGCCGTAGCTGAGCTGGCGCCGCCGACGGACGCGGGGACGAGCTGGGACTTCAGCCTGATCGACCCGATGACGAAGGACTTTCTGGCGGCGACGGAGGGTCACGCAACGGTGATGAACTTCTCTACCATGCCGGCCTGGCTCTTCAAGACGGCGAAGCCAATCGCCTATCCTGCGGACCCCAATCAGGTGACCTGGGAGTACACCCAGGGAACCGAGCTGCGCGACCCCACGGGCAAGGAACTGGGCGACTACTACGGCCGGCTGGCGAGTTGGTACGTGAACGGCGGCTTCACCGACGAGAGAGGCGTGCGCCACGAGTCCGGCTATCACTACACGCTTCCGGTCTGGGAGGTTCTGAACGAGCCGGAATTCGAACACTCGACCACTCCCGCGCAGTACACAGCCCGCTATGACGCGATTGTGGAGGGAATTCACCGCGCCAGTCCAAACACGAAGTTCATGGGCATGGCGCTGGCCATGCCAAGCCTAACGCCGCAGTACTTCGAATACTTCCTGGACCCCAAGAACCACCGGCCAGGCACCCCGATTGACTACATTTCCTACCATTTCTATGCATCGCCCGTGGCCGGCCAGACGCTCGACAGTTGGCAGTACACCTTTTTCGATCAGGCGGCCGGTTTCCTGAACTCTGTGCGGTACATCGAGTCGATTCGCAAGCGCCTCTCACCGGGGACGAAGACCGATACCGATGAGCTGGGCGTGATTCTGCCCACGGATAATACGCCGCAAGACAAGATTGCGCCGCCCGACCTCTACTGGAATCTGGCCGGAGCGCTCTTTGCACACCTGTTCATCGAGCTTTCGAAGCTGCAGATTGACATCATCGGCGAGTCCCAGTTGGTGGGCTATCCGACTCAGTTTCCAAGCGTGAGCATGATGGACTGGCGAACCAATCAGCCCAACGCACGCTTCTGGGTACTGAAGCTGCTGAAGGACTCCTTCCATCCCGGCGACACCCTGGTGGAAACCACGCTGGACGGATCGTTGTCGAACGACATCTCTGCGCAGGCCTTCATTACGCCCGCGGGCCGCAAGCTCCTCCTGGTGAACCGGCGCAATCGAGGGATCGAATTTCCCTTAGCCGATGCGGAAAAGGCCACTGCCTTGACCGTGGACCTCGCTACCGAAGATGGGCCGGCGCGCAGCGTGAAGCCGGTCGACGGCAAGATGAAGCTCGAACCTTTCGCGGTCACGGTGGTGTCCTGGTGAGCACTCCAGGCAGTTCTGCCGCTGGGGCAGATGAAGTACGGCCGCTCCGCCGCTAAGCCTTCTTGCTGCGCCTGCGGCCCGGCGCGGCAAAGGCCTATGAGGAAGCGCATCGCGCAGTATGGCCGGAGATGCTCGAACTGCTCAAGAGCGCAGGAATCAGCGAGTACTCAATCTACCGTCGTGATGAGTTGCTGATCCTTACCTTGCGCACGGAGAACTTCGAGGAGACCTGGAGCAGGATCGACGGCCATTCCGTGAACCTGCGCTGGCAGCAGGCCATGGCGCCGCTGTTTGCGCCGCATGAAGGCTTGCGCGAGGGCGAACGCTTCCCCATGCTGGAAGAGGTCTTCTATCTGCCTTGAGCACGGGGCTCGACTGGCGCGCGAGGGTTTGTTCATTCCGGGAATGCGCAGGGACCAGCGCACCACTGCGCGGTGGGTGGGCGTGGGCCATGTGGCCGGCACGCTCAAGAAGGCCGCGGCGCTGATGGGACTCGGATTCGTCAAAGTCTGCTGAAGCGCTTCTCCCCACACAGTTCCAAGCCTGAGCATCTGTCTCGCACCCTTTTCGCGTCAGACGCAGATGGGGTTTAGAAGCTGAGACAGGCGCGTTCCAGGAGAACGCGTCAGTTGTCGTGCACCAGAATGACATGCAGGGAGCGCGGGCCGTGAACCCCCTTGATCCGTGTCATTTCGATGTCGGCGGTGGCGCTGGGTCCTGATATCCAGGTGACCAGCTCTGGAGGAGCGATGCACTGACGGAAGTACTCGGGCAAAGTTTCGACAACCTGGCTTGCGAGCAGCACGCAGACGTGGATGTCGGGCAGCAAAGTGAGCAAGCGTCGGCCTTCCTGGGGACCGTGATGCAGGACAATCGTGCCGGAATCGGCAATGGCCGCCGCTGCCCCGGTGAGGACGCCTTCACAATGTTCGATCTCGTCGGTAGGCAAATCGTTGTCAACGTGCCATTCGAAGCCTGGGGCGAGCCAATCGGAAGACAGGGCTGCGGGTGCGGCAAAGCGGCGTTTGCCGGTGGACGCCAACTGTGCAGCGATGGCGTCCGGCAGCGCCTGAGGCGTCGTTTCCGCGATCTCAGCACCGTATTCGCGCAGACGCTCGACGAGCAAGCTCAGGCAGGCCTCGCTTTCGAGGCTGCCTGCATGGTGGTATGTCCGGGGCAAACCCTGGTAGGCTTCGTGCAGCCAGCCGGCCTCTTTAGCGGTGGTGGCGGTGCCCATCCGGATTGCGGCCAGGATGGCCTCGCGCGAAGAAGATGATACCGTCATCGCGCCTCCTTCTTGCGGTTGGCCCACCACTCATGGAAGGTCTCATCGGGCAGTCCGCGCAGGTCACGGGTCAGGGTCCACTTTCCGCCCACGCTGGGCAAGGAATGAATCCAGCCGTCCTTGCGCGTGAACAGCCGCGCCCCTATTCGACCGAGGCGCTGGGCGAGGTGAAAACGGCGCGGTGAAGCGAAGAGGAAGTTGGCCAAGCGCAGTCCGAGATAGAGCGGATCGAAGAACCGCCTGGCCTGACTGCGCTCCTGGCGTGTGACCTGCGAGCGAAGTTCCAGCAGCACCTCTGGGATGTTGATCTTGACTGGGCAGACCTCGTAGCAGGCGCCGCAGAGCGAACTGGCGAATGGCAGCGACTGAGCGTGCTGCAGCTGCTGCAACTGCGGGGTAAGGATGGCGCCGATGGGACCGGGATAGACCGAGCCGTAGGCGTGGCCGCCGGTCTGCCGATAAACCGGGCAGGAGTTCATGCAGGCGGCGCAACGGATGCATTTCAGCGTCTGCCGCTCGACTGGGCGGCGCAGGATACGGGAGCGGCCATTGTCGAGCAGAACAACGTGGAACCGCTCCGGGCCGTCCCCTTTGACAGTGCCGGTCCAGAGCGAGGTGTAGGGGTTCATGCGCTCGCCGGTGGCGGAGCGGGCCAGCAACTGGAGAAAGACCTCCAGGTCGTCAAAGCGCGGCAGCACCTTCTCGATTCCGGCAAGTGTGATGAGCGTGCGCGGGAGGGTAAGGCACATCCGGCCGTTGCCCTCCGACTCGACAACCGCGACACTGCCGGTTTCAGCAATGAGATAATTGGCACCCCCAATGGCCGTCGGAATGGTGAGAAACTTTTCTCTGAGATAGCGGCGCGCAGCGGCGGTGAGGATCTGCGGGTCGTCAGAGAGTTCGGGTAAACCCATCTTGCGGGCAAAGATCTCGCGCACTTGGCTGCGGTTGACGTGGAGGGCGGGAACGACGATGTGGGAAGGCGGCTCTTCGCCCAACTGGAGGATGATCTCGGCCAGGTCGGTCTCGTGGACTCGAACGCCGTTTGATTCGAGAAAGGGGTTAAGCTGAATCTCTGCCGAGGTCATGGTCTTGATCTTGATGACCTCGCTGGCCTGCTCCTGGCGGAGGATGTCGAGGATGATGCGGCGGGCCTCTTCGCCGTCTGTGGCCCAGTGAACAATGCCGCCGGCAGCGGTGCAGCGGACTTCGAACTCCTCCAGATAGGCGCCAAGACTCTCAAGAACATGGCTGCGAATGGCGGAAGCCGCCGAACGCAGTTGCTGCCAGTCGTCCTTTTCGGCCACCAGGCGGCCGCGCTTTGCCTGGATGATGTCGACGGCGTGGGCTACGTTCCTGCGCAATTGCGGATTGCGCAGCACGGTCAGGGCGGCCTGAGGGAAAGGCGGGGCAAAGCGCGGGTCAAGTTCGGCGTGAGGCTGGGCCGTTGTCATGCCATCGCCTCCGCGGGGCTGTCCGCAGTGGCGGCCAGAATCTGCGCCATGTGGATCGTCGTCATCCCCGCGTACTGCCGGTGCATGGCGCCACCCAGGTGCATGAGACAGCTATTGTCGAGGCCGGTGAGATACTCGGCGCGCGTGGCCAGCACGTCCTCGAGCTTGGTGGTGAGCATGGCCGAGGAAACCTCAGCGTTCTTCACCGAGAAGGTGCCGCCGAACCCGCAGCATCGGTCGGAGTTGGCCAGCGGTGCGAGTTCCATGCCGCGCACCTTCGCAAGCAACCGGTAAGGACGGTCGCCGAGCTCCAGTTGGCGCAGGCCATGGCAACTGGCGTGATAGGCCACGCGGTGCGGGAAGTAGGCGCCGACATCCAATGCCTGCAGGCGGTCGACGAGGAACTCGCTTAATTCGTAAACACGCGGAATGAGCGCCAGGAATTCACGACGCAGGATCTCGTCGCCCAACTCGTCAAAGATTGTGGGGTACTGCTCGCGCATCATCGCTACGCAGGAGGAGGAGGGGATGACGACGTGCTCGACCTCGCGGTACAGGTTCACAAAGCGTCGGGCCTGGGAGAAGGCCT
>JBEKZJ010000090.1:0-19426 GCA_049509995.1 Occallatibacter sp. | reverse complement strand
GATCGGTGTGCGTGAAGGCGGGGTTCCGACCTATGCGACCGTCGCCGGCGGGATTATTCCGGCCACAGGCGGAGTTACCGTGACCTTCCCCACAGGGTATGAGCCGGTTACGATTGATGGGCCGGCCGCAGGGGTCTCCGGCACCATCCAGGGCGTCCATGGTCTGGTCAAGCTCGACTCGGGTGTTTATACCTTCACGCCCACCACACCAGGGGTCCCGGTAAGTGCGCCCGGGAGTCCACAATTTGTCGTCGATACTCCCTATGCCAGCTACCTTCCCGTCTTTTGGGAGGGCGAGGACAATTACAGCCAGGAAACGCAGATTCTATCCGATATAGCCGCCCAGGTTGCGACCGTTCCCTCCGGACAGAACTACCTGGTAATTTCCATCATCAACGAAAACGCGCAGACGGAATGGATCGGCGGATCCGATTACAAGCGGATTGTCGCCGTGAACAGTCAACTGGCGGCTATCTACGGGTCGCACTATCTGGACATCTGGACGGTGCTGGTGGACAGTTATGACCCAACATCAATCACGGACGTTTCCGATCACAACCACTACGAAGTGCCGACGTCGCTGCGCGCCATCGATGCATACACAACGCTCGTGAACCCGATCGGCCCCGCGGATACCACCGTCACCGTCCAATCCAGGGACGACTTAGCCGTCGGGGATATACTGACCATCGACACGGGGGCAAATGCCGAAAACGTCGCGATCACCGCGATTTCTGGCGACACCCTGACCGTGCTGCGCGACTTTGGCGGAGTCGATACATCGCACGCCGCCGGCGCATCGGTGACGGCAACCGAGATTGTTCACCTGAACGCGCAAGGCGCCCAGATTGTGGCCAACGCAGTGGCGCAATATTTATCCGCGTATGAGGTTTCGGCGCCATAACGAGCAGTTGCGCCAGGGCGGGTTGAGGTTCCAGATCCGGCCCGAAAGCATGACAACTCCGTAGCCCATCCTTTCCGCGTTTTTGTGCGGAACAGATGGGTTGCCATGGCGCATTGGCCAAGGGCCGAATCGATAGTGGCTCCCAGCCAGCCGAAGCTGGGGCACCCGCGTACGTTTGGATTACGAAATGCGTTCATACGGCAGGTAGACGGGGTCCCAGACGTAGGCGCGAAGTTGGGCGTCGAGGGTTGCTGCGTCTGAGATTGCGGCGACGGCGTCGGCGATGGCTTGCTGGGCGACGGCTTCGGCTACAAACAGACTGACGTGGCGGGAATCGGCGATGGGAGGGAGCAGGGGGGCGTTCTTCTCTTCGCGGGCGGGAGATAGAAGAGCAAGCGTCTTGGCGGCGGCCATGATCATGGCGTCAGTGACGCGGCGGGCGCGGGAGACCAGGATTCCGAGGGCGAGACCGGGAAAGACGTAGGAGTTGTTGGTCTGGGCGATGGGAATGAGCTTGCCGTTGACCTCGACGGGAGCAAAGGGGCTGCCAGTGCCGATGAGGGCGCGGCCATCAGTCCAGTGGAGCAGGTCGGCGGGCGTGGCTTCGGCGCAGGAGGTGGGGTTCGACAGCGGGAATATGATGGGGCGGCTGGTGTGGCCGGCCATTTCGCGCACGATCTCTTCGGTAAATGCGCCGGGCTGCGCGGAGGTGCCGACCAGGGCCGTTAGCTTGGCGTTACGAACGAGGTCGAGCAGGGAAATATCTTTGCCGCCGCTGAGTTGCCAGCCTTCTACATCGGCTCTTTTGCGGGTGAGAGGCAGTTGATTGTCGCGAATGCCTCTTCCACCCTCGATGAGAAGGCCATAGCGATTGAAGGCGTAGATGCGGCTGCGGGCCTGCGCTTCGGTGAGGCCTTGTTCCCGCATGGCGGCGAGCAGCAGGTTGGCGATGCCGGCTCCGGCAGAGCCGGAACCGAAGAGCGCAATGGTCTGCTCTTTGAGCGGAATGCCGGTCGAGTTGACGGCGGCGAGCAAGGTTGCGGTGGTGACGGCGGCGGTGCCCTGAATGTCGTCGTTGAAGGTGCAGAGACGGTCGCGGTAGTGGTCGAGGAAGCGCTGCGCATTGACGCCGGCGAAGTCTTCCCATTGCAGGAGGATGTGGGGCCAGCGGCGCTCGACGGCGGAGACGAAGGCTTCGACGAAATCGTCGTACTCCCGGCCGCGGACGCGGTGGTGCTGCCAGCCGATATAGATGGGATCGTCGAGCAGGGCCTGGTTGTCGGTGCCGACGTCGAGCAGGACAGGGAGGCAGTGCTCGGGCGGAATGCCGGCAAGGGCGGTATAGAGCGCCATTTTGCCGATGGGAATGCCCATGCCGCCGGCACCCTGGTCGCCGAGGCCGAGGATGCGCTCGCCGTCGCTGACGACGATGCAGCGCACGTCGTCATAGCGGGCGTCGGCGAGAATCTGCCGGATGCGGTGTTTGTTGGGATAGCTGATGAAGAGGCCGCGGGGATGGCGCCAGATTTCACTGAAGCGCCGGCAGCCCTCGCCGACCACGGGGGTGTAGACGATGGGCAGCAATTCTTCAACGTTGTGGGCGATGAGGGAGTAGAAGAGAGTTTCGTTGGTATCCTGGAGATCGCGCATCAGGTTGTACTTGCCGAAGGGAGTGTCGCGATGATCCAGAGCCAGCTTGCGTCGTTCGCGCTGATCTTCGAGAGTTCCGATGTGCGGCGGCAACAGGCCGTGAAGAGCGAAGGCGTCGCGTTCTCCTTCTGTGAAGGCGGTGCCTTTGTTAAGGCGGGGATTGAGGAGAAGATCGACGCCGTGGAGGCGGGTGCGGAGGACGCTTTCGTTTGGCGTGGGGGGAGCCGGGGATTCTGCGCTCAATTCAATGTTCTCCTTGATTTCAACTTCCTGGCTGCTCATGAACGGAGGACGGGGAAGGTTCGTGGTTTCCCACCCTTTCGCCAGAAAAAAGGCGAAAGGATGGGGCGCGGGGCTTTTGTGTGGCAACGGGCCCGGAGTTCGTTGCCGTTCTACTCCTCGATGATAGCCAAATCCCAGGGCGAGAGGGTTAACACGGCGTCTTTGACCACGGGTTTTCCGTCGAGAAGGTTGGCGCCGGGGGCGTAGGGGTAGGTGACTTTGACCTCAGCGCTGGAATAGTTGAAGTAGTAGTGGAGGCGCTTGCCGAGGCGGTTGACGCCGTGCTGGACGTGCACCGCGGGCGGGAGTTGCTGGTCGGGGCCGGTGAGGCCGGCTTTTTCCAGACTGGCGCGCAGGACGGCGGTTTGGAGTTGGTCGGAAAGATACGTGCCTTCGTAGAGGAGGGTTCCGGAGCCGAAGTCGTTTTCGGTGATGGCGGGCCATTTTCCGAAGAAGGGGTGGTCGTAGAAGGCTATGGGTTTGGCGTGCTCGGGGATGAGGAACTCGGCCCAGTAAGAGACCTTGTTGGCGGCAGGGTCGTTTGCGTCAACGTGGAAGGGATCGTCCTTGAGGGCGAGGGGGTGTTCGAGGTTGGAAAACTCCTGGTAGCTGAAGCCGGCGGCTTCGCGGAGCGGGCCGGGAGCGCGGACCCAGCGGACGGCGGAGTCCTCATTGGCGAATCCGCTCTTGAAGGTCATGACGACGTGGCCGCCGTTCTTGACGTAGTCGGAGATGCGCTGGAGCAGGGCGTCGTCGGCGATGTAAAGGGCGGGTACGATGAGCAGCTTGTAGGCGGAAAAGTCCTGCGTGGCGGGAAAGACGAAGTCGGAGCCGACGTTCAGGTTGTAGAGGGATTTGTGGATCTGCTGGACCAGCGAGCTATAGTCTGCGCTGGAATAGCCAGGCTGCCAGGGCATGGATGCGTTGGAGGTGAAGGGCATGAAGCCGATGGCGTTGTCCGAGTCGCGGCTCCACAGGATGGCAACCTGGTTGTGAATCTGGAGGCCGACCAGATGCGGGCCGATCTTTTCGAGCTCGTGGGCGGTGCGGGCGACTTCGGCGTAGGCGCGGTTGGGTTCGAGGTCGTGGGAGAGGATGCCCTTCCAGTAGGTTTCCTGGTTGGCGGCGATGGAGGCCCAGTGCCAGTACTCGACCATGTTGGCGCCGTTGGAGAGATGGGTGTAGACGTCCTCGCGGAGTTGGCCGTCGTAGGGCGGAAACTGGAAGGCCGAGGTCCAATCGGTGCTTTGGGCGTTGGTCTCGGTGATGAGGAAGTTGGAGTGCTTGAGGGAGCGGGTGAAGTCCTCCTGGATGGACTGGGCTGAGCCGTCGAAGTGATCCTGGGTGCCGTGGTAGACGTTGTCGGCGACGATGTCGAGCGAGCCGGCGATGGCCTCTTCATTCACGTCCCGCTTCATCATGCCGCCGTAGTCGGTGGTGATGAACTGGTGGGGGGACGCGCACTCGCGGACCAGGGCGGCCTGCCAGTGGAGGAAATCGGTGACGCGCATCTGGCTCCAGCGGGTCCATTCGAGCTTGTAGCCGGTGGAGATGGTGCCGTCGCGGGTGGGCAGGTCTTCCCAGGTGTGCAGGTTTTCGCCCCAGTAATTGAGGAACCAGGCCTTCGAGAGCGCTTCAGGGGTGCCGAACTTCTTTTCCAGGTAGTGCTGGAAGCCGATGAAGACGTCGGGGTTGGCGGCGTCGTAGCTGCCCGTCTCATTGTCGAGCTGCCAGCCGATGACGGTGGGGTTGTCTTTGTAATGGGCGACGATGCGGCGGATGAGGCGCTCGGCATAGAAGCGATAGGCGGGCGAATCAGTGTCCATGTTCTGGCGAATGCCGTAGGCGCTTTCGACGGTGGGGCCGCCGAAGGAGCCGGCAGGGATGCGGCGGGCGAGGATCTCAGGGTGCTGATGGGCCATCCAGGCGGGGATGGAGTAGGTAGGCGTGCCCAGGATGACCTTGATGCCGGCTTTGCCCATGGCGTCGACGACGCGGTCCATCCAGGCGTATTCGAAGCGGCCGTCCTCGGGCTCCCAAAGGCTCCAGGTGGATTCGCCCATGCGGACCACGTTGAGGCCGGCGGCGCGCATGAGGGCGACGTCTTTATCCAGGCGGGCGGCGTGGTCCGCGTCGTCTCCGGGCATGTATTCGTTGTAATAGGCGGCGCCGTAGAGGACGGTGGGAAAGCTGAGGTCGGGGCCGGCGGAACCGGGCGGCGGGGTTTGCGCGCCGGCCAGTGTAAAGCTAAACAGAATCGTAGTTGCCAAGACCACAAGAAAGCGTTTGCCTGAAAAGAACATGGTCGATCCTCATTTCAGTCGAAGGGCAAGTTTATACCAGCAGAACCGATTTATAACGGTCGCTCATCCCACGGGTTAAGGAGCGCTGCACCGCTAGGCTCAAAGTGGCGTACATTCCGGGTGACGACCGTCATTCCATGAACGAGGGCAGTGGCCGCGATGAGTGAATCGCGATATTCGATTGCTTTCGGGATCACGAGAGCGGCGCAACGCTGCGCAATGGCCAGATCGACGGGGAGGATGCGACCATCGAAGCTGGGCAATACTCTGTTGCGCACCCATAGGCGAATGACCTCAGCCTGTGCCGGGTCACGCAGTTTCAGCAGATGGAACCCGCGCTCCAGTTCAAGAATGGAGACCACCGACATATAGAGATCGAAGGGGGAAACGCTGTTGACCCAGTTCTCCACGCGACGGTCCATTTTCGCGCTCGATGCCTTGGTTCGCGAAGCCTTGCGCAATTCAGAGAGCACGTTGGTGTCGAGAAGATACATTATGAGAAATCCGCGGGCCGAATCAGTTCGTCTCCCAGGCGCGGCGGTTCGAAGTCAATGTCTCCCGCTCCTGGCATCGCGAGCATATCGAGAATGCTCTCGCCTTTCTTTGTGATTTTCTGATATTCCCGGATGGACAGCAGCACATGGGCGGGTTTGCCGCGATCGGTGATGAACACGGGGCCTTTGCGGGCGGCTCTCTTTGCTCTGCCGGTGTCCTGATTGAATTCGCGGCTGGATAGAGTGGTGATGGCCACAACGCGCCTCCCATGTAGTAACGTAACTACATTCTTGCACGGGCGGCTACTCGAATTCAAGCAAGACGATTTCGGGGTGGGTGCCGACGCGCATGGGGGGGCCCCAGGTTCCGGCGCCGGAGGAGGTGTAGACCTGGAGGGCGCCGAAGCGTTGCAGGCCGTAGGTGAAGTCGCCGAAGACGCGGCGGATGAGCCAGGTGAAGGGGAAGATCTGTCCGCCGTGGGTGTGGCCGGAGAGCTGCAGGCTGACGCCGGCTTGCTCGATCATAGGCAGGCGGTTGGGCACGTGGTTGAGGAGAACGCTGGGGTGGGCGGGGTCCAGGCGCAGAGACTCAAGAGTGGCGCGCAGGCGGAGGATGTGGGTGGAATCGTAATAGGCGACACCGAGGACCTGGAGGCCGTCGACGGTGACTTTCTCATTGTGCAGGACGCGGACGCCGGCGCGGGTGAGGGCCGCTATGTGCTGTGCGTCGTCGCCAAACTCGTCGTGGTTGCCGGTGGAGAAGTAGATGCCGAAGGGCGGAGAGAGCTGTTTGAAGGGAGCAGCCAGCCGGCCGGGGTCGGATTTGGCGCCGTCGAAGAAGTCGCCGGGGAGGAAGACGATGTGAGGATGCAGGCTGGCGGCCAGGGCGGCGACGCGGCGGGAGAAACGAAGGCCATTGACGTGGCCCAAGTGCAGGTCGCTGACCAGGAGCGCTGTGCGGCCACGCCACGACTGGGGCAGGTTGGGGAGCTTGATGGAGATGCGCCGAATGCGAATCGAGCGGGCATTGAGCAGTCCATAGGTGCCGGCTGCGAACGCCAGGGCAAAGAGGAAGGTGGCGATGAAGGGCTGGTTGCGGGACGGGTCTGGAACCAGCCTGGAAAGCAGCAACGCGTACCAGGCCAGCCAGCAAAGGCAGGCCGCGAGGAAGAAGAAGTTGAGGAAGCCGAGCCAGACGGCGGCGATCTTGTAGAGGAGCGTGACCAGCGGGTTGGAGAAGCGAAAGCTGAGCAGGGCCGCAACGATGAAACTGAAGGCCAGCAGGAAGAGCGCGGTCCCGAGCGCCAGAGTTGCAGCCGGACTCGGATTGCCCATGAAGACGATCCAGGTGCGATAGATGAACCAATGGGCAAGAAAGAGAATGGCTTCAATGAAGACGATTGCCAGGACCGGCCAAGCTTTCAAGCAAAGATCTCCTTCGTTCAATGATCGCATGAAACGGGAAGCGCCTGCGAACACTTCACCTGCTTATGAAGACGGCGATTTGCAATTGCCGCAAACACCCGTTTATGCTCTTTTCCACTATGGCAAATGTTCTTTCCGTCGCTGGATCAAACTCGAAATACAAACAGCCAGGGGCTAAGGCCGCCGGATTTCTCGGCGGACTTTGGCACGGGTTCATCGCTCCTATCGCATTTATCGTGAGCCTGTTCGTGGACGGCGTGAGCATCTACGAAACGCACAATAACGGGCGTTGGTATGAATTCGGATTCCTCGTTGGAATCTGCGCTCACGCCGGGGACAGCCATGCGAGTCACGCAGTCAGAGGCTAGAAGGCAGGGGTGAAATACCCCCGCGCGTGAAAGAATATTTTTAATGTCCGGTTCACACAACGACGCGCTCGGCCTTTATATTTCCATTCCTTTTTGCCGGTCGAAGTGCACGTATTGCAATTTTGCCTCGGGGGTGTACCCGGCGAGCGAACATGCGCGCTATGTGGGACGGCTGATCGAGGACCTGGCGGCGGCCGGGGAGTGGGCGGCGCGGATGGGCGTGGAGTTGCCGCGCAGGGTGGACACGGCTTACCTGGGCGGAGGAACGCCCAGCCTGCTGGCGCCTGAGTTGCTGGAGCGGCTGTTTGGCGCGATGCGGAGGGAGTTCGAATTCGAGGCGGACGCGGAAATCACAGTCGAGTGCGCGCCGGGACAGATTGCGGACGAGACGCTAAAGGCGCTGGCGGCGGCAGGCGTGAATCGGGTGAGCCTGGGCGTGCAGTCGTTCATCGACCGCGAGGCGCAGGTGAGCGGGCGGCTGCACAGCCGCGCGGTTGTGGAAGAGGATTTGCGGCGGCTGCGCGGGGCGGGAATCGCCAACCTGAACGTGGACCTGATTGCGGGGCTGGCCGGGCAGACGTTCGCTTCCTGGGAGGAGTCGCTGGCGGCGCTGGTGGATTCGGGCGTTCCCCATGCCAGCGTGTACATGCTGGAGGTGGATGAGGACTCGCGGTTGGGGCGCGAGATGCTGGGCGGTGGGAAGCGGTACCAGGCCGGGCTGGTTCCGTCGGACGATGCGATCACGGAGATGTACGCGCGGGCGATCGAGCGGCTGGGCGAGGCGGGGCTGGGGCAGTACGAGATTTCGAATTTTTGCCGGCCGGGATTTCAGTCGCGGCACAATTTGCGCTATTGGGAAAGGCGGCCGTATCTGGGGTTGGGGCTGGATGCGTCGTCGATGCTGAGGGAAACGGGCCGCACCAGATCAGGATACGTGCTTCGCTCGACGACCACCGACGACCTGGAGGCGTTTCTCGAGGGCTCGCAACCGATGGAAACCGCATGGCTTTCTCCGGCGCGGCAGCACGAAGAGGCGTGGTTTCTGGGGTTGCGGCTGAATGCGGGGGTCGAGGTGGGCGCGTTGGAGCGGGAGTTTGGACGCGATGCGGTGGGGCGGGCGATGGAGGCTGTTGCGCGCCAGGCGAAGGATGGGCTGCTGACTTCGGACGGAGAGACGGTCCGGCTGACCGCGCGGGGACGGCTCTTGTCGAATGATGTGTTTCAGGAGTTTCTGGGGCTGGCTGCGGAAGAGGGCGAAGTTGGGGCGGGAGCGCGCAGGGGCTGAGCGTAAAGGAATCTTAGGTCTCTCCGCCGCGGCGGATGAGACCCTTCGGCAAGGTCAGGGCAGGCTCTGGGGCACCCGTTCTTATGCGAACGCGCCCCGCTTTCGCGCTACCAGGCGAGGAGTTCGTCGCCGGAGGACGGGGAGAGAAAGGTGACTGGGGCGGCGCAGGGGTTCACGGAGCCGTCGAAGCACTGGATGGACTCGGGACCGGCGGTTCTGGCCCATTGCAGGGCCTGTTCGGCCTCGCGCAGGACGACCACCGGAGAGCGGCCATGGCTGGAGGCGATGCCAAAACAGGCGGAGAGGCGGATGGAATCGCCAGCTACACGGAAGGGCGAGCAAAAGACATCGACGCGGAGCCGCTCGGCCAGCAGGACGGCGTTTTCGGTGCCGCAACCGGGAAGGGCAACCAGGAACTCGTCCTTGCCGGGACGGCCGAGCAGGTCATAGCTGCGCAGGAGGTGGGTGGTGCGGGCCACCACCTGGCAGAGCAGTTCGTCGCAGGCGTCGTTGCCGAGGCGCGAGTTCCAATGGCCAAAGTCATCGATGTCGAACAGGATCAAGCACAGCGAACTCTTCATCCGCTGCACACGGTCGGTTTCGCGAAACAGCATGGCTAGCAAAGTCTCCCGGTTGTAGACGCCGGTCAGGTGATCCATCTGGGCGTTGAGGCGGGCAGCTTCGCGGAGGGCGTCCAGTTCGCGTGCCTTGTGGAGGGAGCGAAGGACCATCTCGATGCGGAGACGCCAGTAGGGGAGTTCGGCGGAGCGGGGGATGAGGTCGTGGATGACACCCTCGGCGAGGCGGTCGATCGCTTCCTGGTTGACAGTGTCCGAAATCTGGACAATGGGGAGACGGCTGGTGGCGTCCTCGCCGCGGAGGGCGGCGAGCAGTTGGCTGATGGTCATGCGGGGGTCCATGCCGGGCAGGTTAGTGTCGAGCAGGACGAGAGCGGGGAGATGGCCGGTGATGGAGGTGAGGGCGGCCTCGGCCGTGAGAACGATTTCGACGCGGGCGCCGGAGGCGAGGAGCAAGGGTTCCAGGGCGGCCAGCAGAGCCGGGTCGGGGGACGCGAGCAGGAAGGTTGCGTTGGTATAGAGGAGCACGGGGATAAACCTCACTGCTGGATGTATCGGCGGAGGTTAGAAAATATTTAGAAAACGGCGGGAGATTCTCAGGCGTTTTGAATGACTGTGAGAGGGAATGTGGATTCCGGAGGTAACGCGACTGGCGATGACCAGCCGTTGTTGAAGGCCGGATCGCTTCCCATCCTTCCCGCAAAGAACGCGGGAAGGATGGGGCACCCAGATTCCAGGGAGGGTGAAATCGCCCAGGCTCCAGTGACAGTGAAAACGGTTCAGTCGACGAAATCGACCTGTGGGGCGGTGGGGATGACGCCGCGCTCGTGGCCCAATTCGAGGAGTTTGCGGATGGCCTGGCGGCCATCGGGGCCATAGTCGAGGGTACGGTCATTGACATACATGCTGACGAATCGGTTGGCGAGGCGGGAGTCGAGTTCGCGGGCGAACTGCATGGCGTATTCGAGGGCCTGTTCGCGGTGATCGAGGGCGTACTGGATGCTGTCGCGAACGGCTTTGGTGATGATGCGGAGGGAATCGGCTCCGAGGGAGCGGCGGATGGCGTTGCCGCCCAGGGGCAGGACTAGGCCGGTGAATTCGCGCCACCAGACGCCGAGATCGAGAACCTTGTAAAGGCCGCTGGAGGAGTAGGTGAGCTGGCCTTCGTGGATGATGAGTCCGGCGTCGAAGTTTCCGGCCAGGATCTCGGGGATGATGCGATCGAAGGGGACGGTGACGGTTTGGAGGGCGGGATTGAAGATTTTGAGGGCCAGATAGGCGGTGGTGAGGGTTCCGGGGACGGCGATTTTAATACGGCCCAGGCCCTCGGGAGCCAGGGGCTTGCTGGAGACGACCATGGGGCCGTAGCCCTCGCCGACGCTGCCGCCGCAGCCCATGAGGGTGTAGTTCTGCTGCAGGTAGGGGTAGGCGTGGAAGCTGATGGCGGTGACGTCGTAGAAGGCTTCCTGCTGGGCGCGGCGGTTGAGGGTCTCGATGTCGGAGAGGGTGTGGGAAAAGCGATAGCCGGGGACGCGGATCTTGTTGGTGGCCAGGCCATAGAACATGAAGGCGTCATCGGAGTCGGGACTATGGGCGATGGAGATATCGAGCCGGGCGGCGGGAGAAGCAACTCCGGATTTCTGGGTACTCACGGTAGGCAACGATCCTTTCAGGGAAAAACAGCAGCGAATCTTGGATGCGGTCAGGCGGTGCGGCGGCGCAGACGTTCGAAGCCGGCGGCAAGGGCGGCGGCAGCGGCGATTTTGAGGGCGTCGCCGGGCAGGAAGGGCAGCACGGCAAGGGTGAGCACCGACTGCGCCGAGGCATGGGTGAGGACGGCCAGCCAAAGAGCGCCGCAAGTGAGAATGGCGAGGCTGCCGGCGGCGGCGCTGATCAGGGCCGCGGCAAATCCCCGCCGTGTGCGGCGCCACAGAAACGCGATGAGGGCAGCAGCCAGCGGATAAGCAAGCAGGTAGCCGCCGGTGGGGCCGAGGAGATGGGCCAGGCCGCCCGGCGCAAGCGGCTCGGGGGCAAAGACGGGCAGTCCCAGGGCGCCTTCGGCCAGGTAGGCGCCGAGCGTGGCCGCAGCCATCCGCGGGGGGAGCAGCAGGCCGAGGAGCAGGACGGCGAAGGTGGCCAGCGAAAGCGGCACGGGAGTGAAGTAGAGGGGCAAGGCAACATGGGCGCAGAGGGCGACCAGGGCGCTGCCGGCGAGCACGATGCCGGTTGAACGCGGCCAGGCGGAGGGGCGGGCGATAGGGACGGCTGCCGGGGTCAACTGTGCGGAGAGTTCTTTGCTCACGGGAGTTCCTTCAGGGTTCAAGTTCCTGGTCGGCTTCCTCGACGGGGTCAACAGCCGCGTTGGTAACCAGGTGAAGGACTGGGCCGGCGTCGGGATTGCTGCGCAGGCTGGCGCGCTGGAGCCATATGTGACGCGCCAAGGCCCCGGCTGCGAACAGCAGGGCCCCGAGCGAGACGAGAAGTCCGATCATCAACCAGCGCATGGCAAAAAAAGGAGCGGTTATCCAGATTATGTGGCCGTGCTGATGTTTTGCCCGGTTTGCAGCAATTCGAGAACCGCTGTAGGCCAGAATACCAGAGGGCCTCAGGCTGGCGGGCTTCAGACGCGGCGAAGGGACGATTGCAGCCATTCGAGGTAGGGGTGACTGCCGGCTTCCACGCGCAGAACCAGGAACTCCGGGGTCTGGTAGCTGTGCAGCTCGTGGAGGCGGTCTTCGAGGGCGGGCAGTTGATCGGGGCCGGTCTTGAGCAGCAGCAGGGTTTCGGTGGAGGACTCGACCTGGCCCTCCCAGTGGTAGATGGACTGGACGGCGGGGATGAGAGTGGCGCAGGCGGCGAGGCGCTCTTCGACCAGAGTGCGGGCCAGGCGGCTGGCCTCGTCGGGGTCGGCGGCGGTGGTGAGGACGATGCGGGCGGGCGGGGTGGGGTCGGGCATGGGACGCTTCCACGGTAAGAACGGTTCCTAAAACCAATTTATTCCGAAACCGCCGCCACGGAGCGTTTTTTCTTCCGCCTCGCGGTTCCGGCACTGCGGCGGCTTGCCGAGCGGAGCGGAGTAGGGCAGTATGGACATTGCGGCTGGGAGAACCCGGCCGAGGTGGAGAAGCGAGATGAAAATTGTATTTGAGTCTGGGATCGAGTTCGGCACCTCCGGATGGAGGGCGATTGTGGCCGATGAGTTTACGGTGGCCAACATCCGGCTGGCAGTGGCGGGGATTGCCGCCTATGTGAAGACGCAACCGGAGCCGCACCGGGTTCTGGTGGGGCGCGATCCGCGGTTTCTGGGCGAGAGTTTTGTGGACATCGCAGCCAGGGTGCTGGCCGGGGCGGGAGTCACTCCCATCGTGATTCCGGAGCCCGCGCCGACACCGGCCATCGCCTATGCCGTGCGCACGCTGAAGACCTCAGGGGCGATCAACTTTACCGCCTCACACAATCCGCCGGAGTACAACGGGATCAAGTTCTCCACGCACGATGGGGCGCCGGCGCTGCCCGAGGTGACCAAGCAGATTGAGGCGGCGATCGATTTGTTTGGCGACGGCGGGAGCATTATCAGCGCGAACGCTCCGGCCGGCGGCTTTGAGACGGCGGACGTGAAGCCGGCGTTTCTGAAGCGGCTGCAAGAGCTGGTGGATCTGAAGGCCATCGCCAAGTCGGGGATCAAGGTGGTCTACGATCCGTTCTGGGGCGCGGGGCGGGGTTACAGCTCCGATCTGTTGCGCGAGGCCGGCGTGGCTGTGGAGACGGTTCACGACTACCGCGACGTGCTGTTCGGGGGCCATGCGCCGGAACCGTCCGACGAGCTGCTGGGCGACGCCAAGGCCAAGATGCGGGAGATTGGCGCGGCCATCGGCATTGCGACGGATGGGGATGCGGACCGGTTCGGGATTGTGGACGGGGACGGGACTTTCCTGCAGCCGAACTACATCATTGCGCTGCTGTTCGACTACCTGGTGGAGACGCGGGGCTGGAAGAACGGCGTGGCCAAAAGCGTGGCGACCACGAACCTGATCAACGCAGTGGCCGAGTACCACAAGGTTCCGCTGTTTGAGACGCCGGTGGGGTTCAAGTACATTGGCGAGCTGATTATCGAGGACAAGATCGCGATCGGCGGCGAGGAGTCAGCGGGGCTGACCATCCGCGGGCACGTTCCGGAGAAGGATGGGGTGATTGCCGGGCTGCTGGTGGCGGAGATGGTGGCCACGCGGGGCAAGAGCCTGGGCGCCCAACTGAAGGAGCTGTTTGCCAAGGTTGGTTCCTTCTATCCGGTGCGGGAGAACTTTCGCTTGACCCCGGAGGTGAAGGCCGCGTTCACTGAGAAGATGAAGGCCGATCCCACTGAGCTGGGCGGGCGCAAGGTGAGCAAGGTGGTGCGGACCGACGGGCTGAAGCTGATTCTGGAGGATGGTTCGTGGGTGTGCTACCGGCTTTCGGGGACCGAGCCTGTGGTGCGGGCCTATACGGAAGCGCGCAGCGAGCAGGACATGGAAGCGCTGAAGGCGGCGGCGGAGAAGTTTGTGCTGTCTTAGGGCGTGTAGAGGCGGGATGGCGGACGAGAAGGTGCAAGGTGAAACGGGAGCGGCGGGGACCTCTGCCGGTCCGATGCCCAGGCGGGCGCTGGACTGGACGCTGCGGGTGTGGCGTCCGGCGGGCACGGTGGTGGCGGTGGGGCTGGCGCTGTTGCTCACCTGGCACGTGATTAACGGTAAACACGGGCTGCAAGTGTGGCAGCAGAAGCGCGCCGAAGACCAGCAGTTGCGGCGGGAGATCAAGGACCTGGAGCAGGAGAATGCGCGGTTACGGGAGCGCATCGAGCGGCTGAAGTCCGACCCGGACGCGATCGAGATTGTGGCGCGGGAAAAGCTGCACTACGCCAAGGCCAACGAGGTGATTGTTGCGGTGCCGGCGCAGGAGAAAGAGCAGGCGCAGCCGGCGGGGGCGGGGAAGTAAGTCGTTTGAGCAAGTCAGCGAGTCAGCGAGTTAGCAAGTTAGCAATTTAGCGATGTCGTGCTGGGGCAGGCGAAATGCCGATCCGCAGCCCCAGTTCCTTGCCCCTCAAAAATCCACGTGGGCGCGGATGGAGCCAACCCAGGCTGGGCCGCGGTCGCGGTTGTAGCCGGGGTCGGCGATGCGTTGCGCGTCGACGGAATAGAACATGCCGCGCCAGGCGTGCCAGGTGTAATAGCTTTCGACGATGTTTTCGCGGCCGTAATTGAGTTTCCCGTCGCCCAGCAGGAAGCCAAGGCCTCCCAGTTTCAGATACTCCTGGTGGTCGGCCTTGATGGCGTTGGAGACCACGGCCAGGCCGATCTTGTCGACCGGGCGATGCCAGCGGGTTCCGGCGTAGTCGGCGCCGAGTTCGACGGTCTGGTCGACCTCGGTGTAGGCAAAGGACTCGTGCTGTCCCTCATTCCAGCCGAAGCGGCCAAAGACGCGGAGATTCTCAGTGACTTCCTGCTCGGTGTTGTAGCCGAAGCCGTATTTGAGCGCACTGAAGTGCTCGTGGAGGGTGATGGTGGGCACGGTTACGCCATATTTGGCGGTGTCGGAGCCGCTCAGGAAGTCGTCGACGGCTTCGCGATAGGTGCCCATGTGTGCGCGGTTGGCGTAGAAGAGGACGCGTTCGGTCCCTTTGCGTTTTGGAATGAAGCTGTGGCGCAACTCGAATTCGCCGTTCTGGCCGTGGGCGCGGCTGAAGGCCCAGTCCATATCGATTCCATTGGCCAGGATGGGCATGGCGAAGAGGCCGTAGCGGATGCTCCAGATCCTGTCGTCGTACTCGGCCATGCCACCGACGGTGTAGCCGCGGGTGTCGGCGGCGTAGTCCCAGGCGCCGTTGTTGTCCACGGTCCAGTTCATGAACTGGAGGTGGCTGTCGGAGCCGGGGCCGTTGACGTCGAAGAAATCGGGCAGCGTGAGCTTGCCGATGCGAAATTCGAGGCGGCGAACGGGCACACTGGGGGCCACGCCGAAAAAGCCCGCCTCCTGGCTGGTGGTCTCCTGCGTCAGGCCGAAGACCTGGTGAATCTGGTAGCGGGCGATGTACGGCGCCTTGCCCAGGTAGGGGTTGCGCACCACGTCGAGGTTGGTGAATCCGGCCAGGCCGAAGGCCTGGCTGAGGCCGCGGCCTTCGGTGGCCTCCAGATCGAAGATCAGATCGTTGTTGTAGCGAATGGAGCGGGTGGGCCGGAGCGCGGTGTAGAGCGTCCCCACCATCGAGGTCTTGTATTCGGCCGCATTGCGAAAGCTGTTGTGGCCCTGATAAAGGGAATGGAAGGGCAAATCGCCCTGGAAGATGATGTTGGCCTGGCCGGAGAGCCAGTAGCGGCTGTTGTCGGGGTGCGGCGCCATGGTGACGATGGGACCGGCCTGGGGCTCGTGGCGTACCGGGCCCAGCTCTCCGGCCTTCTTTCCGATCCCGCCACGCTGGGGATCGAGCAGAAGAAGGGCCGGCCAGGCCTGGGCGAATTGGAGCACGGGCTGGGTTTGCGGGTCAGGCGCGGAAGGCAGGGAGTCGGGCGCCTGGGCGGCTGCAACGGCAGCGGCCCCGGCCAGCGCACAGGCGAGGCGGCCAAGCGGGCGGACGAGTGCCCAGGCGGGGCGGAGCGGATTGAGGCGGCGGCCGAAAACGCGGAGCATGCGAAACCCTTGAAGTTGAGCTGCGGGGCGTGGGGCAGCGGGCATAGAATGGATTCGAAACTATACCCCCACTCGGTTAATACCATACCGGGGGTGGGTATTGTCAAGTGGAGGCGTGGTATGTCTCATCAGGAGCGGGAAAAGGTTAAATTGCTGCAGAGGTTGAGGAAGTTGCGCGGGCAGTTGGACGCGGTGGAAAGGTCGCTGACGGCGGATGAGGATTGCGGAGGGCAACTGATGTTGCTGGCGGCGGTGCGGGGCGGGGTGAACGGGCTGATGGGCGAGGTGCTGGAGACGCATATCCGCTTCCACCTGGTGGACGGGGTCAAGGAACAGATTGCCCCGGAGCTGGCCGAGGACCTGATCGATCTGGTGCGCGCGTATCTGAAGTGAGGTCATTGATCATTGATCAGGGGTCAGGGATGAGGGATGAGGGTCAGAGATCAGCCACCGCGGCGACGGAGACCTGTTCATTCACGTCAACAAGCAGAAATCGCTCGCCGCGCCGCACCCCGCCCCGACCCTGGAGGGTGCCCCGGCACCCGGTACCGGCACCCGCCCGAGTCGCTGGGGACCGCGGCGGGATGGTCCCTGCTTATGGTAGTGGCTAGATGGGGCAGGGATTGTTAAGGTTTGGTTGATTCACGGGCAGCCAGTCCGCAGCGCGGCGGAACTGGAACGGCGGGTTGCGCATTGGTGGCTGAACGACAATTAGATTCTAATTCCGCAGTTTTCTGCATACGAAAACGGCAAGATGAATTATGATTCGGACTCATCGGGTCCATGGCTCTGAAAAGAAGGTTAAAAAGCCAGGACGAGAAAGAGGTCAGTTATGGCAAAATTCCCCCCCGTCAATACTCCGCGCATTGCGGAGCAGGCGCGCGTTGTTCTCCCTGGGAGCGAAAAGACTGCCGCTCTGAATGCAGTCCACGTGAAGGCTACGCCGGCCAAGTCGAAGGTGACCGTATCCGTGATTGTGAGACGGAAGGAGCCGCTGAAGATCAACCAGCGCGGCGGGCGCGCCAGCGGTCCGGTTCGCGTATCGCGCGCCGAGTTCAAGAAGCACCACGCGGCCGATCCCGCGGCCGTGGAGCTGGTGAGCGCGTTTGCGCGGGAGTTCAACCTGAAGGTCGAGCCGGACCCCAGCTCGGAGGCGCGGCGGACGGTGCAGCTAACCGGGTCGGCAGCCGACATCCAGAAGGCGTTTGGGGTGGTGCTGGAGCAGAAGACGATCGAGGGCGTTGAGTACCGCGTTCGCGAGGGCGCAATTCACCTGCCGGAGTCGCTGAGCGGGGCGGTAGAGGCGGTGCTGGGGCTGGACAACAGGCCGCAGGCGAAGCCGCATTTTCGCGTGAGGAAGGAGGCTGCCGAGACGGCCGCAGCGCCCAGCAGCTACACGCCTCCGCAGGTGGCGCAGGCGTACCAGTTTCCCGCCACGGCGAGCGGAGCGGGGCAGACGATCGGGATCATCGAGCTGGGCGGAGGGTACCGGCAGACGGACCTGACCGCTTACTTCAATTCGCTGGGGATTGCGGCGCCGGCGATGACGGCGGTCCGCGTGGACGGCGGGAAGAATGCGCCCTCGAAGCCGTCGAGCGCAGACGGCGAGGTGATGCTGGACATTGAAGTGGCCGGCAGCGTGGCGCCGGGAGCCAAGATTGCCGTGTATTTCACGCCCAACACCGACCAGGGTTTTATCGACGCGATTACGACGGCGGTACACGACACGACCAACAATCCGGGAGTGATTTCGATCAGCTGGGGCGGGCCGGAGTCGACCTGGACACAGCAGTCGATGACGGCGCTGGATGCGGTGTGCCAGTCGGCGGCGGCGCTGGGGATTACGATCACGGTTGCGGCGGGCGACAACGGGTCGTCGGACGGCGCGACGGGAAACAACGTGGATTTTCCGGCGTCGAGTCCGCACGTGCTGGCGTGCGGAGGAACGACGCTGGACGCGAATGGGTCAACGATCGTCTCCGAGGTGGTGTGGAACGAGTTGGCCAACGGTGAGGGCGCGACGGGCGGCGGGGTGAGTAACGTGTTTGCTCTGCCGAGCTGGCAGGCGAACTCGAATGTGCCCGCGGCAAGCACGAGCTCAGGCGGGCGCGGCGTGCCGGACGTGGCCGGGGACGCCGACCCCACGACGGGCTACACGGTTCGCGTGGACGGACAGAACACGGTGGTTGGCGGAACCAGCGCGGTGGCTCCGCTGTGGGCGGGGCTGGTGGCCGTTGCGAATCAGCAACTTGGGACGCAGGTGGGGTTCATCCAGCCGGCGATTTATGCGGCCAAGGCGGCATCGGCGTTCAACGACATCACGCAGGGCAACAACGGGGCGTTCTCGGCCGGACCGGGGTGGGATGCGTGCACCGGGCTGGGGTCGCCGATTGCGGGGCAACTCATTCCGCTGCTTGCAGTTGCGGGAACAACGCCGGGGCCGCCGGTGACGCCGCCCGCACCGCCGGTCACGCCGCCCGCACCGCCAGTGAAGAAAAAGAGGAAAAGGCGGGCCGAGGTAATGCCGGCGGCGAAGAAGGCCGGAAAGAAGGCTGAAAGGAAGGCCGAAAAGAAGGCCGAAAAGAAGGCTGAAAAGAAGGCTGGAAAAAAGACGGCTGGGAAGAAAGCCGGCAAAAAGGCCGGTAAAAAGACGGCCGGGAAGAAAAAGGCCAGGAAGGCAGCCAGGTAGCGATCAAGACTGGCTAGTCAGGGCTGGCCCGGAAAGTGCCGGGTTGGAAGAGCATTCTCTGCCCGTCTGCAAGCGCAGGCGGGCAGAGTTGTCTGGAGGGATCCAGGGCGGCAATTGTCCTCCCTGGGGGAGAATGTGGCCGGTGGGAGGAGTGTCAAGGTTCCGGTTGATTGGCAGTGCGGGAAGGGCAAGGAACAGGGAGCAGCCCTCCCAGCGACGAAGACCTGTCGCTGCGAACCCCGGTCTCAGAAGCGCGATCTGGCTCTCCCGCCCTGTACCCGGCCCCCGCGCGGCGTGGTTGGCAGGACATCCCCGGTCTGAAAAGCCAGACCTGGAGTAACCTGATTCGTTTGCCGGCTGAGACCTTGAGGGCCTCCCGCCAATTTGATTTACAACATCAGAGCCTCTTGCAAAATTCCCAACAGCGGCATTTGCTTTGTTCCTGCCGTTGTTTTCACTTGATTTGGAAGGCATGAGATCACTGTTCCAGCAATTGGTGGCGGCGGCGAGTCCTCCGTCCGCCGTTTTTGGGCAGGCCGCGGCTGCGCCCTCCGGATTTATTCAAGGTTTTCAAGTTCCCAAAGGCCGTGTTGCCTACGTGATCAGTTTCAGAATCTGGTCGGCGGCCAGTGCAACGATACCGAACATAAGATGGCACATCACTTTGGCGGTTGCCGAAGTGCTTGGGCTCACGAGCTTCGACGAAGACGATCTATACGATGCCTTGGACGATCTCAGTGAGCGCCAGGAGAAGATCGAACAAGCTCTCTACCGCCGCTACCTGCGCC
>JBEKZJ010000009.1:0-61938 GCA_049509995.1 Occallatibacter sp. | reverse complement strand
AATAGGCTTCAGGATGTTCGGTTTCCGTCCTTCCTGCTATTCAAGCTACGGGGCTTGGACTTTTACCCCGGTGGGACTTGCTCCCACTGATCATGCCAGCCTTCGCTGGACGCACACTCTTCGGTCCTAATCGACTTTTTGGCCGACAAGCATAACGAGCAAACCGATTGGCTGAACCTGCACATTGGCTCTGAACCGATCGGAATCACCAGCCTGATTTTGAGTGAGGTACTGCAGGGCATACGCAGCGAAAGGCGGTTCGCGGAGACAGTCGACGCGCTCAGCCAGTTCGTCCTCTTCGAAACCGGCAGTACCGCGCTGGCCATCGCCTCGGCGCGGAATTACCGCAGACTGCGTGAGCTTGGCGTCACGATCCGCAGCACGGTTGACACGTTTGTCGCTACCTTCTGCATCGAGGAGAGTTATGAGTTGCTCCACCACGACAGCGACTTTGACCACTTCAAAAAGCACTTGGGGTTGCGCGTGGTCTGTCCGCTGGCAATTGCAGGGAACTGATTTCTTGTTTCTGGAGAGGTCCCCCCGATGCTGATCGATTCCCACGCCCACATAGACAGCGAGCGCTACGCCGGCGACCGCGCGGCAATGCTCACACGCGCATGGGAAGCCGGCGTGGGCGCGGTGCTGGCCATCGGCATCGGCGAGCATCCCTCCCAGATGCACCAGGCCCTCGACCTCTGCCGCCAGTTCAACGGGCAGCCGAATGTGCCGCGGCTCTACGCGAGCGCCGGCGTCTATCCCCACTCGACCCATGAAATCGACCCCGCGGTCCTCGGCGAACTCGACCGCCTGCTGGCCGAGCCGGAGGTAATCGCCTGCGGGGAGATCGGCCTGGACTACTACCACCAGGGCGCTCCGCATCCGGTGCAGCGCCAGGGGCTGATCCGGCAACTGGAGATCGCCGATGCCCGCAAGCGGCCCATCCTCATCCACTGCCGGCCCAGGGACGGCGCGACCGACGCCTGGGACGATCTCTTCGAGATCCTCGACGCCCACTGGCGCCCCACCGGCCTGGGCGGCGTGATGCACTGCTTCGGCGGCGGCTGGGAGCAGGCGCGCCGGGCGCTGGACCTGGGTTTTCTGGTCTCGTTTGCCGGAAACCTGACGTATCCCAAGGCGCAACCGCTGCGCGACGTCGCCGCCAGGCTGCCCCTGGAAGCGGTTTTGGTCGAGACCGACGCTCCCTGGCTGGCGCCGGCGCCCGATCGCGGCAAGCGCAATGAGCCGGCCTGGGTGACCCGCACCGCCCACACTCTGGCTGGATTGCTGGCCGTTTCGGAGGAAGAAATCGCCTCCGCGACCACGAAAAACTTCTTGAGGCTGTTTCGGCTTGGGGCTGACGTGGGAAACTGATAGAGTTGCACCGGCGGACCCGGCCGGCGATCGAGGCCGGCAAAGGAACGCCGGCAGTCTGAGGAAAGAAAGCCATGGCCCAAGAGAATTCGTTCGACATCGTCAGCAAGGTGGACATCCAGGAGGTTCGCAACGCCATCGATCAGGCGCTGAAGGAGGTTCGCCAGCGCTTCGACCTGAAGGACACCCACTCGGAGATTACGCTGGAGGGCAACGACGCGATTCAGCTGGCCTCGGCCGGGGAATACAAGCTCGAGGCGGTCAAGGAGATTCTCGGCCAGAAGCTGGTCAAGCGCGGCGTCTCGCTGAAGAATCTGACTTACGAAAAACTGGAGCAGGCCTCCGGCAAGAGCGTGCGGCAGAAGATCAAGCTGCAGCAGGGCATCCCCACGGAAAGGGCCAAGGAAATCGTTCGGCTGGTCAAAGACTCAAAAAAGAAGGCGCAGGCCAGCATCCAAGGCGATACAGTCAGAGTATCCAGCAAAGACCGCGACGAGCTGCAGGCCATCATCGCTCTGTTGCGAGGCAAAGATCTGGGCGTGGAGTTGCAGTTTACCAACTACCGCACCAATTGAGCGGGTGCTTTTGTGGGAATCGGGCGCATCCGATATGCAAGCTGCGCACCGGCAGCAGGGGCCATACAGAGAAAGCATGAGAACCGGAGAGCTTTGAGCACATTGGCGATAGCGACGGCGAGAGAGGTCTTCGATCTGCTGCGGGACGACCTCGTGGCGATCGAGCAGGAGTTGGGCCGCGACGCCGCCTCCGGCGTAAGCACCATCACAGAGATCGCCGAATACCTGCGCGAGGGCGGCGGCAAGCGCATCCGCCCCTCCTTGCTGCTGCTGTCCGCGCATTTACTCGGCTACTTTGACCAGGGCGCCATCCGCCTGGGCACGGTGGTGGAGATGGTGCACACCGCAACGCTGGTCCACGACGACATCATCGACGGCGCCAACACCAGGCGCGGCCGGCCCTCTGCAAATACGACTTGGGGAAACGAAAAATGCGTGCTGGCCGGCGACTGGCTTTACATGCAGGCTTTCAAGGTGGCTCTTGAAGAGCAGAACCTGCGCGTCCTCGACCTGCTCATCGGCCTCACCCAGCAGATGGTCGAGGGCGAGCTGCTGCAAATTCAAAAGCTGGGCAAGGCCGTCTCCGAGGCCGAGTACTACGACCTCATCTTTCGCAAGACCGCGTGCCTGTTTTCGGTTTCCATGCGTCTGGGCGCGGTGCTGGCCGGCGCCGCTGAGGCCCAGGAGACGAGCCTGGCCGCCTATGGCCGCGCTGTCGGTTTGGCGTTCCAGATCGTCGACGACGTGCTCGACCTCACGGCCACTGAAGAGGTTCTGGGCAAGCCCGTGGCCAGCGACCTGCGCGAGGGCAAGGCAACCCTTGCCGTGATTCACTCCATCGACCACGGCACCGCAGCCGACCGCCAGACCATCCAGCGGGTTCTGGACGACCGCAGTTTTGAGAACGTGAGCCGCCAGCAGATCCAGCAGATTCTGGCGCGCAACGGCTCAGTCGAATACGCCAGGTCCGTCGCCGACCGCTACGCCGAGCAATCCCGCCAGGCGCTGGCCCCGCTCCCCGACTCCGAATTCAAGCGGGCCCTGCTGTGGGTGCCGGATTTCGTGGTGGCCAGGGACAGATAACGCCTGCGGCGCGGCAGCGGCGATGCTTTGATTTCTGAATGTAGAATGTAGTCCGACATGAATAAGCGCCTTGAAATGATACGTCAACTTCTGAGCGAACTGGAAGTTGAGGTGAACGCGACGAGGGCAACTGTAGGAGATCGTGATTTCTCCGCTTTGGAACTACCGCTCATCGTTCAGGAGATCGTTGACGACCTGCAGCCCCTTCTGGAACCTTACGACGCCGCATTTTATTGGTTTCTGTTCCGGCACTCGATCTTGAAGGATGGGAACCCGCATCTTCGCGTCAGCACCCGCAGCCTCCGTAGAGCGGTCGTGAGATCCGCGTATTCGTATGCTGCTGAGAACCCAATCTCGTTGGGGAAGGTGCAAGACACGCTTCGAGCGCTGGAAACTGTCGGCGCAATACGGAAAGAAGGCGAACCGAACCGGGACGGCACGTTGTATCGGGTTCTGATTCCAGAGGAAATTGAAGCATGTCGAAAATTCCGCTCCGAACGGACGGCATCGGAATCGGAGTTGTTCATCGCCAACGCAAACATCGACTATTACAACACTCGACAGAACCGGATCAGGGTGTTTGAGCGGGATGGCTATTTATGCCGCTATTGTCACAAGCAATTGACGCGCTTGACCGCTACGCTTGACCACGTTACACCGGTTGCGGAGGGCGGGGACAACAGCCTCGAGAATCTTGTCACTGCTTGTCTAGACTGCAACTCCCGAAAGAACATGCGCGCCGTCGGGGATCTTCCAGCGGAGCAATGACACAGGCCGGCTCGCTTCATGCGTCCTGAACGACGGTTCCCTGATGGTAGACAATTTTCCAGCCGTCAGGAGTCTTTTGCCAGATCGTTGCCCGCCGGGTAAGTCGCACGTTGTCCTGGAGCAGCGTGTAAGTCAGCAAATAGATATCCTGAGCCAACCTGCGGCAATGGAAGTCTCTCGTCTCCCATACGTCGGCGTGCGGGACGGAAAATCGCTCCTCCAAACCGTCCAGAATGGCCGTCCTGGAGTAACGGCGGCCGGAAGCACCGGTTTCCCAGTAGTCCTCCACCGTCATCTTCTCGAAATCGGCCCTTGACGTTCCGAATTCAGGGCGATGAAAAATTGGCTCGCGGCGGGAGACTTCGGCGAGCACCTCCTGCAGTTCAGGAGCAGTGGAAAGAGTTGGCTCCATCTCCGGAGGCCCCGGTCCAGGCGCTTTCATGCGAACAGTATAGTGGACTGCTAAAGGCAAGCCCGATTAGACCGGATGAAGAATGCCGTCGGTTTCCAGAATTTGCAGCGCCTCGGCAAGCTTCACGCCAGTGTAGAGCCTCCACCATTTCCCCGTGTGCCGCATCCAGTAAATGTCGAAGAGGTCCCGCCCGACGCAGTCGATGCGAGCGAATGGCGCGTCGAACTCTTCCCCGCGATTGCTCTCATGGCCCGACCGGTAGCGCTGCACGAAGCGATATCGTCCTCCCGCCCAGACGCCGCGGATGTCAATTGGGTAGTTGAATTTGGTCGGGACAATTTGCGGTAGAAAACGCGGTTTCAGAACGTCGCGGATAAATGCCTCGCAGGCCGCGACGACGCGTCGCTTTTCCGGGTCGGTAACCCTTGCCAGCCGGGACGCACCAGGCACCCACCCTCTTGCTCGCATTCTGGCCACCTCCTTGATCCGTTTCCGCCCTGCTGCCATCGCCTGCTAATCCGCCATCATCGCCCGCAGCGCCGCCGCGTACCGCTCCGGCAGGGGCTTCTTGTTCAACTGGTCGTCGCACACCACGTGCACCGTCTCGCCCTCAGCCAGCAGCCTGGGCTCTTCGCCCTCGGGAGCTTTGCGCAGGATGCGGTAGGCGAACTTGAGCACCGATCCGCGCAGCAGCGAAGGCCGCGTCTCGATCAAAATCCGGTCGTCGTACCGCGCCGGCGCCTTGTACCGGCAACTGGCCTTAATCACCGGCAGAATGCACTGGTGATCGATCTCCAACTGGCTGTAGGCCAGGCCCAGGGAGCGCAAAAGCTCCACGCGCCCGATCTCAAACCACACCAGGTAGTTGGCATAGTACACAATGCCCATCTGATCGGTTTCCGCATACCGCACCCGCACTTCGGTGGTCACTGGCATCCAGCAGGCTCTCCGTAAGTTGTCAGTCGTCAGTTATCGGTTGTCAGTAGCCGCGCCGATCACTGACCACTGATCTCTGATCTCTGGAAACTGACAACTGACCACTGATAACTGATTACTGATAACTGTTTCACGGCTTGAGGTGTGTGAAAAACGGCAGCTTGGTCACGTCGTTGAAGATGATAAAGGAAAAAAAGGCGATCAGCACCACAAAGGCCGCCTGGTAGATGCGCTCCTTCACGTTCATGCTGATGTCGCCGCGGATCACGCTCTCGATCAGCAGAAGAAAGATCATGCCACCGTCGAGAATGGGAAAAGGCAGCAGATTGAGAATGCCCAGGTTGAGGCTGATCCCCGCGGCCAACCCAAATTTCGGGGCCCAATCCTTGGTCTCTGCCGCTTCCCCGGCCGCGCGGGCAATTCCCACCGGACCGACGAGCTGCGAAACCGAAGCCTTGTGCGTAAAGAGCCGCTCCAACACATCGACAACGAGAAGCGAATTCTCCGCGCAGAACTCCCTGGACTTGATCGCCGCCTGACGCAAAGGGAGCGGGGCCGGCCCGTAGGGAATCGGCATGGGCGCAAACCCCAGCTTAAAACCGTTGGAATCCAGCTTGGCCGGATGCGCCACCATGGGCGGCAAAACTGCGCCGTTGCGCACCACCACCAGCGAAACGGGCTTTCCCTGTCCGGCCTGCATGTAGGCCAGCAGCGCCTGCACGGTGTGAAAAGCATGACCATCCACGGACTGGATGGCGTCCCCGTCGCGCAGGCCGGCCTGGGCCGCGGGCCACCCCGGCTGCACTTGCTGCACGCCGATGGGGCCCTGGACGAACTGCGGAATGACGCCCACGTCGCTTACATCGAAATCCTGGCCCTTCAAGTTGGCGGGCAGGTGAAGCGAAAGTTTCACCGTCTGGCCGCCGCGGTCCACGGTTACCGGCACGGTCTGGTTCTGGTCCAGCGCCGCACGCTGGATCACCTGGTTCCAGTCGGGGTTGTTCACGGTTTCAAAGTGGCGGATGACGTCGCCCGGCTGGAAACCGGCCTGGGCCGCCGCCGATCCTGGAACCACCCACTCAATGGTTGTGGTCTGCACCTCGAACTTGGGGACTTCATTGATCCAGCCATAGTAGATGAACATCAACACGAAGGCCAGAATGAGGTTGGCAACCGGTCCGGCCACGCCGATCAGCATCCGCTGCCAGCGGGGATGGGCGGTAAAGGAGCCGGGGTCGTCCACCGGAACTTCAGTGGGTGTGCCGGGTGCCTCGAGGTTTTGCTCCGGAGCCTCGCCGGTCATCTTGACGAAGCCGCCCAGAGGCAGCAGGCAGACCTTGTAGTCGGTATCGCCGTACTTGACGCCGAACAGCCGCGGCCCAAAACCCACGGAAAAAGACTCGACGCGCACGCCGCAGAGCTTGGCGACGGCAAAGTGGCCAAACTCATGGACCACTACCATCAGTCCGACGAGGACGATGAAAGAGACGATGGCAACAGCGACTTCGTGAAGGTTCTGCATAGATAAACGATTATTCCCTCGGCAACGTGCTGTGTCCGGTCCCGGCCTTACGTCAACAGCGCACGAGCTGTTTGACGCGCCTCCCGGTCGGCGGCCAGCACCTCCGCTATGGTGGTTGGATGCGCCTCCGGTGTGGATGCGAGCACCTTTTCAATTGTACGCGGGATTCCGGTGAACGGGATGCGCCGCTCAAGGAATGCCTCCACGGCTACCTCGTCCGCCGCGTTCAAGGCAATGCAATGGGCGCCACCCTTTTCCGCCGCCTCAAAGCCCAGCCGCAGACACGGGAAGCGCTCGAAATCGGGCTGCTCGAACTCCAGGTGGCGCAAAGCCGCCAGGTCAAAGGTAAGCGTCGAGGCCGGCCGCTCCGGGTAGGCCAGCGCATACAGGATCGGCAGGCGCATGTCGGTGACGGAGATTTGCGCCAGAATCGACCCGTCCACATACTCCACCAGCGAGTGAACCGTGGACTGCGGGTGAACCGTGACCCGCACCTGGGAAGGCGCCACATCGAACAGCCGGCAGGCCTCGATGATCTCCAGGCCCTTGTTGAGCATGGTCGCGGAGTCGATGGTGATGCGGCGGCCCATCACCCAGGTGGGGTGCTTCAGCGCCTGTTCCGGAGTAATGGCGGCGAATTGATCCAATGGAAGCTGGCGGAACGGCCCGCCCGAGGCCGTCAGCCAGATGGTCTTCACCTCAGCGTGCGCGCCCACCCGCAAGCATTGGTGAACCGCATTGTGTTCGCTGTCGATGGGCAGGATGGGCACGTTGCGCTCGCGGGCGGCGCGGGTGAGGATCTCGCCGGCGGCCACCATGCACTCCTTGTTGGCCAGACCGATTGGTTTGCCGGCCAGGATGGCCGCGTGCGTGGCCTCCAGACCCGCCACACCCACAATGGCCGAAACCACAAAGTCCGCGTCGGGAAGGGTCGAGCAGGCGACCGTGCCTTCGGTCCCGTAAACCACCTCGATGCCGGTGACGCCGGCCTGGCGCAGGCGCGCGGCCAGCTCGCCAGCCAGCTCTTCCGTGGCCAGCGAAACTACCCTCGGCCGCCAGCGGACGGCCTGCGAGAACGCCTCGTCCAGGTTGCGCCCCGCAGCCAGCGCGGCTACCGCGTAGCGCTCGGGAAACTGCTCCACGATGGAGAGGGTGCTCTGCCCGATAGAGCCGGTGGAACCGAGAATGGCGAGTCGCTTCAAGGTATTTCTTTGAATTCCATGGTCCCTTGCGGAACCCGGTTAGATCAAGCGGTTATAGACCAAACGCTGCAGTCGCCCAAAACCGCGAACATTCGACTGCGCGGTGAGTTTCGCTGGCTTTGAAAGGGCGCGGCTTTAGCCGCGCCGCCGGCGCAGGAGAGAGGCCCTGGGGTTTAGCCCCCGAGGGAATGTCCATTCCACAATCCGTATTCCCTCGGCAGCCAAAGCCGCGTTCCCCTTTTTCGCTTCTGTGGCACGGCTCAAGCTGTGCCCTTTCAAGGCCAAATGCCTTCCGCAACCTGCTTGGCAAACACGGGAGAGGCCCTAAAACCGCTGATGAATAACCTGAGCGTACCACAGCACCGGAGCGGCCAGAAGCAGGGCGTCGATGCGGTCCAGGACCCCGCCGTGGCCGGGCAGCAGGTTCCCCGAGTCCTTCACGCCGGCCGAGCGCTTCAGCGCCGACTCGGCCAGATCCCCCACCTGCCCAGCCACGTTCACCACCACGGCCAGCACCAGCCAGTACCAGACGTCGTCAGGGTAGGAGAGCCTGGCCGAGTTCCACATCTCCAGCTGATGGGCCAACCCCAGCAGTCCGCCGGCCGCCAGCAGACTGCCGGCCACCGAGCCCAGTGCGCCCTCCCAGGTCTTGTTGGGGCTGAGCGCGGGCGCCAGCTTGTGCCGGCCCCAAAGACTGCCAACGTAGAGAGCGGCAGTGTCTCCCGCCCACACCACGCACAGCAAAAAGGCCACCAGCGAGGGGCCATTGGTCTCCTCGCGCAGGGCGGGCAGGGCAATCAGGGTGAGCCCCACGTACAGCATGCAGAAAATGCAGACCGCCGCATCCGGCATCACCCGCTCCACCGGCGCGCGGAAGGTGCAGTAGACCAGCAGACCCAGGCTCAAAATGCCGAAGATCGCCGCCGTCTGGTCCGGGTACTCAAAATTGCCAGCAAAAAGCGCCGCAATGGCCACTACTACCGCAACCCGCGGCGGTTTGGCGCCGCCTAGCTCCGCCAGGCCCAGATACTCCCACGCGGCCAGCACCGCCACCCCCGCCGTCACCAGGGTAATCAGCCACTTCGGCCCCAGAAACACCAGAACCAGGACCAACGGAATCAGAACCAGCGCTGTGAGGATGCGTTTCATGCCAAGGGTGAGGATACACCGCCAGGGCGGGGTCCGCGCGGGCTCTTAGAGTGGCAAGTGCCTATGTAACAGATAAACAAACAGATGCGCATGTTGGAAGAGCTCGCTCCGGCGGATTCGGCCATGGGCGCGAGAATCTCTGGTGCTGGCCTTTGGGCACTCTGGGGCCATGCAGGCATGAAAAGGTTCCCGGCGACCATCTTCCCCAGGGAGCGGTTCGCTGATCGGGAGGTCACACCGTTTCTTTGGCCCTAAAACGAGGGGGCCGCTCAAGGCGGCCCGCTCTAGCCCTATTCTGTCCCAGGCTGGGGTTCATCAGATTTGACCTGCAAATTACTGTATCCATCATCGGCCGATATACGCCGTGCGTCAAGTCCCTTTTTCTTGAGATGCGCCGCGTTTTCTTCGTCCTCTGATCGAACCCGCCGCAGGAAGGCCTCACCGCCGCCGTATTCCGTCAGTTTTTCCTTCAACAGGCCACGCTGCCTCTCTGTCAGCCGCTCCGCTTCAGCGCCGGGTTCCTCTTGGCCCGGCGCGATTTTCTCGTCTTCCAATGGATTCCCGCCCCCGCTTTGCGCCCGGCGGCTTCGCGCGGGCAAAACTGCGGCGCTGGCCGGCCTCACGCGCCTTTTTTCCCGTCTGACCGCAGCCAATGCAGAAAGGCCTCAGAGCCCCCGCGCTGCGCCATGGCTTCCTTCAGCCGGAAGCGCATCTTCTCGGCCAGCTTTTGCACCTTGGCCGCGGAATCCTCTTCCTTCGGCTCCAACTTCTTATGTTCCAATGGATTCTTGCCTCCACTCCTGCATTTCGTCAGGATGCGCCGGCAACATCACGCCTGTATACGCAAAAAAAGGCCCAGGAACAACGAAGGTAATCAGCCGGCCGCGATTCTGACCCGCTCCGCCTCTTCGTCCACTTCGCCCGAGCCTTCGCCCAGCCCGCCATAGCGGCGCTCCCGGCGTTGGAAGTCGGCAATGGCTTCCAGCAGATGGATGCCCCGGAAGTCCGGCCACAGCCGTTCGGTGAAAAAAATCTCGGTATAGGCAACCTGCCACAACAAATAATTCGAAAGCCGCATCTCGCCCGAGGTCCGGATCAGCAGGTCCGGGTCGGGCATGTCCGCCGTGTAGAGATGGCGGTGAATGTCTTCCTCGGTGATGCGGTCGGGGCTGGTGTGCTTGAGCTTTATCTCCGCCGCAAGGCCCCGGAAGGCGTCCACCAGCTCGGACCGGCCGCCGTAGTTCAGCGCCAGGGTCAACGTGGTGCCCGTGTTGCCCGCCGTGGCCTCCGCGGCCCAGGCCATCTTGTCCTGCACCTCGGCGGGCAATTCGTGGGTGCGCCCGATGTACCGCATGCGCACGTTGTTGTCCATCATGCGCTGCAGGTTGCTCTCCAGGTAGCTCTTCAGCAGCCGCATCAGGAAGTTGACCTCGGCGCGGGGGCGCCGCAGGTTGTTTTCCAGAGAAAAAGCGTAGAGCGTGAGCCACGGCAGGCCGATGCGCGAGGCGGTCTCAGTCACCAATTGAACGCAATTGGCCCCTTGCTGATGGCCCTGGAACCGCTTCAGAAAACGGCGTCCGGCCCAGCGCCCGTTGCCGTCCAGGATGATGGCCACGTGCTCGGGCAGGCGCTCGGGCTTCAGCGTCGCATAAACAGCGCGCTCCTCCGCAGTCAGCTCTTGGATGCGCAGCGTGCCGGATGGATACAAGGGACTCGCCTCTACGTTGCTCTTGCGGCTTCCCGGCCAGCCCCACCGCAGGCATCGAAAAGGGGACGCCAGAGGATGGAAGCCGGGACCCGATCAAGGGGCTTTTCGCCCCCAGCTAGCTCCCGCCCGGTGAAAACCCTCCCGCGGCTGGAGCGAAAGTCTAGCATCATCGACCCTAGCACAAGCGCCCATGCGCCGCAATCGCTCCGCTTGCTCGATGCATCGCACAGCAAAGGCGGGGCCGCGCAAGCGGGGGGTCGCCGCCAACCCGGCCCACGACCGGAAAGGAAACCTGCCGGCAGCAAGCCCTATGCGCTGCGGCGCCGTCCCGTTGCAGCGTCCTTCACCGCGCCTTGAAACAGCGTCCGGTGCACCGGGTCCAGATGGGGCAGCAAAGCCGCAATCTCGGCCAGGAACGGGTCGGCAAAAATCGCCGCCATCTCCTCCTCGCGGATGCTGCGAGCGTCCCGAACCAGTTGGCAGATGTCCACACCCAGGGCCGCGGCCAGCCGCTCCAGCGAACCCAGTGTGGGGATCGCCTTGCCGTTCTCAATCTTCGATATGTAGGTCCGCGGAACCTGCATCCGCCCGGCCACTTGGCGCTGGCTCAGGTGGCGCGCCTTGCGAATCTCGCGCACCTGTCCCGCCACCTGCAACCCCGCCTCAGCGGACTGCGGAGCCGACGGATGGGGCACCAGTTGCAGGGTTGGGAGTACAGGCTCCTCCACATCGAGGGGCTTATGGCATCTTCTGCAGTGGGAGTTGCTGGGCCTGTACTGTACCAGATTGCAGAAATCGCAGCGCAGTACTTCACGCGTCTCCACGCTCACTAGGGTGGTAGCCATGGGCTGTGTGCGGAGCGCCAGAGCTGGGTCTCCGGGGTGCCTTTTCGCACCGCGATGTGTGTTACTTTCGGAGAAGTGAACCATAATTGTCAAGTGGAAATTTAGGCTCAAAACCTGGTCCAGCCTAAGATTCCCCCATCATACCCCGAAAATCCGGAACAAGCACGAACCAAGTTGAGCAACATTGAGGCAAAAATTTATGCGCATCGGCGATAGCCCAACCTGCGACCCTCAGGCGTACTCGCGAGCCCAGGCCTGGCAACTGCTGACCGAGTGGACCCTGAGCGAGAACCTGCGCAAGCACGCGCTGGCCGTCGAGGCCTGTGTAGTGGCCTGCGGAGAGGCCGAAGCCGATCGCCTGGGGCTCGCCGGTCCCGAACGCGCCGCGCTCCTCCAGCTTTATTCCACCACCGCCCTGCTCCACGACTTCGACTACGAGCGCTACCCCACGGCCGAAAACCACCCGTTTGTGGGCGTCCGCGAACTGGAGCGGCTGAGCTGGCCCATCGAGCTGCGCACCGCCATTTTGGGCCACGCGCAATACTCCGGTGTGCCCCGCGTCACGCATCTCGATAAGTCCCTGTTCGCCTGCGACGAACTGGCCGGCTTTCTCGTCGCCTGCGCCCTCGTCAAGCCCACCAAATCCATCGCCGACGTCGAAGTGGCCGGCGTACGCAGGAAGATGAAGGACAAGGCGTTTGCGCGGGGAGTGAATCGGGAGGACGTGGTTCGGGGCGCGGCCGAACTGGGCGTCGATCTCGACGCGCATATAGCGTTCTGCATTGAAGCGATGAAGAAGCGGGCTGCGGAGTTGGGGCTGTAAGAACCTGCCTGGAGCATGGTGCCCAGGGCGAGACCTTTTTGCAAGCGCGGGGATAAAATTGGCTTAGGTGGAACGCGCTCAACCACCCGAAATGCGGAGGTTTCCCATGCTGACTGCGGACGAAAAGGAAAAGTTGGAACGCGGCTTTGCCGAGGCGGAGGCCAGTGTGCGCCTCGAAGGCCTGACGCCGACGGAAAACTTCTTCACCGTCAAGGCCCGCATCCTCGCAGGCGAAATCACCTTCGAGCAGGGGCACAAAGAGATTCTTGCCTGCCATCGGTCAAGGGCATCAGCTGTCGCTTGACGGCCCGCCCTCCGGTGCGTCAAAGTGCAAACCGTAGCGCATGGTGATGGCAATGCATCCCGGTTTGCAAAGAGTGGCCAAAATCACCCGTTCTCGAAGCGAAATCTGCGTTACGATAGGCGGTTCCCCTTCGGAATTGAGGCCGCGTTCAATCGCGGCAGGAGATCTCCATGGTCCGCTTCAACCACATCCTCACCCAATCCGCCGAGGGGGTGAAGACCATCACCCTCAACCGCCCGGACAAACGCAACGCGCTCACGCCGGCCTTGATTGAGGAGCTGACCGTGGCCCTGCGCGAGGCTGAGACCTGCGACTGCGGCGTCGTCATCCTCACCGGCGCCGGTCCGGCCTTCTGCTCCGGCCTGGATATGGAGCACCTGGAAACCATGAACGCCAGCACTCCGGAGGAACATCGCCGCGACTCGGAGAACATGGCCCGCGTCCTGCGCACCCTCTACGACTTTCCCAAGCCCGTCATTGCGGCGGTCAATGGACCGGCCATAGCCGGCGGCATGGCCCTGGCCACCATCCCCGACTTCACGCTTGCGGCTCCTGAAGCCAAGTTCGGCTACACCGAGGTGCGCTTCGGCTTTGTGCCGGCCATCGTAGCTTCGTTTCTTATCCGCCAGGTAGGCGAGTTGCGCACCCGCGAACTGTTGCTCTCCGGCAGAATCCTCAAATCACAGGAAGCCCTGCAACTGGGGCTGGTCACCCAGATCGTCGAGCCCGATGATTTGCTCCCCTCAGCTGAGGCCCTGGCCAAAATGCTCCTCCAGAACAGTCCCCAGGCCATGCAGGCGGTCAAGCTCCTGCTTTCCAAGCATGCCAGGCGCCGCCTGGACGAGGAGATCGAGGACGCCATCGCGGTCAACGCCCTGCAGCGCTCCACCGAGGACTTCAAGGAAGGTGTTCTGGCCTTCAAGCAGCACCGCCGCCCCGACTGGCCCAGCTTGCACGTGAAGGTATAGCGGAGCAATCTCACGCAGACATTTACAGACTCAGCTCGCTGTGAGACCCCAGCCTGACCAACTCCAGCGTTTCCGCATCCGGCGCCCGGTAGATGAGCACGAGATCGGGCTTGACGTGGCAATCGCGATGGTCAATCCACTCCCCGCTCAGCGGGTGATCGTGGAACCTTTCCGGCAGGGTGCTATCCTCGGCCAAAAGGGAGACGGCTGCCAGTAAATCCGCATCCAGAGTCGCCCGATGCTGGCCTTTTGCCTCGCGCTTGTAATCCTTTTTGAATCGGCTGGTCCGTTTAATCGTCCGCATGGAGATCGGTCAAAAGATTCTCGACGCTGCCCACCTCGATCAGTTCGCCCCGGCGCGCGGCCTTCATGGCCTCCACTGTTTCAGCGTTGGGAGTCAGAGGATCGAAGGGAATGGCTCGCTCGGCCACGGTCCGCAAGAGCATCATGCGGAAGGCGTCGGAAAGTGTCAGACCGGCGGCGGCACAGATCGCCGTAGCCTCTTCCTTCACACGTGCGTTAATTTTGGCGCGAACTACAGCATCGGCGCGCATAGGAGACTCCTGAGCTTCATTTTAGCCCAAATCGCCTGAAGATTGAGCCACATTGAGCTTCCAGCTTTCTCGAAAGCTTCACCCCAGCGGGTTTTTCGCCCGCAGCTCCGCCACAATCTCCGCCGCCGCCGCGCGCGCCCGGTCGCCCTGGTCCGGCGGAAAGCTGATAGCCCCCACCCGCGCATGGCCGCCGCCGCCGTAGCGCTCGCACACCGCCGCCAGGTTCACCATCTTCGCCGGGTCGGCCTTGGCCCAGGGATTCGACCCCACCGCCACCTTGGTGCGGAAGCTGGACTTCGACAACCCGATCGAGTAGGTAGCCTTGGGGTACAGGTAGTAGGGGATGAACTTGTTGAACCCCTCCAGCGGACGATCGGTAATGTCGAAGAAGATGGTCCCGTCGCGCTCTTCCGCGCGGCTGCGAATCAGCTCCAGCGCATGTTCGTGGCGCTTCAGCAAAGGCGGCAGCAAATCCGCCACAAACGGCTGGCTCAGCACCTCGGCCAGCGGCATCTCGGTGAGCAGCGGAATCAGCCGCGGAATGAACGCCGGGTCCTGCGTAGCCTCGATGATCAGCGTCAGCTTCATGGCCGGAGCGGCCATCTCGACGGCGGCCTCGGGGCTCTCATACTGCGCTCCGTCCACAATGTCGGCCCAGTGGATCAGCTCCGCCACCGGCGCTGTGTCGAAGCCGAAGTGCGTCGCGGCGATGTGGGCCAGAAAGCTGGTGCACGAAGTGTAGGCGGGGTCGAAGAACTTGCGCCCGCCGCAAACCGGGTCCTGCTTGCAGTCCAGAAAGTTCTGCTGGTCCTGGGGAGTGAGGAACGCCGACAGATGGTGATCGAACCACCACGTGATTTTCGGCGAAGCCGAGTATTTGAAGTCCACGATGGCGTTCTCGTCGCCGGTGAACTCGCTCTCGTCAAACAGCGCGCCGGCCCTGTGTACCAGCCCATGGTACTCATAGCTGGCCCCGGCGGCGATGCGCTCGCGGTGGAAGCGCGTGAACAGCGAAGCTGAGCAGGCTCCGTCAAAGCATTTGTCGTGATAAAAGACGCGAACCCGCAAAACCTGCACCCCTTTGTGCTGGGAATTTGAATAACCGGAACTGTTAAGCATCAAGGGATTGGCCCGTTGTGTCAAGGCGGAGGCAGTTTTCCCACCCCCCAAAGGCGCGCCCCACTGTCCGTTTGCGAACGGAACTTTTCAATTCTGGACAGAACGGCGTGGGCCTCCGCCGCCCATTTTCATTCACGACTCTTGGAATCAATGACTTGACGAATTCCCGATTTGGCCCCTGAAGTGCGCTTACTCTGGATGTAGCTCCATCGGCAAATCGCCATTTTTTCGGAGGCTTTCTTGCAACCCTTGCTCCAGGACCTCGAATACGCTGTCCGGCAGTTGTGGAAGTCCCCCGGCTTCACCATCACAGCCGTGCTCACCCTGGCCATTGGCATCGGCGTGAATACGGCGTCCTTCAGCATCATGGACGCGGTGGTGCTGCGCCCGCTTGCAGTTCCTGATCTGAACCGCGTGATGATCCTCTACGAACAGCAGAATCACGGCGATTCCCTGCCGGTTGCCCTGGCTAACTTTACCGATTGGCAGCACCAGAGCCGCTCCTTTGAAGAAATGGCCCTGTTTAGCGACGCCGACTTCAGTTTGACCGGCGCCGGCGATGCCGCTCACGTGCGGGCAGAATTCACCTCGCCCTCCTTCTTCAGCGTGCTGCGCACATCCGCCTTCATGGGCCGCGTCTTTGATAGCAGTGAGACCCAACCCGGCCGCAACAGCGTAGCGGTGCTGAGCTACGCCTTCTGGAAGTCGCACTTCGGTGCCGATCCCGCTGTTCTCGGCCGCAATGTCGAACTGGACCAGCACGCTTACACCATCATCGGCGTCATGCCGAAGACCATGCAGTACCCCTCGACGGCTGATTTCTTTCTGCCCTTTGCACCAACCGATGCGCAGCTTGCCAACCGCGCCTCGCGCGAATTTCTCGTCATCGGCCGCTTGCGCAAGGGGGTTACGGCTGGCCAGGCGCAGGCCGAAATGAATGTCATTGCGGACCACCTGGCGCACGCTTATCCGGCCACCAACCAGGCCTGGTCGGTCAAGGTCGAAACCCTCCTGGCCGATATCAACGGCGATTACACGCCGCTTTACTTCAACCTGGTGCAGGGCGCCACCTTCTTTCTCCTGCTGGTGGTCTGCGCCAATATAGCCAATCTGCAATTCGCGCGCGGCATCGCCCGCCGTCCTGAGATTGCCATGCGCACCGCGCTGGGCGCGAGCCGCTGGCGCCTGCTGCGCCAGTTACTCACTGAGAACATTCTGCTGGGGCTGATCGGTGGCGCGGGCGGGCTGCTCTTCGCCGCGGCCGATATGCACATCAGCGAAATCTCCATGCCGGAGCGTGTGGCCCGCTTCCTGGCAGGCTGGTCCAATATCTCGCTGAACGGCCGCGCTCTCGCCTTGTCTCTGCTGCTGGCGGTTGTAGCGGGCATCATCTCGGGCTTTGCCCCGGCGCTGGAAGCGCTGCGCGTCAACCTGGTGGATCAACTCAAGTCCGGATCGCGGGCAGTGCTGGGCTCAGGCCGCAGCCGCAAGCTCAGGAACATCCTGGCCGTAGCGCAGATTGCGCTGGCTGTGGCGCTGGTCATTGGCGCGGCCCTGATGTGCAAAGGCATGCTGGGCATGCTCCACCTGGCCGACCCCTACAACCCCAGCCACACTCTCGTCTTCAACGTCCACCTGCCCCCCGCGCGTTACGATACGCCGCAGAAGCTGGCCGCCTGGCAAAGCCGGAGCCTTGAAAAACTGCAAGCGCTGCCCGGCGTCGAGCACGCTGAACTGACCAGCACCCTCCCCTTCAGCGACGACGGCTGGCTCGACGATTGCCGGATCGAGAATCGCCCCCTCGCCCCAGGCCATTCCCAAACCGCGCTGCGGCTGCCGGTCAGCGCAGACTACTTCGGCGCCTTCCATATCCCGGTCCTTTCCGGACGCGCCTTCAGCCCCGGCGACGATCTTCGCTCCCAGCCCGTGGCCATCGTGAGCCGCGATTTTGTCGCCCGTTATTTCCCCGGCGAGAGCCCGCTCGGGCATCGCATTCGCATGGGAGGCGGGGCCAACGACCTCACCCAGTGGATGACCATTGTCGGTGTCGTTGACGAAGCGCGTTACTCCTTTTGGGACAAGTCGCGCCCGGCGGCCGTGTATATGGCCGCGGCGCAGATGCCCCCTGCCGTCTTCACCTATTCGATCGTCGGCAACGGCGATCCCCTGGCGATCGCCCCCGCGGCCCGCAAGGCGCTCGCGGCGCTGGATCCCACCCTGCCGCTGGACCGCGTGGAGACCTACGCCCAGTTCATCCACGAGAGGCTGACCGGCATGTTCTATGTGGCTGCCATGCTCGGCGTTGACGCCCTGATCGCCCTGCTTCTGGCCGCCATCGGCATCTTCGGCGTCATGGCCAACCTGGTGGGTGAACGGACCCGCGAAATCGGCGTGCGCCTGGCCATGGGCGCCCGCCGCGAGGACGTATTGCGCATGATCCTGCGCCGCGCCGGGTGGCTCACCGGCATTGGGGTGTGCACCGGCTTGCTGCTGGCGTTTGGACTGGCGCATGGGGTCGCCAACCTGCTCTACGAAGTCAGCCCCAACGATCCTGTGATCTTTGGGACCATTACGGCTGCGATTACCGCCGTTGCACTGCTGGCAAGCTGGCTCCCGGCGCGGCGGGCAGCGCGCATCGACCCCATGGCCGCCCTGCGCGACGAGTAGAAACGAGCCCATTGGGCCATGGAAGAACTCCTCCGATTGAGACTCCTTTGCCTGCCGTGGACGCGGATTCCGGCGCGCTCAAGCGCCCTGCCAGGGGCCGTCGGGCCGTCGTTTTGGAGGCACCTTGCCGAAAAAATGATCCATGTGCTCGCCATCCTCCACGGTGCTCAGGTGTGGCCCGATTCTTTCTAACCGCGGAACTCCCCACCGGGCCGTTTCGTAAGGTATCTTTCCATCAGCACAATTCTGCACTCAGAATGCTTGTCTAATTTCAAGGAGACTCCATGGAGCCAGAGATTCAGCCCACTCTGCCGGAAGCGCCGCCCGCCGAGCCCGCCCCGGAAGTATCCACTGCGCCCGAAGCCGCTCCCGTCGCGCCCGATCCCTGGGAAACTCGCGCCGTGCGCTGGGTGTTCCTGGGTAGCCAGGGCTTGCGCGCCGGCTGGTCGGTGCTGGCTTTTGCCATTCTCACCTTTCTCTTTAGCGCCGCCGCGGGATTCGTCTTTGTCGAGCTCCATCTCGTCGACCCAAAAACCCATCAGTTCACCGCCCAGGCCGCGCTCTTCAACGAATTGGTCATCTTTCTGGGCATCGCCGGCGCGGCCGCCATTCTCGCCCTTATCGAGCGCCGCCCCCACAACCTCCTCGCCTTCAACCTTTACGGCCCCCGCCGCGCGGCCCACTTCTTTCAAGGCCTGGCCGCAGGATTCCTGGCTCTCTCCGCCCTCATCGGCGCTCTTGCCTGGGGCCACTGGCTCACCTTCGGCCCCATCGCGCTCTCCGGCGCTGAAATCTTCAAGTTTGCCGCGCTCTGGGGAGGCGCCTTCCTGCTGGTGGGCTGCGTCGAGGAGGGCATCTTCCGCTGCTACCTCCAGTTCACCCTCACCCGCGGCATCAACTTCTGGTGGGCGCTGGGCGTCGTCGCCCTCATCTGCGGGGACCTGCTGCTGCGACACAAGGGCAACGGCATCTGGGGTGTTTATATCATTGCCCTCCTCGGCCTGGTTCCCTGCCTGCTGCTGCACTTGAACAAGGAGGAGGGTTCCAGCTTCTGGCAGGCCGCCTGGGTAACCTCCACCCTCTTCGGCTTCATCCACACCGGCAACAACGGCGAAAACTGGATTGGCATCTTCGCCGCCGCGGCCATCGGGTTTGTCTTCGTGGTCAGCATCCGCGTCACCGGCTCGGCCTGGTGGGCCATCGGCTGCCACGCCGCCTGGGACTGGGCCGAGACCTACTTCTACGGCACCGCTGACAGCGGTATGGTCGCGCAGGGCCATTACCTCACCACCACCCCTGCGGGCAACGCTCTGTGGAGCGGCGGCGCCGACGGCCCCGAAGGCAGCCTGCTCGTCATTGCGGTCATCCTGCTCCTGCTCGTCGCCCTGCTCGTCATCTACGGCCGCGCCAGGCCCGTGCCAGTCCCCGCACCTGCCGCGGAGTTGGCCGCCTGATAACTTTATGCGTCTCTGGCTCAATCGTACCGGCGAAGTCTCCCTGCGCGAGCAGTTGATCACCCAGGTGGTCCTCGCCATCCTGTGCAAGGAACTGCTCCCCGGCCAGCGCTTGCCCAGCACCCGCGATCTGGCGCGGCGCTTCAACATCCACGCCAACACCGCCAGCGCCGCCTACCGCGAGCTGGAACACGAAGGCTGGCTCGAATTCCGCCATGGCAGCGGCGTCTATGTCCGCGCCACCCGGCCTTCCGCGCCGCGCTCGCCGGAGATTGCCGCCGAGTTTGCCGTCGACCAGCTGATCGGCAACCTGATGGCCAGCGCGCGCAAGCTGGGAGCGCCGGAGTTGCTGGTGCGGGAGCGGCTGCGCCGCTGGCTGGCGCTCACGCCACCGTCCAGATGGTTGGTGATTGACCCGGACCCGGAGCTGCGCCGCATCGTAATTCACGAGATGGAGCAGGCGCTGGCGCTGCCGATTGCCGGATGCGCCCCCGAACAATGCGCGCAGCCCGGATTGCTCGAAGGGTCGATGCCTGTGACCGTGCCCAGCAAGGCCGCGGCGGTGCGCAAGCTGCTGCCTGCCGGAATCGAGCTGACCGTGCTCGAGGTGCATCCGGTCTCCCTTGAGCTTCTGGCGCATTTGCAGCGTTATCTGCCCGAGCACGCTGGAGAGCTGGTGGGCATCGCCTCGCGATGGAAGGAGTTTCAGCGCATTGCCCAGACGCTGCTGATTGCCGCCGGACTCTCGCCGGAGAGCCTGCTGGTGCGCGATGCAACGCAGCCCGGTTGGAAGCGCGGGCTGGAAGCGGCCTCGGGCGTGGTCTGCGATGCGGTCACCGCGCTGGAGTTGCCGAAGGGGGCCTTCCCGCTGCGCTTCACGCTGCTCGACGGGCCGACGTTGGCCGGGTTGCGCAAACAGGAAGAACAGCATTTCCCTTCCGCCTGAGTAATGGGACACTTGCGAAACTGTCCCAATCGGCTCCCAGCCCCGCCCGCCGCAACCCTAACATCGGTCCTTGTAACGCCAGACAAGGAGTTCCGATGATCCGTTCAATGATTCAAGCCGTTCCTTTTCTCCTCCTTTGCCCGCTGCTCACGGCGCAGCAGCCATCGCAAGTTGCCTCAACCCCCGCCCCCTCACAGTCTGCTCCGGCCGCGCAACAGGCGGCAGATGTGGCGCAATCGAGCGCCAGCTCCGAACGCAATCTAGCCCTCAGGAACGCCCGGACGATTCACATCAACTCTGGGACGGACTTTCTGCCCGTCGGCACCCTGGAGCGGGCTCTGATGAAGCAGAAGGACTGGGAGAAGCTGGGCCTGAACATTGTCGGCAATTCGTGCCGTGCCGATCTGGAGATCGAGGTCAACAGGATCATCTTCACTCATATCCACACCTTCGTCCTCACTGACAAGGCCACGAGCATCGTCCTCGCCTCGGGCAGGGCCAGAGCCCTCGACGGAGTGGTTGCCTCGGGGCCCATGGCCGAGCAGATTGTCAAGATCCTGTCCGCAGCCCGCCTCCCAGCCCGCCCAACAAGCAGTGATCAAGGGTTCTAAGTTCGTTCGAAAGGTCGAGCGGCTATTCCAGCTCTCGATTCTGAGAGCTGGGATTTCCGCATTGCCATTTCGCGCCAGCCAAAGACTACGTTGAAAGAGGAATCGTCATGATGCGAAAGTTGCTTCAAGCCATTCTCTGCATCATCCTTTGTCCGCTGCTGGCGGCGCAGCGAGTGGCGTTGCCGGACAACCCCGAACCGGTGAATGCCGGAGCCGGGGACTGGAACCGCGTGCGCGACCTCGCCAATAGCGGTGAAATCACCGTCGCAAGAGCCGGAGGCCATGCCGTGCCCTGCCGGTTTGCCGGCGCAACCAAGGACTATCTCTTCTGCGACTCGCTCTTTAGCAACAGGGAGTACGGCTTCAGCCGCGCCGAGGTCAATCACGTCCGGATGGACGACAAGCGGAGAAACTTGCGCATCGTGATTGGCGCCCTTGCCGCCGCCGGATTCGTATGGGGCGTAGCCACGCCACCCAACGTTGGAACTCCTCGTGCCGTGAACGGGCTGGCCGGAGCCGGGCTTGGCGCGCTCGCAGGTTGTGCCGTCTCCATACCGGCCGCCTTCCTGATCCCCGGCAGACTGGTCTATCGCCATCCGCCGCCGGATCGAGCGGCTCGCTTCAACTCCCTCGGGCCCCAGTCGCAGCCTGGTCAAAAACTGCCGAACAATATCGCTCCGGCGACGCCAGCAGCCCATGCGCCGATGGAGTGAAACTGACGCAGAATCGCAGCACGGCGTCCCCGTGGCGGTTATTCTGTCCGTAGCCTATGTCCACGGATTCGACGGTTGCAAAGAAAGTACCTTGGTCAAAACCCGCCCCTGTAAAGGGCCGCAAACGCCGCTGGCCGCGGATTCTGCTCTGGTTCGTCGCAGGCCTGCTGGCGCTCGTGTTGGTGGCCGCGGCCGCCGGCGTGCTGTGGCTTCGTTCGGCAGAGATAGCTGCGCTCCCGGTCCTCGACGGCGACCTGCACCTTACTGGAGCCGCGGGGGCCGGCCTCTCTGCGCCCGTAACAGTCCGCCGCGACGCCCACGGCGTGCCCCACATCGATGCCGCCACCCAGGACGACCTCTTTTTTGCCCAGGGCTATGTAACCGCCCAGGACCGCCTCTGGCAGATGGACGCCTCCCGCCGCAACGCCAACGGCGAGCTGGCGGAGATCCTCGGCCCCTCGCTCCTCAGGCACGACAAGGCCCAGCGCGTCTTTCAATTTCGCTTGACGGCCCGGCGCATCTACTCGAACCTGCCCTGGGCCGACCGCGCCCGCCTCGACGACTACGCCCGCGGCGTCAACCTCTTCATCGCCCAGCACCCTGATTCGCTTCCCGCCGAGTTCAGGCTGCTCCACTATCGCCCCCAGCCCTGGAGCGGCGCCGACTCGATCAGCATCGGCATCCTGATGGTCCAGATGCTCGATACCCATTGGGACGTGAAGCTTACGCGCGAAAGGATCGCCGCCGATCTGCACAACCCCAAGCTGGAAAGCGATCTCTACCCCGTCGGCTCCTGGCGCGATCATCCGCCCACCGGCATTGTCGTCGATCTGAGCCAGCCGCACCCCGAGCCGCCCGCCTCAAAAGGCTCCGACGACGACGATGACAACTCCCAGGCCAGCGCCGCGCCGACAGGCATTCCCTCCGCCCATGAAGACCCGCTCGCCCTCCGCGCCCTGCTCGGCCTGCCCTCCTGCGCCGGTTGCGCCCCCGGCTCCAACAACTGGGTCATCGCCGGGAGCCACACCGCCAGCGGCAAGCCCCTGCTCTCCAACGACATGCACCTGCCCCTCACCGAGCCCAACATCTGGTACACGGCCGACCTGCGCGCGCCAGGGTTTCACGCCGCCGGAGTCACGCTCCCCGGTGTGCCTTTTGTGATCGCCGGACACAACGAGCACGTCGCCTGGGGATTTACCGCTCTTTACGCCGACGTGCAGGATCTCTACGTCGAGAAATTCGACGGCAAGGGCAACTACGAGTCCGTCGATACAAGCTGGAAGCCGCTGACCGTGGACCACGAGGTCATCCACGTGCGCGGCGGCCAGGACGTGGAGCTCGATGTGCAGTCCACGGAGCACGGCCCGCTGCTGAATCCCCTATTCACGAAAGAAACGCGGCCCATCGCGCTCAAGTGGACCCTCTACGACCCGGCGCTCAACGGGTCCCCGCTCTACGCAATGAACACCGCCTCCAACTGGGCCGAGTTTTCGGCTGCGCTGAGCGCCTGGTGCTGGCCTACACAAAATGTCGTCTACTCCGACGACCAGGGCCACATCGCCTACCACGCCGTCGGGCGCGTGCCCATCCGGGCACTTGGGTTGGGAGTATTTGACAAGCCTCTTCCCCACGACACGATGAACCTTCGATATGAGTGGGGACTCGGCTGGAATACTCAGTTGATTTACATTCCTTTCGACGCACTGCCCCACGCTGTCGATCCCCCCTCTGGCTTTCTGGCTACGGCTAACTCACGAGTCACCACCGACAAGCCGCGCTATGATCCGATTTCGAACAACGATCTGTCGGCGATTCCGCTCACGGACGAGTGGCTCGACCCCTATCGCGCCGAGCGCATCTACAAAATGCTGCAAGGCCGCGACCATCTCACGTCCGCAGACCTGCTCGCCGTCCAGACCGACATTTACAGCGAAGTGGACCAGGAGATCGGCCATCGTCTCGCTTACGCCATCGACCACACCCCCGCGGCCGACGCTCGCCTGCGCAAGGCCGCCGACCTGATGCGCAGTTGGGACGGGCGCCTCACCACCGACTCCGCCGCCGCCTCCATCGTCACCCAGGCCCGCCGCGCCTTCTGGCCCCTGATTCTCGAGCCCAAACTGGGCAAGGACGCCGTGGAATACCGCTGGTCCGAGTCCAACTTTGCCGAGGAAGAGATCATCATGCACGCCAGTCCCGACTGGCTTCCTCCGGCCTATAAGAACTGGGACGCCCTCCTTACCGAGGCCGTCCGCAAGGGCATGGAAAACGGCGATGCCCCCGGCGATGTGGCCTTGTGGACCTACGGAAGCTGGCATGTGGTCGATATCGAGCATCCTCTGGCCGGGTTTCTGCCCCTCATCAGCCGCGTAGCCGGAACCGGCCCGCAACCCCTCAGCGGCGACACCACCACCGTCAAGCAGGTGGGCCGCGACTTCGGCCCCTCGCAGCGATTCACCATGGACTGGAGCAACATCGACGGCTCCACCGAGGACATCGTTCTGGGCGAGAGCGGCAACCCCTACAGCCCCTACTTTCGCGACCAGTGGAACGACTACTACGGGGGAACGACGTTTGCGCTCCCGTTCACCCCGCCGGCCGTAGCCGCCCAGACCCGCCACACCCTGCGCCTGCTGCCATGAATGCCCCGCCTGCCGCCCGCTGGAGCCGATTCACCGGCCCAGCCCTCATCCTGCTGGCCGCGGCCGTGGCTACCGCGCCGCAATTGATCCGCGGCAACTCCTGCGGCCACGACTTCGACTTCCATCTCGTCTCCTGGCTCGATTGCCTGAACAGTTGGCGCCACCTCACTCCGTATCCTCACTGGTCGCCCAGTCCCAACTTCGGCGCCGGCGAGCCGCGTTTTGTCTTTTATCCGCCGCTCACCTGGATGCTGGGGGCAGCCATGGGCCTCGTGCTGCCTTGGCAACTCGTCCCCATCGCCCTCACCTTTCTGCTGCTGGCCGCCACGGGACTCGCCACCCGCGCGCTCGCCCGCCAGGCTCTCTCCGACGCCCCCGCAACCCTGGCCGGCTGCGCGGCACTGTTCTCCGGCTATGCCCTCTTCACCGCCTACGAGCGAAGCGCCTTTGGCGAAATGACCGGCGGCTTCTGGGTTCCGCTCCTGCTGCTACTCATCCTCCCACTCCACAGGCGAAGACTTGCATGCGGTGACCCCGGCCTGCACGACCGCAACCCGTCCGGCGACCTTTCTTCCATTCCAGTCTGGAAACGCGCCTTCGACGGCTCCACCGCACTCCTCGCCCTCGTCATCGCAGGCGCCTGGTTCTCGAACGTCCCACTGGGAGTGATGGCCAGCTATCTGCTTGCCGCCATCGCCCTCGCCGTCGCCCTTCTTTCGAAATCCTGGGCCCCCATCCTCCGCGCCGCCGTAGCCGCCGTCCTGGGAATCGGCCTCCCGGCCATTTTTCTGGTTCCCGCCGTCTGGGAACAGCGCTGGATCGATATCCGCCAGGCTACCGGCGACGCCGGCGAGATGATCGAGAACAGCTTTCTCTTAGCGCGGCACGCCAACCCGCTGCTGAAGGAGCACGACATTGAACTGACGCGTGTCTCCCTCATTGCCGTCACCATGATCGCCGTGGCCCTGGCAGGCCTGCTGATCAGCCGGCTGCGCAAAACCCTGCCCGCGCCCCGCCGCTGGTGGATTCCCCTGGCGCTGATCCCGGTCGCGATTCTCCTTCTCCAGTTCCCCATCTCGCTGCCGGTGTGGAACCTGCTTCCCAAGCTCCGCTTTTTGCAGTTTCCGTGGCGCTGGCTGGTGGTGCTGGAGGCGCCGATGGCCATTTTCTTCGCCGCGGCCGTCTGGCCCCGCAACGCTGCCCCGCGCTGGCGACGCTTTGCCGTCGTGGCCGTCTGCGCGGCGGTCTTTCTGGCGGCCACGGCCACTGCCGGCAAATTCTTCTTCCAGCCCTGCGACGATGAGGACGCTGTTGCTCCCATGATGGACGTCTACCTTACCGGAGCCGGCTTTCAAGGAACCGACGAATATGCCCCTGTCGGCGCCGACGACACCATGGTCGCCACCGGCCTTCCGGATGCCTGCCTGGTCACCGATCCCGACACCGAACTGGGCATCCTGGACACTCCCGGAGCCAATCCCGACTGGTGGGTCGAGCAGGGCAGTTGCGAAGCCACCTTTGCCGCTGCAGCCAACCCCGGCAAAGCTTCGCCCGAGCATCTCCACATCGTCGCCGTCACCCCGCATCCCGGCTACCTCATCCTCCGTCTGCGTACTTACCCGGCGTGGCGCGTGCTCGTGAATGGCCGCCCCGCCGGCCCACTCCCCCAGCGCGACGACGGACTCATGGCCGTGCCCGTCCCCGAGGGTCCTGTGGACCTGCATGTGGATTGGACCACCACCTCCGACGCAATGGCCGGACGCTGGCTCAGCGTTCTGGCCCTGCTGCTTCTCACAGCCCTGTGGTTTCTGGAGCGAAAGCTCTCGCGGCCTCGTTTATCATGAGAGCAATGCCTGTCGATGTGAAATCGCTGAGGAAAGAGGCCACAGAGCTCACCGACCGGGCGCTGGAGGAACTCCTGCCCCGCGTCAACGAGGTCCCTGCCTCGATCCATGGCGCCATGCGTCACTCCACCTTTGCCGGCGGCAAGCGCCTGCGGCCGTTGCTGGCGTTCCAGGCCGCCGTCACCATCGCCGGCGCGCTGCCCCCTGGAATCGAGCGGCTGGGAGCGGCTCTGGAAATGCTCCACACCTACTCGCTCATTCACGACGACTTGCCCGCCCTCGACAACGACGACCTGCGCCGCGGCAAGCCCACCTGCCACGTAGCCTTCGGCGAGGCCATCGCCATCCTGGCCGGCGACGCCCTCCAGACCCGCGCCTTTGAAGTTCTCGCAGGCCTCGACTCCACGCCCGCGGCCACCGTCCAGATCATCGCCCTCATTGCCAACGCCGTCGGCAGCGTCGAAGGCATGATCGGCGGCCAGGTGCTGGACCTCGAAAGCGAACACCAGAAACCCACGCCGGAACTGGTCCAGACCATCCATCGCGCCAAGACCGGCGCGCTGATCCGCGTCAGCGTCGTCGCCGGCGGCGTCTACGCCGGAGCCGCCGCGGACGACGCTGCCCGCCTGGATCTCTTTGGCCGCAAGGCCGGTCTGGCCTTTCAAATCATCGATGATGTACTCGATCTGACCGTGGACTCGGCTCACCTGGGCAAGACAGCCGGTAAAGACCAGGCTACCGAAAAAGCCACCTGGCCGGCCGTTTTCGGCATCGAGCAGAGCCAGCGCGACGCCACCCGCCTCATCGAAGAAGCCTTCGCCGCCCTCGAGCCCTACGGTGCGCGCGCCGACGGCCTGAAAGCCGTCGCCCGCTACCTGGTGGAGCGGAAAAACTAGCAAATGCTCTCCGAAGCCGAAATCCTCACAGCGCTGCGCGACTGCTTCGACCCGGAAGTGAAGCTGAACCTCGTGGATTTGGGCCTGATTTACGCGGTCTCGACCGGCCCCGACCCGGACTCCACACCGGCCTGGCCGCGCCAGTGGGTCAAGGTGACCATGACCCTGACCACCCCCCAGTGCCCTGCCGGCGGCCTCATCTGCGAGCAGGTAAACAACCGCCTCGCCGGCATCCCCGATATAAGCAAAGTCGAGGTCGATCTGGTCTGGGAGCCCAAGTGGTCCCCGCATCGCATCAGCCCGGCCGGCCGAAAGCAACTGGGGATTTAAGGAAGCGCTGAACAAGTCGGACGGATGCCGCAAAGGGACCGTTTTGAAAGCGCGCGGCTGGCAGGTCGGGGCTTTACAGGCTGCGGAAAAACTCATCGCCTTGGAAGGGCGCGGTTTTAGCCGCCCGAGGGAATGCTTCCTACCGACCAGACATTTCCTTCGGCAGCCTGATCGGAGACTCCTTAAGCGCCTACCTCGACAGAGCCCGATGCAGCCTTTCGCTCTGCGCGGAAAGCTCCTCCACGGACGCTTGCACCCGGTCGAGCAAATGCAGCGCGTCTTCGATATAGCTTGGCAGAGCATCCCACCACGCGCGCAGCACCTCCTGCTGGTCAAGCAGCGCCAGCGTCGTGCCCGTGGCAGCCACGGCCAGACCGGCGCGATGCCGGCCCGTCAGCAGCAGCACCCCCCCTGCCAGCAGACTTCCGCCCGCCGCAATCCGAGCCCAATTCGTGCATTCAGCCCCACACGTACGCCGCTCGGCCTTCGATTCGTTTTCCGGTTGAAGAAGCGGTACAACCACCATGGTCTCTCCTTTTTCGTCCCGCGCCGCAACGCCGGGGTCAAGGCAACGGTCCATCCATTATCGCCCAACGGGCGGCCCGTGGGAAGTTTAAGAAAGAACACGTGTTGCCTGCTGAGATTCTCACCCGGCAGGTCCGTGCTTTCGACCCGGAAGGAATGCCCTTCAGTCCAGGTCGAAATCCCGCAACGGCTTGCCCTCGGGAGCGTCCTTGGCCTTGCGCAGCGCATCGGCAAACTTCTTTTCCAGCAGATCCGCCTTGTTCCGCTCCGCGTCCACACTCTGCCGGAAGATCGACTCCTTGCGCTCATCCTGCTCACGCATGGCCTTGGCCGCCGTCTCCAGGTCCTCGAACATCCGCTTGCGCGGCGCCGGCGTATGGCTCACCGCCAGCCCCGTCGCCCCGTCAATCCTCAGCATTGCCCCGCAATCCGGGCACGCAACCTCGAAAATCCGTTCCTTCGCTTTAGCCATTTCAATTCAGTATTGTATGCGCTGTCCCCGCCGCTTGCACAGCAATTCAGACAACCGTCCACGAACCGGTTTGAACGTTGAATATGGGGCGGAAACCACTCAGGAATACAATCGAACCCATGCTCCAGATTGCCGCCCTCGTTGAACTCGCCCTGTGCTGGATCGCCTTTTTGCTGGCTTTTGCGAGACCCCGCAAACAGGCAGCCGGGCAAAAGGAAGTAGCCAGCGCGCCGGCCTCCCGGTGGGGAATGTTTCTGGTCACAGTCAGCTTTGCGCTGGTGTGGGCCTACGTGCGGCCCGTGGGCTTTGAAAAGTCCGCGCTGTCTCTCGTCGCTTCCATGGTTCTCGGCCCTCCATCGGCGGCGCTCGCCTGGGCAGCCACGCGTCACCTGGGCAAGCAATGGCGCTTCAAGGCAGCGCTCAATGAGGACCACGAGCTGATCCGGACCGGTCCCTACCGCTGGATTCGCCACCCGATTTACGCCTCCATGTTGGGCATGCTGCTGGCCACTGGAGCCGCCTGGACCTGGTGGCCGATGTGGGTTGCGGCGGTGATTTTTCTCCTGGCCGGCACCGAGATTCGCATCCGCGCGGAAGACCGCCTCCTGGCCGAACGTTTCCAGGACGCCTTTGCCGCCTACCGCTCGCGCGTTCGCGCCTACATTCCGTTCATTCGCTGATCGCCCGGTCGGGGCCGTTGCGACGGTCTTCGTCGCTGGGGCGGAGGGTGCGGAAACCCTGCGCGGAATTCAAAAGCACACAGTTCTTCAGGTAACGCTGTAGCCAGCCGCCGGCCGCCCTGACCGGCGCCATTTTTTTCTCTTGACAAGAAACCGGCTGGTGATTATATTTAGACAATCGTCTAATTAGAAGGCGGTCAAACAACACATGAGCAGCAACGAAGCCTTCAAAGCGTTGGCCGACCCTACTCGCCGCGAGATCCTCGCCCTGCTCCGCCGGGGCGAGATGACCGCCGGGGCATTGGCGCAGAAGTTCGATATGACCAAGCCCTCCATGTCCCACCATTTCGCCGTGTTGAAGGAGGCCGACCTGGTCACCAGCCGTCGCGAAGGCCAGCAGATCTGGTACGCGCTCAACACCACCGTGGTCCAGGACCTCATGGCCTGGGCCATGGACCTGATCGGCGGCGGCAACAAGAAGGGAGCGAAAAAACGATGACGCGCAAAATTTTTCTGTTTGAAATCCTGCTGACGACTGCGGCCCTGGCGGCGACCGTGATTGCCTGGCCTCACCTTCCTGAAACCATCCCCACCCATTGGAACCTTCACGGCCGGCCCGATGGTTACGGCCCCAGGTGGGAGATCTTTTTGATCGGCCCCGGCTTCATGGCCGCCATGATGCTGCTCACCTGGCTCCTGCCGTGGCTCTCGCCAAGGAACTTTGAGGTCGATGCCTTTCGGTCCACCTATCGTCAGGTCATGCTCATGCTGTTCTCGCTGTCCGCTTACTTATGCGCGGTGATGCTTTGGTCGGCCTTCGGGCACCCCATCGATGAGGGCCGCGCAATCATCGGCGGAGCCTGCCTGCTCATTGCCCTGCTCGGCAACCTGATGGGCAAAGTGCGCCGCAATTTCTATATCGGAGTCAGGACCCCGTGGACCCTTGCCAATGAGCGCGTCTGGAACGCTACGCACCGCTTTGCCGCCAAGACGCTTGTTGCCGGCGGCCTCGTGGGGTTGGTACTCGTGATTTTCGGCCTGAAGAGCTGGCCAATGTACGCACTGCTGGCAGCGGCCCTCGCTCCTGTGCTCTATTCCCTTGTCTATTACAAGCAGCTCGAACGCCGCGGAGAACTCGAAGACGGTCTTGCAAACGGGAAAGGAGAGTGATGAGGCGCCGCGAAGGTGTTACCATCGCGTGCGAAAGATAACTGCTATTTTAGGGGATCGCGAATGAAGAAGAGAATGCTCTGCCAGGGTCTCAAATCCGTCCTTCTCATCCTCGTTTTCTTGCTTACGGCTGCTGCCGGTTTTTCTCAGAATAGGAAAGATGAAACGCCCAAGCCCGCGCAGTCCATCCCGGAGCTTCGCCAGCAACTCGAGAAAATCCTCGCCGACTCGCACACGCCGGGCATGTCCGTCGCCATCGTCCACCGCGACGGCCCCGAATGGGTCGCTGGCCTCGGCAAATCCGATGTAGCTGCCAATCACGCCACCGCGGACGAAACCCTGTTCCGCATCGGCTCCACCTCCAAGACCTTTGCCTCGCTTTCCATCCTCAAGCTGGTGAATGAGGGCAAGCTGTCGCTCCAGGACCCGGTGCATAAACTCGCCCCCGAGATCTGGTTTGAGAATCGCTGGGAAGCCACCGACCCGGTGCGCGTGGTGGATCTGCTGGAACACACCACCGGCTGGGACGACATTCACATGCGCGAGTATGCCAAGGACGCCAAGGGCATGACGCTGCGCGAAGGCCTGGACTATGACCACCACTCGCGCACCTCCCGCTGGCGGCCGGGAACGCGCATGTCGTATTGCAACTCCGGGCCTACGGTGGCCGCCTACATTGTGGAGAAGATCACCGGCCAGCGCTTCGAGGATTACGTCACGCAGAATCTCTTTTTGCCTATCGGCATGAAGACCGCCACGTATTTCGAACAGCCCTCGCCGCAGTTGACCACCCTCTATCATCCCGACGGCAAGACGCCCTATCCCTACTGGAATATCATTGGGCGTCCATCCGGCGCCATCAACGCCTCGGCCAAAGACATGGCGGCCTGCGTCCAGTTTTATCTGAATCGCGGCTCAGTGGGCGGCATGCAGGTCATGCCCGCGGCCTCGATCGATCGCATGGAGACCCCGACCCGCACATGGGAGGCGCAGCAGGGGCTTAAGGCGGGATATGGCTTGAGCAATTACACCAGCTTTCACGATGGCTTCGAATATCACGGCCATAGTGGAGGCGTGGATGGCGGACTGACGGAGATGTCGTATATGCCGGAGTATGGCGTGGGCTATTCCTATAGCATTAACTCCGGCAATGGCGAGGCCTTCGGCAAGATCGGCGACGCGATCCGCGCCTACGTTACCCGTTCCCTCCAGAGGCCGCCGGCGCCCGCCGCGGCTCCACTGCCCGCCGACGCCGCGGATTACGCAGGATGGTACGAGCCCGCCTCCCCGCGGTTCGAGTTTACCCAGTTTCTGGGGCGCTTGATCGGGTTGAACCGGGTCCGGTTCGCCGGCGGCAACCTGTTGCTTTCCGACACAAGCGAGATCGACCAGCCATTTGTGCCCGTCAGCGGCGAGCAGTTCCGGTATTTGCCGAAAAAAGATCATCCCGAGCCGGTTGCGACGGCCATGCTGCTTGCTCCCAACGCCGAGGGGCGATTTGTCTTCATCGGCGGCACCATGAAGCGTATCCCCACCTGGTTTGCCATCGCTGAAATCGCCTTGGTTGCCTGGTTCCTGCTGGCCTTCGTCTCCATCCTGCTCTATGCGCCCTTCTGGATCATCGGCGGCCTCATCAAGCGGCGTCGCCGGCCTGCGGAGCGCTCCATGCGGCTGTGGCCGTTGATCGCCGTGCTGAGCCTGCTGGCGTTTGTGGGGCTCTCTATCGCTTCCAACAGCGACGTATTCGCGCGCCTGGGCCACATGACGATATGGTCGTTCGGCATCCTTCTCGCCTCGCTGGTCTTTGCCGGGGCCTCTTTGGCCAGCGCCGTCGCTTTGTGGCTGGCGCGAAAACAGGAGATACGCAGGTTCGTCCGCTGGTTCTCGATTGCAGTAACTTCGGCGCTGCTGATCGCCACTGTGTACCTTGCTTATTGGGGAGTTATCGGCATCCGCACCTGGAGTTAGAGAGCATCTGAGTAAGTCGGCTTGTGAATGGTACGGGCTGGCAGGCTGGGGTTTTAACCCCGGCAAATGGAACGGCCGGAATCAACCGGGGTTTAGCCCCTGGGGGAATGTCTGCATTCACAACAGGGCCTGCAGGAAAGAACTGAACTTTCTTGGTCTGCCAAGCATACGATTTGCTGACAAAGGCACCATCGCGTCCCTTGCCTGGCCGTCGACAAAAATCGCTAACAACGTGGAGATCGCCGCCAAGGCCCTCCACTCAGATTAGGAGAAGCATGAAACGCAGCATCATGATAAAGTTCGCCCTGATCGCCCTCGGCGCGGCAACTCTTTCGCCGCTCTGCCGTGCGCAATCGCAAATCGCCGGCGACTGGCAAGGCGCATTAAGTGCCGGCGGCGCCCAACTCCGCCTTGCCCTGCACATCACCGCCGCGCACGACGGAACCCTCAAAGCAACCCTCGACAGCATCGACCAGGGCGCCATGGGCATCCCGGTCACGGCCGTCACGCTCAAGGGTTCCAAGCTCTCGCTCACCGTCGACGCCGTGCATGGAACTTACGAAGGCGCCGTCAACAAGGGCGCAACTGAAATCGACGGCACCTGGACGCAGGGCCAGCCGCTCGAACTCAACTTCAAGCGCGCCCCGGCGCAGGCCGCGCTCAAACCCGCCGCGCCCTCTGACATCGACGGCACCTGGCTGGGCAGCCTGGACACCGGCGCCATCAAGCTGCGCATCGTCTTCAAAATCGTCAACACCCAGGACGGCCTCACCGCCCAGTTGCAAAGCCCCGACCAGAGCCCGGCGTGGCTTCCCGCCACCTCCGTAACGCGCAACGGCAGTTCGCTCACCATCGACCTCAAGGCGCTCGGCGCCGTATTTGAAGGCAAGATCGCCGCGGACCTCGCTTCCATCGAGGGCACATTTACTCAAATGGGCTCGCCCCTGCCGCTCACGCTCAAGCGCATCAAGGATCAATCCGAACTGGAGCTGCGCCGCCCCCAGAATCCGGTCAAGCCCTACCCCTATCGTGAAGAGGACGTCACTTACACCAACAAGGCCGCGGGCAACACGCTTGCGGCCACGCTCACCGTTCCGCCCGGCAAAGGCCCGTTTCCCGCGGTTCTGCTGATCGTTGGCTCCGGCCCGCACGACCGTGATGAAAGTCTCATGGGCCACAAGCCGTTCCTGGTTCTCTCCGACTACCTTACCCGCAAGGGAATCGTCGTGCTGCGTGCCGACAAGCGCGGCGTCGGCAAATCCACCGGAGACTACGCCACAGCCACCACCGCCGACTTTGCCGCGGACGCCGAAGCGGGCGTCGCCTTCCTCAAGTCCCGCCCCGAAGTCGATCCCCACAAAATCGGCCTCATCGGACACAGCGAAGGCGGAATCATTGCGCCCTTGGCCGCCGTCGCCGACCCTGATGTCGCGTTCATCGTCCTGATGGCCGGCTCCGGCGTGCCCGGAGACCAGATCATCGTCGAGCAAGCCCGCCTCATCGCCGAAGCCGGCGGAGAGACCAAGGAAAAGGCCGCCGCGGACGCTGAAAAGGAACGCGAGACGCTCGCCCTGGTGGAAACCGAAAAGGACCCCGCGGCACTTAATAAACTGTTGGGCATAAAGCTCGCGGCGGAGGGAGTGCCCGATGCCCAGATCGCCGCGCAGACCAAGGCTCTCACCTCGCCGTGGATCCGCTACTTCCTCACTTACGACCCGGCCACCGCGTTGCGCAAGCTCACCTGCCCCGTACTGGCCCTCAGCGGCGAAAAAGACCTGCAAGTACCGCCCGCGCAGAACCTCCCCGCCATCCGCAAGGCGCTCGAGGAGTCCGGCAACAAGCACGTCGAAGTGGACGAACTGCCAGGCTTGAACCATCTCTTCCAAACGGCCAAAACCGGCTCACCCTCCGAGTACGCGCAGATTGAAGAGACTATGTCTCCCGTCGCCCTGGACAAGATTGCAGCCTGGATTCTGAAGCAGTAAACGGCTGAATTGTTCCCGCGAACGCGGGCGCCCCGAAGAAGCGGGTGCTCCACAAACGCGCCTGCCCCACCTTCGCTGATTCGCGCCTTTTGCGAATCGGCGAAGGTGGGCTACCTGCATTTACAGCCTATTATTATGTACGGTTTTTCGCAGCCTTCCCGCAATCCATGCCCGGCAAGCGCGGCCTTACTCGATCACGACGTGCAGGTTGAATTGCTCTTCGCCAAGCGCCGGCTTCTCCCACGAGCGGACGTAGCGCAGCAGGAGAATTCCATCCCCCCGGCGTTTCGCTTCAAAGGTGAATACCTGAACGATGGGCCTGCCCACGCCGGGTTCCGTGGCCTCGGTCTGCGTCTGCCCGTTCAGCTTCAACAAAGTGGTCGACTTGGGATGGACGTACCACATGTACCCCGTCGACGGATTCGAATTGAGCCGCACTTGCAGCACGTCCCCAACCTTCATCTGGACGTCGCCGCCCTTGTCCGCATCCGTCACCACCTTTTTAGCTGCAAAGCCCCGTTGTGGATAAATGGCAACCGCCACAAGCGCCAGCAGGACATACCATCGCAGGGAATCAACCCGGCGACCCGATCGTACAGACTGCATTGCAACCTTCCTCTCGCGCATTTCCAAAGCGCGCCCCGCTTCTTCCCCTGCGCGTCCATGAAGATACAACGAACTTTAGACCCCTGCAACTGGCTGGCGGCTGGATTCAGGGGCGGGCGGCAAATGCCGGGCTTCCTTTTCTTGGCTTCTATACAAAAAGACCCCGCTCTCAAGAGCAGGGCCTTTCCATTGCAACATCAATCGGTGAAGAGATTTCAGCGCTTCTCCGCCGCCGTAGCCAGCTTGGCCTCGGCCTCGGCGATGACGTGGAGAGCCTCGGTGTAAGCCTCTTCGCTGTCGCCGGCCTCGTTCCACATCTTGTGGCCGCGGTCCAGTTGCTGCTGGGCGCGGGGCACGTCGATCTCCTCCGGCTTCAGCGCGTCGGAGGCCAGGATGGTCACCCGGTCGGGAAGCACTTCGACAAAGCCCCAACTGACGTTGTAGCGAGTCACGCTCTCCGGACCATCGGGACCGCCGTGCAGCGTTACGTCGCCGGCGCCCAACTCGGCCATCAGCGGCGCGGCCCCATAGAGCGTCTCCATGTACCCGTTCTTCGCGGGCAGCTCGACCGCTACCGCCGCGTGATCGAAGAGCGTGCGCTCGGGAGTAACCAGCCGGACCCGCAGTTGATTTGTCTCGTCCGCCATAACTTCCTTCCAGGGATCAGAGCGCAAAGATCAGAGATCAGAAAAGCCCACTCATCGCAGAATCGTTTTTTTGACTGACCCCTGATCTCTGATCCCTTGTTTCCAAGCAATGCTGCTGCCAGCGGTCCTACTGTTCCCTGTTCCCTGTTCCCTGTTCCCTGTTCCCTGCTTTTCTACACCGTCGCCTTCAGCCTCTCGGCGTCTGCCAGTACTTCCTCGATGGCGCCCTTCATGTAGAAGGCCTGCTCGGGAATATCGTCGTACTTGCCCGCGATAATCTCCTTGAAGCTGCGCACGGTGTCGGCAACCTTCACATACGCCCCTGGGATGCCGGTAAACTGCTCGGCCACGTGGAAGGGCTGCGACAGGAACCTCTGCACCTTGCGGGCGCGGGCCACGGTGAGCTTGTCTTCGTCGGAGAGCTCGTCGATGCCCAGAATGGCGATGATGTCCTGCAGGTCCTTGTAACGTTGCAAAATGCGCTTGACGCCCTGGGCCACGTCGTAGTGATCCTGGCCCACGATGCGCGCCGAAAGAATGCGCGACGTCGAGGCCAGCGGATCGACGGCCGGGTAGATGCCCAGCTCCGACAGCGGCCGGCTCAGCACGGTGGTCGCGTCCAGGTGGGCAAACGTGGTGGCCGGAGCCGGATCCGTTAAATCATCAGCCGGCACGTAGACGGCCTGCACGCTGGTCACCGAGCCCTTGCTGGTCGAAGTGATGCGCTCCTGCAACTCGCCCATCTCCGTGGCCAGGTTGGGCTGGTAGCCCACGGCCGAAGGCATGCGGCCCAGCAGCGTCGAAACCTCCGAGCCGGCCTGCGTGAAGCGGAAGATGTTGTCGATGAACAGCAGCGTGTCCGACCCCTCGACGTCGCGGAAGTACTCGGCCACGGTCAGCGCGCTCAGGGCCACGCGCAGGCGCGCTCCGGGCGGCTCGGTCATCTGCCCGTAGACCAGCGCGCACTTCGAGTTGGCCCAGTCGCCCGGCTTGATCACGCCAGACTCGGTCATCTCCAGCCACAGGTCGTTGCCCTCGCGGGTGCGCTCGCCCACGCCGCCAAACACCGAGTAGCCGCCGTGCTTCTTGGCCACGTTGTTGATCAGTTCCATGATCACCACGGTCTTGCCCACGCCGGCGCCGCCGAACAGGCCGATCTTGCCGCCTTTCAAAAAGGGCTGGATCAGGTCGATCACCTTGATGCCGGTCTCGAACATCTCCTCGTGGGTCGACTGCTCGTCGAACAGCGGCGCCGGCCGGTGAATGGGCATGCGCATCTTCTCGCCGATCGGGCCCAGCTCGTCCACCGGCTCGCCGATCACGTTGATCACCCGGCCCAGCGTCTCCTTGCCCACCGGCATGCGGATCGGCCCGCCCAGGTCGATGGCCTTCATGCCGCGGACCATGCCTTCGGTGCCTTCCATGGCCACGGTGCGCACGCGGCCCTCGCCCAGGTGCTGCTCCACCTCGAGGATCACGTTGATGGGAGTGGGCACCGTGAACCCCTCGCTGGTGACGCGCAGCGCCTGGTAGATGGGCGGCATCGTCGCTTCTTCAAACTGCACGTCCACCGCGGGACCGGAGACCTTGATTACCTTGCCGATGTTCTCTGCCATTTCTGCCTTCCGAAGTGCTAACCAGCGGCCGCGCCGCTGACAATTTCAATGATTTCCTTGGTGATGGCCGCCTGGCGCACGCGGTTCATGTGCAGCGTGAGCGCGTCGATCATATCCGAGGCGTTGTTGGTCGCCGAATCCATCGCCGTCATGCGCGCCGCGTGTTCCGCGGCCACCGACTCCGTCATCGCGTGATACAGCATCGAAGAAACATATTGCGGGAGCAGGCCGTTGAAAAGTTCCTCCGCCGGCTGCTCGTAGATGTAATCCACCTGCGCGGTGCCGAACTTGCGCGACTCCTCGTCGGCCTCGGCGGTATCGACCGGCTCCAGGGAGATGCCCGCGCTGAGGGCGGCCTCGGCGGCCCGCTCGCGTTCCTCCACGGTCAGCTCGACAGCCCCGGCAATCTGCGGAACGCCAATCTTCATCAGCGGCAACAACAGCTCCACCACCAGCCGCTGCGCGATCACCGATTTGAACTCGTTGTAGACGATGTAGGCCGCGTCGATCTCTTCGTGCACGTAGCGGGAGATGATGCTCTGGGCCAGCTCGAAGACGCGGCTGGTTTCAAGCTTCAACAGCATCCCCGGATGGTCGCCCGTGACCTCGACCTTCGCCTTGCGCTCGCGAATCTTGACGCTGCGGCCGTGATCGTCCGTCTGCTCGGTGTAAACCGCGGCGGGATAGCGGCGGCGCATCTGGTCGCGGCCCTTGCGGCCCACGGCCTCGACGTCGATCTCCCTGTCCGGGTTGCCGCTGATGAACTGGAAGGCCGTCTTGAGAATGTTCGCATTGAACGCGCCGGCAAAGCCCTTGTCGCCGCTGACCACGATCAACAAAACCCGCTTCTCCGGCCGCGTGGCAAACAGTGGATGGCGCAGGTTGCCCGTCTCCGGATCGAAGATATCGATGCGCCGCGTCAGCGATTCCAGCACGCTGGTGATCATCCTGGCGTAGGGCCGGGCCGAAAGTGCCCGCTCCTGCGCGCGCCGCAGCTTGGCCGCCGACACCATCTTCATGGCCTTGGTGATCTGCCGCGTGTTCTTCACGCTGCGTATCCGCCGCCGTAGATCGAGTACGTTTGCCATAAGTCTTTCCTATTTCTTAACGCTTGCCGCTGGAGCAGGTTCCTTAGCGCCTGTCGCTGGAGCAGTTGGCGCCGCAGCCGGTTCTTTCGCAGCCAGCTCCGCCTTGAAATTCGCCGCGTACTCCTTGAGCGCCGCGTGCAGCCGGCTGCGCAGACCGTCGTCCAGCGCCTTCTTCTTGGTCAGGTCGTCGATCAGCGCCGTCTGCGCGCTCGCAAAGTACTTGTACAGCCCGACCTCGAAGGCGTGAATGTCGGAGACCTCGAAATCGTCCAGGTAGCCCTGCGTGCCGGCAAACAGCACCACCACCTGCTGCTGCCACGTCAGCGGCTGAAACTGCGGCTGCTTGAGCAGTTCAGTCAAGCGGCTGCCGCGATTCAGTTGCTTCTGCGTCAGCGGATCGAGGTCCGAGCCGAACTGCGCAAAAGCGGCCAGTTCGCGGTACTGGGCCAGGTCCAGCTTGAGCGTCGCGCCCACCTGCTTGGTCGCCTTGATGGCCGCCGAGAAGCCCACGCGCGAAACCGATAGGCCCACGTTCACCGCCGGACGCACGCCGGAGTTGAACAGATCGGTTTCCAAAAAGATCTGCCCGTCGGTGATGGAGATGACGTTGGTCGGAATGTAGGCCGAAACGTCGCCGGCCTGCGTCTCGATCACCGGCAGCGCGGTCAGCGAGCCGCCGCCCCGCTTGTCGCTGAGCTTGGACGCGCGCTCCAGCAGCCGCGAGTGGAGATAGAAGACGTCGCCCGGATAGGCTTCGCGGCCCGGCGGACGGCGCAGCAGCAGCGAAATCTCGCGGTAAGCCATGGCGTGCTTCGACAGATCGTCGTACATCACCAGGGCGTGGCGGCCGGAGTCGCGGAAGAATTCGCCGATGGCGCAAGCCGCATAAGGGGCAATGTACAGCATCGGCGCCGGCTCCGAGGCCGAGGCGGCCACGATGATGGTGTGCCCCATCGCTCCCGCTTCGGTCAACGTCTGCACAACTTGGGCGATCGACGAACGCTTCTGGCCCACGGCGCAGTAGATGCAGATCAGTTCGTTCTTGGCGTTGTTGATGATGGTGTCCAGCAGCACCGCGGTTTTGCCCGTCTGCCGGTCGCCGATGATCAGCTCGCGCTGGCCGCGGCCGATGGGAATCATGGCGTCGATGGCCTTCAGCCCCGTGGCCATGGGCTCGCGCACCGGCTGCCGGTCGATGATCCCCGGCGCCAGCCGCTCAATCGGCAATGAACTCGTCGAGGCGACGGGGCCCTTGTCGTCGATCGGCTGGCCCAGTGCGTTCACCACCCGCCCGATCATCCCCTCGCCCACCGGTACGCTCAGAATTGTGCCGGTGCGCTTCACCTCGTTGCCTTCGCTCAGCTCGGTGTAGTCGCCCAGAATCACCGCGCCCACCGAATCTTCCTCGAGGCTCAGGGCCAGTCCGGCGACGCCGTGCGGAAAACTCAGCAGCTCGCCCGCCATCACCTTGTCCAGACCGTGCAACCGCGCAATGCCGTCACCCAGCGAGGTGATGGTCCCCACCTCGTCTACCTGGACCTTCGAGTCGTAGTTCGCGATCTGCTCGCGAAGAAGTTGCGTAATCTCGTCTGCCTTGATCTGAGCCATCTCTGCTCTTCCTGTCTTTTCAGGGGTCAGAGATCAGAGATCAGAGATCAGTTTTCCGTGGCCCATGAATCGGCCACCGATCTCCAACCGCTGAACTCCTTTCCCCACTCCGATTGCAATTCAAAACTTCTGACCAATCCCTGCTAAGAACTCTTTCCTGCCGCCGGCTTCTCATCTCTGATCCCTGATCTCTGATCTCTGATCTCTGTGCGCTAGCCGGCCGTCAATGCTTCCTTCAGCCTGTCCAGCCGTCCGCGCACCGAACCGTCATACACCGTGGAGCCGATGCGCACCACCGTGCCGCCCAGAATGGCCGCATCCAGCTTGAAGCTGGCCTCCACGCGCGCTCCGGCCAGTTTGCCCACTTCGGCCACCAGCGCCTCGCGCTCCGCCGCGCCCAACTCCCGCGCCGTCACAATCTCCGCCTGACGAATCCCCAACTGCTCCTGCAACAGCTTCCGGTACGCCGCCGCCACCTCGCCCACCGCTCCGATGCGATCGTTCGAGATCAGCACCGCCAGCAGGTTGCGCAGTTCCTTCCAGAGCCCCAGCTTTTCATTCAACTTATCCAGAAACTCTACCTTTTGCACGGCGGCAATGGCCGGATTCAAAAAGAACTCGCGCAACGCCGGGCTCCCGTCCCAGGTGGCGAGAAAGTCAGTCAACCCGTCGTCGATGGCGGCCGTGGGCAGTTTGGCGGCGGTAACCACTTCGAGAAATGCCTGCGCGTATCGTGTAACAAAGGCGGCCATCTAGTTCTTCCCTCCCTTGCCCACGTCGCCCACAAACTCGGCGATCAGCGCGCGGTCGGTCTCCGGCGTCAGAATCATCTGCTTTGCGGCCTGCTCGACGGCCAGATCCGCGGCGAAATTGCGCAGTCCACGCCGCGCCTGCGCCACCGCCATGCCAATCTCCTGCTCGGCGGCCACCACGATCCGTGCGCTCTCCTCTTCGAGAGCGGCCTTGATCCGCGCCTCGTCGGCAAGGCTCTCCCGCTCCACCTCGGCGCGGAACTTCCCGATCTCGTCGCCGATCTTCGCCAGCTTGGCCTCCACCGCGCTCAGCCGCGCGTTCGCGTCCTCGGTCACCTTCCGCGCCGACTCGATATCGGTGCGCACCTTCCCGGCGCGCTTGCGGATCGTCTTGGGCAGCCAGCGAACCAGAGGAATGCCGATTGCCAGCACGATGATGGCGAAGTTGATGAACTCGTAGATGCTGGCCATCGTCTCCGCCGATAGGTGCAGCGCCTTGGCCGACGCCTTCACCAGCGGACCATTGAGCCGGAAGGCGTTCTCCTGCTGTTCCTGCTTGGATTCCCCGGCCTCGGGTTTGGCCGCAGCCTGCCCGGCGGAGGCTTGTCCGGCCGCCTCCGTCTTCACCGCCGGAGCCGCTTCCTGCGCCACTAGGCGCCAAGGCGCTACCGCCAACCCGGCTGCCAGCGCCGCCAAGACCGCAAACCGGAAAACCCGGCTCAAAAAACGCCTGTGAACTCTCGCATCTCTCAACGGGAACCCCCGGCGCCCGCCGGCAATACCGCGCGGACCACCTGACTGGCCAAATCCCCGGCCGAGGCCTGAATGCTCCGCCTGGCCTGGGCAGCCTCAGCGTCCAGTTCGGCCCTGGCCTGGGCCACTTTCAACCCGGCAGCCTTGCGCGCGTTGTCCACCTGGGCGTCGCGCTCGGCGCTCCACTGCTTCACCCGCTGCTCGCGAACCTTGTACACCTCGGCCCGCGCCTGGCGCAGCTTGGCGGCATACTCCGCCGCTCTGGCTTCGGCCTGCGCAATAGCCTTGTGCGCCTCTTCAACCGCCCCCTCGGTCCGCGCGCGGCGCTCTTTCAGCGTGGCCGTCAACGGCCCCTGCACCAGGAACTGGTAGGCCAGAACCAGCACGATGAACAGTAGAATCGTGGGTACGGCGCCAACCAGTAGGGCCCCGACTTGTTGAAGGATTTCTTGCATGGTGGTACCGGTTCGCTCCCGCGGTCAGATATGTCTTTGCGCGGGTGGAACCCCCTTTTGTATCAGGGGCGAACCCCCCAAGTCAACGCAGATGCAGCCGAATCGGCGGTGTCCTGTGACTGCGATCACCATTGGGAGAAGTTTGTTCAAAAAAGAACTTGCATTTGCGCCAAACAAGCCTAGACTGAGATTACCACCTAGACCCGGTTCAGGGTCCAGCGGGCTGCACGGCTCCAGGAAGTCCCTCCACTCCTCGAGCCTGTAGCCCGCTTCTTATTTTCCAGGCTACTTTTTGTGTCTTTTCCTCAGGTCGATTCCTTATCCGCTACGGTTTGCCGGCCCCGGATTCGTCGCTCAACAGCCCTTGCGCCCGCAGCCAGCTCTCCAGCAGGTTCGGCCACCCGTTCAGAGCCGCATCGCTCCCTCCCAGCCCCACGCCATGCGGGCCCTTGGCAAAGATGTGCATCTCCGCCGGAACCCCGGCCTTCACCAGCGCCTCATAGAAGCGCAGCCCCTGCTCCACCGGAACCGTCTGGTCGTTGAAGGTGTGAAACAGGAAAGTCGGCGGCGTGTCTTTAGTGACAAAAAGGTCCGGAGAGTACGCCGCACGCAGTGCCTCGCAGCGATCCATCACGTTGAAGAGCTTGCAATACGTCAGGTGCGAAGTGTCGCTGGAAATGGCGCCGATCCACGGGTAGCCCAGCACCAGGTAGTCCGGCCGGCTCGACACCCGGTCGATCGCATCCTCGGCATCCGGATTGCCCGGCACAAACTGCGTGGCCGCGAGCGCCGCCAGGTGCCCGCCGGCCGAAAAGCCGATCACCACCATCCGGCTAGGGTCGATGGAGTAGTCCCTGGCCCGCGCCCGCACCGTCTGGATGGCTCGCCGCGCGTCCTCGAGCGGAACCGGCAGCAGGTAGCCGTGCGACGAGAGCCGGTAGCTGAGCACGAAGGCCCGAAATCCCCGCTCCGTGAACCAGTCGGCCACCTCCCGCCCCTCGTGAACTGCGGCCAGCCCCTCGTACCCACCCCCCGGCAGCACCACCACGGCCGACCCGTTCCCACTCCCTTTCCGCGGCTCGAAGATGGTCAAAGTGGGCGTATCCTCGCAGCCCTTGCCCTTGGCCCCGGGAGCGTCTCCCGGCCACAGGCGCACGGTCTGAATGCCAAGAACAGCATTGTTGGTCCCCGCCGTCGCGCACGGCTCCTTTTGCGCCCGCGCCGCCGAACAAGCCAGCAGTCCCACCGCCAACACCGCAAAAAACCTTCTCATTGGGAACCTCGCCCTCTTTCGCGAGGATTATAGCGGAAACGGAGTCGATTTAACCTGCATGCAGGCCCGCTTGGCGGCTCTTCTGATAACAGAGCGGCTCCCCGCTTCGTGTGCATGTCTGGCATCGCGCTCATGCCCGTCGTTTCTTGGGGAGACGAAGGGGTGGGAGCGATGGCGCCTTGCAAGGGGAGAGGTTCGGTCCGAATCGGAACCGTCCTGGAATGAGACGGACAGCCACGCCTCAGTCCCGGAATTGGGGCCATTGCCCGGCTCATGCATGGTAGTCGTAACAATGTGCGGATCAATGGCGCGGGCTGCCACCTGAAGTGAAAGCTCATCATTCACAGCCAAAACCAGCGAGGAGACCAACCGTGGATTTAGACAATGCAATTCAGAAACATGCCGAATGGAAGTTCAAGTTTCGAAACGCCCTTCACGCGAATGAGACAATGGATGCGGCCGCAATCTCGAAGGACAACAACTGCGAGTTCGGCAAATGGCTGCACGGGGAAGCCAAGGCGCTGTATGGGAAAAGCGCCACGCATGCGAAGTGCATAGCCAATCATGCGGCATTCCATGTGGAAGCGGGCAAAGTTGCCGCCGCAATCAACGCCAAGAAGAAAGACGAAGCCGAGCGTTTGCTGTCCAACGGCTCCGCCTATTCGGAGGTATCCAAGAAAGTCTCGGTTTGCATTATCGAACTGAAGAACGAGATGCGCGCTTGAGGGAGCGGGAGCAGGCCTGACGAAGCTCCGAACGAGGCTCCGCTCTACAGCCACATCACCGTATGCCCCGGACAGGAATTCAGCGCCTGCGCGCTCAGCTCTTCCGCCAGTTCAAACCCATACCGCGCAAGGAACCACGCCGCGCCCAGAACCCGCTCCTGCAGCACCCCGCCCGGATAGAGCGCCTGGCAGATGGCCTCCGCGTGCCGTCCCAGCGCGGCCTCGCGCTGCAACTGGAAGTTGGCCGCCAGCTTTCGCAGCCGGTTCATCTGGTAGCGCATCTTGCTGGCCGCGGTCTCCGCCGACCGGCCCAGTCCCGCATCCAGCCGGCCCATCCACTCGAGCAGCGGCCCCAGCTCCGCGTCCAGCGCCGTTCCCGCGGCCGCCAGCTTGCGCTTCCCCTCCGCCGGCATCGCACGCGCGGCCAGCAACTGCGCCAGCGACGCCGCGTTTTCTTGAAACACCCGCTCCATCGTCAGTTCGTGCCGTCGCAGCAGCTCGCCAATGGTCGGCTCGACCAGCGTCGCGGAAAAGCGCGGCGCCACCGGCGTCATCCGCCCCAGAATCCTCTCGAACAGCACTGCCGACTGCGCAAAGTAAGCCACCTCCGCCGGCCCGCCGATGGTCAGCGAAGTCGACAGCAGATAATCCTGAAACACGGGCCTCAACAGCGCCGAGGGCGAGATGCGCTCCGGCTCGCTCTCCAGAATCCCCACCAGATCCGCCGTGGAAAAGCTCTGCCGGCCATTCGGCCCACCCGCCTGCCACAAGCCCTTCGGCTCCCCGCCGCTGGCCGCAATCCGCTTCAGCGCCAGCCGCGCGCCAATCCGCTGTTCGGGTCCGGTCCGCTCGTCCACCAGGAACAGCAGGCTGGACTGCGGGCCCACCGCCACCTGCGCGTGATACCCCGCCTCTTCGAGTTCGCGATTGCGCTCCACCAGCGCGGCGTGCAGCTCGTCCGCCCGCTCCAGCGCCGCCCGCAGCACCGGCGAGCCTATACGGTGAAGTGCGCGACCGCTCGCGTCCAGCACCAGCAGCCCCTGCGCCGCAAAAGCCTTCCCGTAGAATTCCCTGAACGCCTGCACAAAGGTGCGTCCGGGCCGGTAAGCCGCGGCCAGCGCCTCCATGGCATCGGACTCGCCCAGCAGCTCCCACGCCTGATCTACCAGCGGTGTGATCCGCTCGTCCAGCAAAATGCCGCCCACCGGCCGCGCCGCCTTCTGAGCCGCCGGCGGGGCGGGAGCAGCTCCCACATGCGAGGCATAAACCAGCTTCCTCAGCTCCCGCCCCGCCGGAAAGCTTACGTGGTTGATCTCGGCAAAGTCGTGGTCCTCGCTCGCCAGCCAGAAGACCGCCGCGTGGGGACGCCCGGCCGTTGTCGCCTGCCGCGCGCGAGCAACCGCCGTGGCCGCCTTGAAAGGCGTAAACAGCGGCCCGCCGAACAGCCCCACCTGTTGCCCCGTCACCACCGCGCCCGCGCCCTTGCCCAGCGCTTCCAGCGCCGCCGCGCCGGCCGACCCCTCGACAGCAGAGGACGGATTCTGCTCCTTGAGCAGCCGCACCAGCTCCGGCCAGTGCGCCGGAACCGGCGGACGGCCCGCCGCGGCGGGCCAGCCCAAATCCGGCGGCAGCGAAGCATAGAACGGCCGCGCCGCGGCAGCCCCGGCGCAGTAGTCCAGAAACAGCCGGTGCAACCCCGGCGCCACGCTAATCGGATGACAGTCTGCGGTCAACAACTCATTCTCTTCCGGCAATGCGCCGCCCGCTCGTTTGCCCCAGAGCAAACCCCCAGTACCCACGCTCAAGCAGAATTCGGCTCTGTTAAAGGATGCCACGCCGGATGGAATCGATGCACAACTGCCGCATGGAGGCCGGCCGCACCCGCCGCCCTAGTGCGTATACTTTTCCTGACTGTGCTTGAAGGAGAGAGAGAAGAGATGCCCGGCAAAGAGAAAGCGGCAAAGGCCGCCGAACCAAAGAAGAATACAAAGAAGGCGCCAAAGAAAGTAACGGCGGCCACGCCCAAAGAAGCTCAGGCCGCCGCCCCAAAGAAAGCAAAAGCCGCCAGGACCAAGCCCGCAAATGCCCTCAAGCTGAAGGCGAAGAAGGCTGCAGAGGCCCCCGCGCCCGCCGCTGCTCAAGACGCCGCCCAACTGCTCAGCTCCGAGGTCGTCTTTCAGTGCCCGCTCTTCCGCATCGTTCACGACAAGCTCATCGAGCCCGGCGGCCGCCTCAGTGAGCGCGACTTGATCCGCCACAACGGTAGCGTCGTCATCCTGGCCATCGACAGCTCCAAAAACAAGAAAGATCCCTGGATCGTCGTCGAGCGCCAGTACCGTCACGCCGCCAACCAGTTCCTCTGGGAGTTGCCCGCTGGCAAAATGGAGCCCGGCGAAGACCCGCTCGCCGGAGCCAAGCGCGAACTCGCCGAAGAAACCGGCTACAGCGCAAAGAAGTGGAAGCCGCTTGTGGAGTACTACCCCAGCCCCGGCTTTCTGGGCGAATCCATGAAAGTTTTCGTGGCCGAGGGCCTGCTGGCGGGCGACACCGACTGGGATGAGGACGAACTGATCGAATTGCGCCTGGTCAAGCTCTCCGAGGTGCTCAAAATGATCGAGCAGGGCGCGATTCTGGACGGCAAGACGCTCACCAGCGTGCTCCTTTATGCCCGCCTCATCGCCGGCAAGCGCAAGAAATAACACCCACTGCAGCCTGCGGATAAACTCGTTGCTTTGAAAGGGCACGGCTAGCAGGGATGGGATTTACAGGCTGCGGAAAAACTCGTTCCAGCGTGGATTCGCGAGGGTTTTGTATCAGTCGCCCACCGGCGTTGCCGACCCACGGAGGGATGAAACTGCGTCCGACGATGCCGCCGCTAACTTGCTAACTTGCTATCCCCGCTTCAGCGGGGGCTAGCTCGCTGCATTTGCCCAAACACGCTGTTTCTGTTTGGATTGTTCAACTTGCAGCACAATCGAAATCCTGTTTCTTTTTAGTCGCCCACCGGCGTTGCCGACCCACGGAGGGATGAAACTGCGTCCGACGATGCCGCCGCTAACTTGCTAACTTGCTATCCCCGCTTCAGCGGGGGCTAACTCGCTGCATTTGCCCAAACACGCTGTTTCTGTTTGGATTGTTCAACTTGCAGCACAATCGAAATCCCGTTTCTTTTTAGGGCACGATTCGCCGCGGCGAATCGTGCCGTAAGTGCCACAGAATCAGCGTGGGCTTTAGCCCCTGAGGGCCGCTTCTCGGGATGTTGGCGCGAAAACAAGACTTTTTCCGCAGCCTCTTTTAACCCATCCACTGCTCCCCTGCGGTATGCCTTTCGAGGATCCACTGGCATTTCCCGCTCGTTCCGCAGCCCGTGTTGCGCCCCTCACGCACCCGCCCTCTCTCACCGGGACTTCCCACTCCTGGCCGGCCCTCCAAACCGGGGACCCCGGCGATGCCCGACCCTGAAGGATACCCCGGCACCCACTTCGGCGACGGGGGTGGAAGACCGGCCCATCTCACTTCATGGAATGCCTCGCGAAAAAATAGACCAACCATTCCTCCGGTTTCCCCGTCATAATAGTTACGGCGGGCGACACCCTCGCTCGCCGGATTCCCCGCAAGACGCAAAGAAAGAGGGAGCCTGTGGCTCAGTACAAAGGGAAGGTCAAGTGGTTCAACAACGCCAAGGGTTACGGATTCATCGGACGTGAAGACGGGCCGGATGTATTCGTCCACTACTCATCGATTCAGTTGGACGGGTACAAAACGCTGAAAGAGGGCGATGACGTCGAGTTCGACATCGTCCAAGGTCAGAAAGGTCCTCAGGCGGACGCAGTCATCCGCTTCAAGGACGCCGCCCACAGCGCAGCCTAGGCGCGCGTAAGACCGGGCGTTACCGCAAGACCGCCGCCAGGTGGTGTACCTGAAGTGCGCCCAAATTCTTTTCCTCCGTCACACCGCACTGTTCAGTCACGGGAAGTATCCTGTCGAGCGCGCCTTTCCATCCACCCGCTCCGCTACGCCGCCGCCCACCCTCTGGCGCTCCGGCTCGCCTATCCGCCGGCCTGCTGACTTGCTGTTCCCTGTTCCCTGTTCCCTGTTCCCTGTTCCCTAGTCCCTAGTCCCTGTTCTCCGATCTCTGTTACGCTTCCGCCATGGACAACCCCACCATGGCCCGTCTGCTGTCCGAGACCGCCGATCTGCTCGAGATCGACGGCGGCGACGGCTTCCGCATCCGCAGCTATCGCCGCGCTGCCGAGGCCGCTGAGCAAACCACCGTGGACCTGACGACTGCCGCGCCCGACACCGCCCGCCTGCTCGAAATTCCCGGCATCGGCAAGGGCATGGCCGCCAACCTGCAGGCCATCGCCGCCACCGGCACTTTGCCCCTGCGCGAGGAACTGCTGGCCAAGTACGGCGCGGGCCTTCTCGAACTCCTCAAGCTCCCCGGCATGGGCCCCAAAACCGTCGCGCTCCTCTGGTCCGCTGCGCAAATCGCCAGCATCGACGCACTCGCCGAAGCTATTGAAGCAGGCCGCCTCGCCGGCCTGCCGCGCATGGGCGAAAAGCAGATTGAAAAGCTGCGCAAGGGCATCGACGACTATCGCCGCAGCGCCGGCCGCTATCGCATCGACATCGCCGAAGACGCCGCCCAGCGCATCTCAGCTTATTTGCTGGCCTTTCCGGGCATTGAAAGAGTGACCCCCGCCGGCTCCCTGCGCCGCGGCCGCGAAACCGCCGGCGACCTCGACCTGCTTGTCACCGGCCCCGCCTGCGCCCCCGAGCACACTGCCGCCGCAGTCGACTACGTGGCTGCCTATCCGGGCATCCACGACATCATCGCCAGGGGCGAGAACAAGGTCAGCTTTCATCTCTCCACCGGCCTCCAGGTCGATGTCCGCTTGCTGCCCTCGGCCTCCTACGGCGCCGCGCTGCAGTACTTCACCGGCTCCAAGGCCCACAACGTCGCCCTCCGCCAGCGCGCCCTCAAGATGGGCTACACCCTCAGCGAGTGGTCCCTCGCCCGGCTCGACGACAACTCCATCGTCGCCGCGGCCACCGAGCAGGAGATCTATGCCGCCCTCGGCATGGACTGGATTCCGCCCGAACTGCGCGAGAACCTCGGCGAAATCGAAGCCGCCGCCCGCCACGCGCTGCCCCGGCTCATCGAGGCCGCCGACCTCCGGGGCGACCTGCACATGCACACCGACTCGACCGACGGCCACAACACCATCCGCGAGATGGCCGACGCCGCCCTGGCCTGCGGCTACCGCTACATCGCCATCACCGACCACTCCAAGAACCTGGCCATGACCAACGGCCTGGACGAGAAGCGCGCCCTCGAGCAAATCCAGCGCGTCCGCGAAGTGGACCGCCTCATGGAGGGCCGCATCCGCGTCTTCACCGGCATCGAGGTCGACATTCTGGCCGACGGCGCCCTCGACCTCGACGACGAAGTCCTGGCGCAGATGGAAATCGTTATTGCCAGCGTCCACACCCGCTTCGAGCAAAGCCGCGAAGAGATGACCGCGCGGGTCCTGCGCGCCATCGAAAACCCGTATGTGCGCATTCTCGGCCATCCCACCGGCCGTCTGCTCCTGCGCCGCGAACCCTTCGCCCTGGACCTGGGATTGGTCCTGCGCCGCGCCGCCGAGTTGGGCGTAGCCGTCGAGCACAACGCCGCCCCCGAGCGCCTCGACCTCAACGACCGCGACCTCCGCCTGGCCAAGGAACTCGGCTGCCGCATCGTCATCAGCAGCGACTCCCACGACGCCCGCAACCTGGGCAAGATGGACTACGGCCTCCGCCAGCTCCGCCGCGCCTGGCTAAGCCCTGAAGATGTATTGAATACGCTTGAACCGGGAGACTTCCTCGCCGCGCTCAGGCCGAGACCATAGAACGCAAACATTTTGACTCACCGAGCGCTTAGAACTGGCATCTTATCAACTCATCTACGGCGTGCCCCAGGCCCGGAAGCCGTCGCATGCAAGTGCGGCGGCTTCTTGCATTTGGGACAGCTTCCCTCGCCAGCCTAGGCTCTCTGACCAAAAGTCACCTCTCTCCGCACAAAGGAATGGAAGATTTCGCGCCGCCATGAGCGAAATTTATGGCCCGCGTTGCCCTGGTGGGGATAAGATAAGGGCGTCTATGAGCCTACTTCAGCAGGATTCCCCGGAACTGGACGATGCTGCCCGCGGCGAGGCATTCACCAAGGGTTCCAGCCATGTGGTCTGGGCCAGCATAATCGCCGCCCTGGTGGTCACCGCCATCATTGCCATCTATGTGATTTCCGGGCAAAAGCCGCCTCCGGCCGTCGGAGAGATCGAGCAGGTATGGGTCCATCCGCAGCACACTGAAACCTCGGGCTTCGACGCCAACGGCGCCCGCATGCCCAAGGAAACCTACGACCAGATCTATGTTTTTGCCCTGATCAAGCTGCATAACCAGAGCCAAATCCCGCTTTTCCTGCGCAACGCCTTGGTCAATGCCACGCTGCCCGACGGCATCCACTCCAGCTACGCCGCCACTGCGGCCGATTACGACCGGGTCTTTCTCGCCTATCCGTCGATGCCCGTGCCGCACGGCAAGGGGCTGTCTCTCCAAGCTACCATCGACCCCGGCCAGACCGTCGAGGGAACCATCGTCGCGGCCTTTCGCCTGGACAAACAACAGTGGGACACGCGCAAGGACCTGAGCTTTACCTTTGGCCTGCAGTACCAGCCCAGCCTGGTGCTCGCGCCCCACTCCGCGGTTATTGACCGGTAGAAGCCGGTACCGGCGCGCTCTTGGGCGTCGACAGATACCCGGTAATCGTGTTCTTGCCGCTCACCGAGTTCACCACGATCTCGAACAGCTGTGGATCCTTGCCGCTATAGAACTGCAGCGGCTCGTTCAGGTTCCTGTCCTTCTTCTCGTACTGTTTGTCGTCGGCGTACACCACGATGGTGAACTTGCTCTTTTTGGCGTCGGCCCTCTTCAACTCCAGGCTCACCGTGCCCACCGGCTTCTTCTGGCCCTTGACCAGGGTGAACTCGTAGTAGTTCCGGTCGCCCTTGTGCTTCAGAACCTCCAACTCAGCCGCATTGCGCGCGATCAGACTGCTATGGCCGCTCAAATCCCCCTTCATTGACATCAACTGGCTCACCGCGTTGGCCAGGTCGCTCTGCGTCTTGGCCACGTCGGTCTTCACCCCGCCCACATCGGTCTTCACGTCGGTCACCGCGCTGGAAACCGCCGTCACCTGCTGCGCGGTCTGCTTCTGCTCGCCCGCCAGCCGTGCTGCCGTGGCCTCATCGCGCGCCTCGCGCTGCTGAAGCTCCTGTGCCCGGGTGTCCAACTGTTTCTGCGTCAGCCCCAGCGATGTCTTCAACTCGTCGGTAGCCACATTCAGCCGCGCGTCGGTCTCGCGCAACTCGGCTTCCAGCTTCACGTTCTGCGCCTTGGCCTCGGCCAATTCCGTCTGCTGGGTCGCAAGCCTGCCGCTGAGCGTGTAGCTCCAGATCAGGCCGCCCAACGCGGCCAGCAACGCCACGGCGATCGCCGCCAAAAACGCGCCGGAATAGGTTCTAGGGGTGTCTTCGACTTCTTCTTCACTCATTTTTCTGCCTTTCTTCTCTCTGGTGGCCGGCCCGGCGACCCACACTTCAGGGCCTCTCGGCACGGCTCGCGCCTTGGTAATGGCGGCCTTCTGTACCATTTTAGACGCTGCTTGGGGGGATTCTCCCTCAAAAACTCCCAGTGTCTCCGGGAAGTTCCAGCCCTCAACTTCCAAAACTCTCCGGAGTCCACCCCCGCACCTCTGGGGGAACCTAGACAATATATCGAAAAACCCGGACTCTGATATATCGAAAGAACCAAAAATTTCCGGAAAAACACTGCTCTCTCCCTTGAGCGCACGCCCGCCAGGCCGCATCGCAGGCCCGCCCGAGTCTCCAGCGACAGGGGCGGGTGCCGGGTACCGGGTGCCGGGGCGCCCTCCAGGGTCGGGGCGGGGCGCGGGTGGTGTTTCCTGCTCGCCGGGGTAAAGCGACCGGAGTCCCCATGGAGTGGTCTTTGCTTCCAGGGGTGGCAGAGACAGGCCCTCGTCGCCGGGGTGGAAAGCCGCTTCAGCGCCCTCTCGTCCGACTCTCCGTGACAACCATCGAATCCTTACGTTATAAACATCTTTACTGCAATTTGGGCGCCGGGCTCTTCAATGGCCCCCACGTGCCGGGGTCCCCGGGAAGCGATTTCTGCTTCCTGGGGTGGCAGCTGCCGGGGTCCCCGGGAAGCGATTTCTGCTTCCTGGGGTGGTAGCGACGGGTCGTCGTCGATGGGGCAGAGGGCCAGGACATCCGCCGCAGCCGCCAAAAACCACCGCATGGGGAGCACGGAAAGTTATGTCCACTGTTGTCGCTGGGAAGGGTCTGGAAGGGATTGTTGCGGCCAACTCCGGGATTTGTTGGATCGACGGAGAAGCGGGCGTGCTGTCCTATCGCGGTATCGACATTCACGAGCTGGCCGACCACTCCACCTTCGAGGAGACCACCTATCTGCTCTGGAACGGCATCCTGCCCAACCAGCTCGAACTGCGCGAGTTCCAAGCGCAACTGGCCCTCGCCCGCGCGCTCGACGTGCGCATCGTCGACATGTTGCGCGCCTTTCCCACCTCCGCCACCCCCATGGAAGTCCTGCGCACCGCCGTCTCTGCGCTCAGCTTCTACGACGCCGACGAAAAGGACAACTCCCACGACGCCAACGTGCGCAAAGCCTACAACCTCACCGCGCAGTTGCCCATGCTGGTGGCCATCTACGACCGCATCCGCAAAGGGAAAGAGGTGGTCCCGCCCGACCGCTCCCTCAACCACGCCGCCAACTTCCTGTGGATGCTGAACGGAGAGAAACCTTCCGAAACCGCCACGCGCACTCTCGACATCGCCCTCATCCTCCACGCCGATCACGAGCTCAACGCCTCCACCTTTGCCGCCCGCGTCATCGCCGCCACCCTCTCTGACATCCACTCCGCCGTCACCGGCGCCCTCGGCGCCCTCAAAGGACCGCTGCACGGCGGCGCCAATGAGGGCGTCATGCGCATGCTCTACGCCATCGATAAGGCCGGCGCAGACCCGGTCGAATACGTCAAGGGCATGCTCGCCGCCCGCCAGAAGATCTCCGGCTTCGGCCACCGCGTCTACAAAACCGAGGACCCCCGCGCCACCCACCTCCGCAAAATGAGCGAGCAGCTCGGCAAGGATGCCGGCATGCCCAAATGGTTCGATTACTCCCGCGCCATCGAGCTCTACATCAACGCCGACAAGAAGCTCAACGCCAACGTCGACTTCTACTCCGCCTCCACCTACGCCACCCTGGGCATCGACATCGATCTCTACACCCCCATCTTCGCCATCAGCCGCATCGCCGGCTGGGCCGCACACGTCATCGAGCAACTCGACGACAACCGCCTCATCCGTCCCCGCGCCGAGTACATTGGCCCTCCCTACCCCGCACCGTACATTCCCCTGGAAGAGCGCGGGTAGGATTCGCAACGCGCGTAACTCTTTCACGCCCGGGGTGTCTACTGGAGAAGAGGGTTTCCCATGAAAGCCAGATTTGCACTTATTCTCGCCCTGTTCGGCGTTTGCCTGGCCTCGGGAGGCGCCGCCGCCTTCGCTCAACGGCTATTCCCCGTCCAGGGACCGGCGGCAGCACAGGCTCCCCCGCCGGCCTTCACCGCAAAGCTCACCAACATCTACAGGCAATCAGGAAAAATCACTCTGGTCCAGGCGAACGGAGAGTCCTTCCAGGGAACATGGACGATTGTTACGGCGTCTTTCGTAAACGCCAAGACGCCGGGAACCCCGGCCAGCTATCCGCCGCAGCCCAACCTGGCCTTCGCCTGGGATGCCGTTTACGGGCAGGGATATTATGTTGCCACTATTCTGGGCAGCGAAAATGTTGGACAGGCAGTCGCTACCGGAGATCGGGGGACCGTCCTTCAGGTGGAGTTTCATCGTGAACAATTGGGCGTGCCGGAGGACAATCATTTTGGCGTAGCCGTGGACAATAAGGGCAACATTTACAAAGTGGTCCTGTAGAATCGTCGGCCGGCCGCGTCAAGTCCGTCGGTCCAACGTGCCCCACATGCTGAATCCCCATCGAGAACGCGGATAGGACGCCAAACCGGCAAAATCCCCACACGGGAAAAAGCGGAAAGCGGTATCATGGAGTTGATATGGCGCACTCTGTTACCATCACGACCCCGATGCCGACACTGGACGAGATTGGGAAGGAACTCGGGCTGACAAGAGCCGAGCAGGACTTCCTTATTCGTCTTGTCGATGAAAAGGGATCCCGGCGGCGAGAGGCTCATGCCCCCAAATCACGGTCCGCATCTTCCGGGACAACGAAGGCAGTGGCGAAGAAAGAGGTCGGTTCAGTGAGGAAGAAAAGAAACCGCGCCCATGCAAACGCTTGAGTTTTCCGAGAAGTCCGTCTTCTTAAATATCCCGTACGACGACCGCTTTCGCCGGCTATATCTTGCCTACATTACAGGCCTGATCCATCTTGGTCTCAGGCCTCGCGCGACCATCGAGATTCCGGGCGGCCAGAACCGGCTCGACAAGATCATCGACCTGATCCGCAGCTGCCGTTACTCGATTCATGATCTCTCCAGGGTTCAGTTGGACCGCACTCCGCCCAGAACGCCCCATTTCAACATGCCGTTCGAGTTGGGTCTGGCTGTCGCATCCGCAAAGCTCGATTCCGCTCCTCATCTCCCCAACTCGGTTGCTCGCGCTTGGTACGGCCCTGGCCCTGAACCCACTCATGACTGGTTCGTCTTCGAGACTGTGCATCGCCGGTTATCGAAATCGCTCAGCGACCTGAGTGGAATCGACCCCAACATTCACCATGGGACCGTCGAAGGCGTGATGCGCGAACTCTGCAACGCCTTTGTGCGTCAATCCCGAGGTGAACGGGCATCCGTGCAACAGATGATGAAAACCTACAGGGCAGTCTCTCACCTGGTCGGAGAAATCCAGCGGAAGACCCGAGCACGAAGCCTTTTCGAGGCCAGCGCCTTTCAGCAGATTTACTTTGCCGCCGGCAGGGCTGCCGGCATCCCGCAATCCCGCTGATCCGACGTACCGCTTCAACCCCGCCGCGCCTTCCACAGCAGGTAAAGCCCCCACGCCGCCACCGTGCAGTTGTCGCGGACCACCCCGTTGAGCATCATCTCCTCGAACTCACCAACCGCAACCGAGCGCACCACCAGGTCGTGCTCCTCGGCGTCGGGGTCTTTCTCCGTGTGCGTCAACCCGGTAGCCAGAAACACGTGCTGCTTCTGCCGCGTAAACCCGTAGGCGATCCACAGCCATCCCAGGTAGGTCATCTCCGCGGCGTGCAGGCCTATTTCCTCCTTCAGCTCGCCGCGCGCCAGCTCCTCGGGGTCTTCCACTTCCTCTTCCCAGCCGCCCTGCGGCAGCTCCAGCGCCCGCTCCTGGATGGTGTAGCGAAACTGCTCCACCAGCCACACCTGGCCCCGGTCGATGGGCAGGATGATGGCCGCGTCGTCCTTGTCCACCACTCCAAAAATGCCCCGTTTCCCATTGGACCGCAGAATCTCGTCCTCCCTGAGCCGCATCCAGTGGTTGCGATACACCTCGCGGCTGGAAAGGGTGGTAATGGTGCGGCCTGCGGCGCCTTCTGCGGGGTTCATACGGCCTCCTTTGATCGCGGGGGGAATTGTGTGCCACACGGTGGGCGCAAAGATTTGTCGGCTGGAACAGCCCATCATAGAAGACCGGCAACGCCGCGTAGATGAAACATCGTCACTCGTCCCGCACCCGATACTTCCTCAGCCGCCCCACCAGCGACGCCGGCCCGCTCACCCTCAGCCGCACCAGGTTGCCCTCATATTCCCTGCTGTGCACCACCATCCCCGCCTCGATGGCCGCCAGCACCCCGCCCTCCTGCTGCGGAACCCTCAACTCCGCCTCGATCACCGGATCGGAGTGCAAAACCCCGTCGATGGCCACGAGCAGCGCCTCCATTCCCTCCCCGGTGCGCGCTGAAACCACCACCTCGCCCCCGGTCTGCGCCCGCGCCAGCAGCCCCTCCCGTTCGTGCTCCCCCACGAGGTCGATCTTGTTCAGCACCTCGACGCGCGGCTTGTCCAACGACTCCAGCTCGCCCAGAACCTTCTCCACCTGCGCCTTCTGTTCCTCCCCATAGGTCGAAGCCGCGTCCCTCACGTGCAACAGCACCTCGGCCTGCGCCACCTCTTCGAGCGTCGCCCTGAAGCTGGTCACCAGCGTGTGCGGCAGGTTGCGGATGAACCCCACAGTGTCTGAAAGCAGCACTTTCCGTCGGCTGGGCAGTTCTATGGCTCGAAGTTTTGGGTCCAGCGTCGCGAACATCCGCGGCGAAGCCAGCACCTGCGCCCCGGTCAATTGATTGAACAGCGTGCTCTTGCCGGCGTTGGTATAGCCCACCAGCGCCACCGTCGGCACCGGAACCGCCTCCCGCCGCCGCCGTTGCTGTCCCCGCACCCGGCGCACCGCCTCCAGCTCCCCCTTCAAGTGGTCGATGCGGCTCTGGATCCGCCGCCGGTCCGTCTCCAGCTTGGTTTCCCCAGGCCCGCGCGTGCCGATGCCGCCGCCCAGTTGCGACATTGACTTGCCCCTCCCGGTGAGCCGCGGCAGCATGTACTCAAGTTGCGCCAGCTCCACCTGCAACTGCCCCTCGCGGGTCCGTGCGTGGCGCGCAAAAATGTCCAGAATCAACTGCGTCCGGTCCAGAACCCGGCACGGCAGCGCGGCCTCAAGATTCCTCAGTTGGGTGGGCGACAGGTCGCAGTCGAACAGCACCAGGTCGGCCTCCGTCGCAGCCGCCACCCCGGCTATCTCCTCCACCTTGCCCGCCCCGATCAGCGTCGCCGGATCGGGCCGCGATCGCCGTTGCATCAGCTCCGCGGCCACCACCCCGCCCGCGCTCGCAACCAGCTCCCGGAATTCGGCCAGGGACTCCTCCGCGTCCAACCCCGGAAACGCCCGCGCCGCCGCCTGCCCCAATTGAGGCCCGCCGCTTTGGAGATTGTATTGTTCCCGTGCGCCGGCCTCCAGCGCTCCCTCATCCGGGTCCGGCAGGGTCGCGTCCGCGTCCGGGCGCACCACACCCTTCCGCGCACCCGCCGCGCCTGCGCGGTTGCCGCGCGAGCGACCTCCCGGAGCTGACCGGGCCAGGTCCACTCCCACCAGGACCGCGCGCTCCGGCCTTCCACCGGCGCCCACCGTCCTGCTCTCCTCAACTGCCAATCGAGACCGCTCCCCGCCTGCTATCGCTGCTCCGCGGCCGCTTGCGTGACGGACTGCGCCGTCACCGCAGACGGTCCAATTCCAGTTCCTACCGCAATCGGCCGATGCTCGGTGTGCAGCACGCTCCGGTTGCTCACCACCGTCGAAATGGCGTGTTTAAAGATCAACTGCTCCTGGCTGTTGTTCTCCAGAAGCACTGAATACTTGTCAAAAGAACGAATCTTTCCGGTCAGCTTGACGCCGCTTACCAGATAGATCGTAATGGGGGTCTTGTCCTTGCGGACCGTGTTCAGAAATGTGTCCTGAATGTTTTGTGCCGGCTTGTTCTCCATGTGCCGATCTCCTACTCTCTTGGTTGTTTAGATGCAGCTGCTTTGGTTGAAAGACAAATCGGCGGGCGGCTCCGGAAACCCGGTCCCCGCCAAATCCCGCAATGTCACAACATTATATGTGTTTACAAACCTTTTCAAGCCCGCCGCCGTCCTCGGTCCGCTCCCCGCCGACGCCGGGCGCCCCAGGTCTTCCGCCGTGGCGGACCGCGGCGGAAGACCTGGGAAACCACAAACGCAGGTTCGTCCTCTGCCCGTTCCGCACCAAAGCCGGGTGCCCCATCCTTGCGACTATTGCTCGCGGCAAAAACCGCCCCAAGGGTCGGAAACCACGAATCCCCATCAGGTGATCGCCGAGCCCCGTCAACCTGTGAGACGCGGGAAAGCGCGCGGCTGGTAACATAGTCACGTGCAAAACGCCGGCCCGCCACAAGCGCCCAAGTCCCAAACCGCCCAGCCCGTGCCCATGCTGGACCTCAAGCGCCAGTACCGCCCCCTCCACCAGGAACTGATGGATGCGATCGGGGCCGTGCTTCAGACGCAGCAGTTCATCCTTGGCGAGCCGGTAGCCGCCTTTGAGCGCGCCGCCGCCGCCCAACTCGGCGTGGCCCACGCGCTGGGCTGTTCCTCCGGAACCGATGCCCTCTGGCTGGCGCTCGCCGCCGCCCAACTCGGCCCCGGCGCAGCCGTCGTCACCACCCCCTTCAGTTTCTTCGCTTCGGTCAGCTCCATCCTCCGCGCCGGCGCCACTCCCGTCCTGGCCGACATCGACCCCGCCACCTTCAACCTCTCGCCCCGCGCCGTCGAAGCCCTCCTCAACGGCCCCCAACCCACTCCCATTCGCGCCATCCTCCCCGTACACCTCTACGGCCAGCCCGCCGATTGGACTATTTTTGCTCGTCTTGGACAAGAGCGCGGCCTGAAGCTGATCGAAGACGCCGCCCAGGCCTGGGGCGCCGAATGGCAAGGCGTAAAAGCCGGCAATCTCGGCGACATCGCCGCTTTCAGTTTTTATCCCACCAAGAACCTCAGCGCCGCCGGCGACGCCGGCATGGTCACCACCAACTCCGCCGAACTGGCCGAGCGCGTCAAAATGCTCCGCCAGCACGGCATGCGCCGCCGCTATTACCACGACGAAATCGGCTGGAACACCCGCCTCGACGGCATTCAAGCCGCCATCCTCCACGTCAAGCTCAAGTACATCGCCGCCTGGAACTCGGCCCGCCGCACCGTGGCCAGGCGCTATCACGCGCTGTTTCATGCGGCGGGCCTGGCCGAATCCGGCCCGTATCCCATCCACGGCGTCGTCCTGCCCCATGAGGTTCCCGGCAGCCATCACATCTGGCACCAGTACGTCGTCCGCACGCGCCGCCGCGATGCCCTGCGCGAGTTTCTCGCCATACGCGGCATCGGCTCGGAGATCTACTACCCCGTCCCCCTGCACCTGCAGGACGCTTTGAAGAGTCTCAGCTACAACCAAGGCAGCTTCCCTGAGTCCGAGCGCGCCGCCCGCGAAGTTCTGGCCCTCCCCATCTTTCCCGAACTCCGCGAAGACGAACAGCAAACCGTAGTCGGGGCCATCGCCGAGTTTTTGAGCTGAGCGAAGCAGCACCTCGGGCTTGCCAGGCGTCCTCCGGAGTTCCTTCGGGACCCGTTCGATGCGTGCCAGGCAGCTCATGTTGTGCGGCCACCCGCGCGGAACAGCACGAATTACTCAACCTCGCTGAGAAGATCCGGAACTCATTCGCGATGACAGGAGCAGCCCGCCAAGAAGGACAAAGCTGAACGCCGCGCCCATCCACATCGGAGCGTGTGCGTAGAGGGCGAACAGCAGCAGGAGCCCCGAGGCGAACCCAAGAACCCAGGCAACGCCCCAGCGGCGCCGGCGGAGGATGAGTACTGCCGCAGCCGCCAACTCCGCCAGGGCGATGAACCAGACCATGATCTCGGCGGCCTCTTCTGCCAGCGGCTGCAGAGCTCGTCCTTCCACCCGCCCTTTGATCCCCAACAGGATCTTCGGCACCGCAACCGGGTCGGCGAACTCGGTGAAGAGGTCAAGCAGAATCCGCCGGTCCGTCCAGTGGTAGCGAAGCCGGATGCGGCTGATCAGGCGCGTATGGCTTTCGTCGATCGGATACAGGGCCCAAACGAAGCTGCTCGACGGAACTTTTGCGGCGTCTTGCCAGATGAGATAACTGTTCGGCTGGATCAATCCGAAGACCAGGGAAGCAATTGAGCTAATAGGGAGCACGTCGCCGGGCTTCGGATCTTGCAGCTCGGGAAGAATCGAATCAGCGCTGCGAATTCCCGTCCTGCTGCCGGGATTCTCGATCAGGTCGTAGCCGTAGAATCCTGCCCGGCCATATCCGATCTGCACTACCCAGGGCCAGATGTCTTCCGGCCTGCCGTGAATGGTGACCCCTCGCGTCGCACAGAAAGATGGAGAGGAAACAAGGTCGTCTCCCGGCATGGAGTGCGCCGCCTCCTCTCGGGTCGCGCCCCACTGCAACTGCGAAGGACGAACAGCAAGCAGATAGATGGCGGCCAGCAGACCCAACAGGGCCGTGATCGCCAGCAGCCTCATGGTGACGGAACGGCTGGGAACGATGCGTCTCATCAGCTCATCGATGCTCGTTGTGGACCGGCGAGCAACTTTCACCTACTCGCCCTTTAGGAAAAGCCTGCACTCTGAGCACAGTCTAGCCCGGTGCCGAACTTCTGTCTGTGCGGTGCAGAATCTCGTGAGGAATTCCCTTAGGTGTCCATGCTTTTGTACCGCTCGCCTGCACGGATGGCGAAATTCGACCTCTCGCACTTCTGACGGCTCAAACCACCAGGGTCCTGCCTGAGCCCAACCATCCCGGTCCTGTCGCTTTCCAATGGAGGCGCCTCCCGGTTATCATAGCCCACCATGTTCCCCTACGATTCCGCCCTTCTCGCCGCCGTCCAGACCACCCCGCAAACCACCGCCGACGTCGTCCAGATCCTCGAAACCATCGAAGCCACCTGCATCGACGGCGACGGCCTCAAGTGGTTCAACTGGCTCTATCTCCAGGTGACCCATGCCGTCGAATCCCGCGTCAACGCCTCCGGTCCCACCAACTCCGCCGGCCTCGCCAACTCCGCCAATTTCGTAGATCCCGTTTGGATCGCCGCCCTCGACGTTCAATTCGCCCGCTTCTACTTCGCTGCCGTCCAGTCCTCTCTCTCCGGCGCATCCACGCCCGGCTGCTGGCAGGCTCTCTTCGCCCTGCGCAACCAGCCCGCCATCGCCCGCATCCAGTTCGCCCTGGCCGGCATCAACGCCCACATCAACCACGACCTGCCGCAGGCCGTCCTCGCCACCTGTCAGGCCACGTCCATTACGCCCCAACACGGCACCACCCAATACAACGACTACACCGCCGTCAACACCACCCTCGACAGCCTCATCGAAGCGGCCAAAACCACCCTCCACGTCCGCCTCCTCGGCGACGCCCTGCCGCCGGTCTCAGCCCTCGACGACACCCTCGCCGCCTGGAGCGTCGCCGCCGCCCGCGAATCGGCCTGGAACAACGCCGAACTGCTCTTTCACCTCGCCGACGCGCCGCCCATCGCCTCCGCTTTTCTCGACACCCTCGACGGCCTGACCGCCCTTGCCAGCAAGGCCCTGCTAGTCCCTGCTCCCTGATCTCTGATCTCTGATCTCTGATCTCTGATCTCTGCTCTCTGCTCTCTGATCTCTGATCTCTGATCTCTGATCTCTGATCTCTGATCTCTGCTCTCTGCTCTCTGATCCCTGATCTCTGACACCTGCCCCATGCCGTAAAATCGACCCAACCATGAAATGTCCCTATTGCGGTTTCGGGCAGGACCGGGTCGTCGACTCGCGCGAGAGCAAGGAGGCCGACTCCATCCGCCGCCGCCGCGAGTGCGAGCGCTGCAATCGCCGTTTCACCACCTACGAGCGCATCGACGAAATCCCTTACATGGTGGTCAAGAAAGACGGCCGCCGCGAGCGTTTCGATCGCCAGAAGGTCTTGAGCGGCCTGCTCCGCGCCTGCGAGAAGCGCCCCGTCCCCGCCAGCAAACTCGAAGCCCTCGTCGACGCCGCCGAAACCTTTCTGGTGGACGCTCCCGAGCGCGAACGGACCACCAGCGAGATCGGCGAACTCATCATGCAGCACCTCAAGGGGCTGGACACGGTAGCCTACATCCGTTTCGCGTCCGTCTACCGCGACTTCAAGGACGTGCGCGAATTCAAGGAAGAGTTGGAAGGCCTGCTGGGCAGCCGCAAAGGGAAGACGTAAAAGGCAGCTTCTGGCCGCTAGCCCGAGACTCCAGGATTGATGGTTACTAAGGAATTGTCGAGAGGTAAGGAAGATGGGCATCCTTCTGATTGCTGCCGGCCTTGTAGGGATAGCGGGCGGTGTTTTCGGAAAGAAGTTTTACGAGGCGGACATCTTATCTGTCTCCGTCGGAAGTCGGAAAAGTTCGACATGGTCCGGACGGTTAATTTTCATCATAGTTGGCACGGGGCTCATAGTTGTGGGAATCAAACTGCTTATGAGCGCAT
>JBEKZJ010000089.1:0-19911 GCA_049509995.1 Occallatibacter sp. | reverse complement strand
CCACCTGTTTCACGGCAGCCGCCTGATCCGCGGCTTCGCACAAAATCATCATGCTCAGGGAGCGAACTGCCTGGATAGGCAGCTTCAGCATGCTCCTATCCTGCTCGGGCGGAAAGCTCTCGTATTGTTTCCATTGCGCTCCGGCCACTTCGCCCACCAGCACCACCGGTTGCCGCCATCGACTGCCGCCGGGAATGCGCAGTCGACCTTCTCCCATCGGCAGCAAGAGCAGCGCGCGCGAGCTTTCAAGCGGTTGCTCGTTAATGGAGATGGCCATGAAGTGCAGATCGCTGCCGATCAGCAATTCCCGGTTCACCCGTACATCCCCCGAGCTTTCCACGGCCTGCACTCGCTTGTCCTTTCCGGCCACCACGGCGCCGGACAGCCGCGCCTGCAGCGACAGGCTTACGTCCCCGGCACTGGAAGAAACCACTAAGTCGCGCACGGCGTCCTTCTCGCTGTGGTTTACCAGCACGGTAATCTCCCGTCCGTCCTGTGAGGGTACACGGAAGCAATGCACTGGCGCCTGCGCCGGCTCGATCTTCTCGCCGCTCATGTGAAGGCTTTCGCACAGTGCACGATAGAACGCATGCGCGTAAAGCTGATACCGCGGATCGCCATGCAGCTCGATGGGGTCTGCGCTGAAGATCACGCGTCCCTTGCCAAGCTGAAACTCAGTAACCACGGGATTGCCGTCCCGGCTCTCCACCAGCGAATGCGCCCCCGCCAAACGTGTCACGATTCCCGGTGCCGCCACGTATTCCGGCCAGCCTGCCGCTTTGCCCACCACCGGCAGAGCTCCGTTCTGATAGTCGATATTCGCAAAACGCTCCGAGACAAACTCCACGCCGCAAAGGTCCCTCAGCCTCTGCGTCTGTGTCCGTTGGCGCAATCCGTCGTAGCTGATGTCGCCGGAGATATAGAGTTGCCCGCCCCGCTCCACGAACTCCTTCAGGTGCGCAACCACTTTCTCGTTCGGGCAGTACGGCAGCGGATAAAGAATCGTTTTCACCTTCGCGGGCAGCTCGTCGATGAACTCGTCCGCTAGCGTAGAGAAGGACACACGTTGATCGATTAGCAGCCGAATGCCGTTGGAAATCCCTTCCAGGATGCGCATGCCTTGGCCGCCCTTGCGGTTCTCGCCGGGAATCAGCAGCAGCACGTCGCCTGGTTCATAGCGCGGCCGCAGCATGCGGAAGAAAAGCCCGGTGTTGCGATAAATGGCCCGCACGTCGCGTGCAATCAGCTCATTGGGGTAGTTGATGCCCCATTCGAACGGCAGGTCCGAAGGATACTTCCAACACCAGTTCTGGATCTTCGATGCGCCCAGGGCAAAGCCATAGTGCGCAATACCCAGGAAGTATGCCTGCTCATACGCTTCACTGCGGGCGGCGATATAGTCTTCCGCATCCAACCACGCCGGGTGCGTCTTCACCCCAAATTCGCCTACGTTCAGCCCCTTGCCGCGCACCCGCTGATCCAGAAACTTACACACCTGCGGGAAGCGATAGTAGTCTTCGCCCGCGGAGTTGAAGTAGCCGAAGTTTGCCAGCTCAAGTTGTCCGAGCGTGGTCAACAAATCGATTCCCGTGAGTGGTAGCTGGTAGAACTCCGCGGTCACAGGATGCCGCTGATCGGCCTTTCGGATCGAGTCGTACAGGGCATTCAGCCAGCGCCGCACCACCTGCGTGCGAAACTCAAAGTCGTCCAGCGTGCGCACGTCCCGCCAGTCGTCCTTGCCTGAGTGAATCGTCAGTTTGCCGATCGGAGCTTCCGGAGGCGTCAGTGCCCACGCCTTCCGCAGCGCTTCGTCCGACCCGTACTTTTCTTTCAGATAGCGGTTATACATCTCTTGAATATCCGGCAGATTCGGATCGTGCAACTCCAGATCGCCATTCAGGTAATACATGATTCCCGCCGCATCCTTGTAGCGCGCCGCGAACGCCTGCACGTAGGCCTGTTGCTCGGCTAGATCCTGGTTGCTTACCGCCGTGTTGCTGAAGACCAGCATGCCCGGGAAAAATGCGCCGCCCACGCGCTGCACGTTCAGCAGCATGGCGTCGATCCACCGCCACCATGTCTTGGTCGGACGCTGCTGCGGCCCCCGCAGACCCAACAGGTTCTCGTACACATCGATGCAGGAATCCCGGCAGCCCTGGGCATCGTTATTCCACGTCAGCGGGTTTTCGTCCTGGTCGATGAAGGTGTGCAGATAGTCGTCCGTCCCCTGCAGAAACAGACTGTGGCCGTCTACCTGGAAATAGTTCTCCCTGAATGCAAACGCCAGGCCCTTACGCAGCGTCTCTGTGCTCCACACCACGAAGCCCGTCTCCAACTGGTCGACCACCTGCTGGTCTGCGGCCAACTGGACCGTAACGCGATACTGCTCACCCGCAAACGAAGCCGGATGCCACTCCGCCTCCACCCGAGCCGTCTGTCCTGGAGCAATCGTCACCTTCTGGCTCGTCCGGTACGCGGCTTGGTCCGCGCCGGTCGCGGCAATCTGCCAGAGCAATTCCAACTCCTGGCTCTTCCGGCTCAGGTTCGTCGCCAGCACACACATGTGCACCGGCTCACCGTGCTGGTATGCCGCAAAGTCTGTCTCGCACGCATGCAGGTAACACTTGTTTGCCAGCGCTTGGCTCACTGCGCGCAGGGTGCTTTCTCCCAGCGCCGATCCAGCGGAAAAGATGTCCTGGTTCTCCACGCCAAAAAACGCCCAACTGCTGCGGGCGTAAGCGCCGCGCACATGATGCACCAACGCGCCGGCTGCGCCGCGCTTTCGACCCACTCCGTCGTATGCCTCAAGCAACGGTATCCACCGTGCCTGGTTCATGCCTACCACGCAGGTTGCGGCGTAGCCTTCAAAGCCTCCGCTCAGCTCCCCGTTGCCGCTTATGATCCTCTGTCCCGCCGCCGGACGAATCGCAGAAACCCGCTTCAGGCGGAAATCCGCGTCAAACATTCCGATCTGCTCGGGCGCAATCTGCAGCTCATCCTGGGGAAATCCCAGCGCGGTATTGATGCGCACCTGGGGCGAGCGGCGCTCCAGGCGGAACTGCGCTCCCCAGATTGTGCCCGTAGCGTTTCTCAAGCCAAATCCAATGCGCAGCTTGCGGCAGCCGGGCGCCAGATAAATCAGGCGTTCCACCTTGTGCCATGGCAGCGATTCCCGGATTCGCTCCAGCTCAAGGCTCGCCGCGTAAATCTGTTCTCCCTTTTCGTCGAGCTGCTCAATGCCTGCGTACGCGTAGCCGTCGGGAGCGGGCCGCACATTTGCCGTGCGTATCCATCCCCGCAAAAAAAATTGGTCGCGCTCGGCGCCGCCCGGCAGTTCGCAGTACCAGGCTGCATTCTGATTCCACAGCCCGCTGGGCACGCTGACTTTGCCTGCCGTCTGCTGTCCTGCCTCCGGCAGCGCCGCGCTTTCGGCGTTCGCATACTTGGGCCCAAGCGCGGCCCACGCGGTGCCTGCCTCTGCAAAGGCCGGCAGCAGGTTCTCCCCGCTTTCGGCCCTCACCGCCTCATCGTAAAACTCCCACTTGCCGGCTTTTGAGACCAGTGGCGCCTGAAAGGCATATCCGCCGGTGCTGAGCAGGTCGCCGCCATCGCCCAGAAACTCCTCCACAGCCTCGCGCGCAGGCAGGGGAAAACTTTCGCCGTAGGGCAGCACCAGCAGGTCGAAAGCAGCGCGATTCAACCGCTTCGGATCGGCCAGTTGCTCCGCCGTCAGGAAAACGACATCGTAGGTCTCGCCTAGCACCCTTGCCAATTGTGCCGGGTCAGAGGCTGCGCCGCGCACAGGAAGGGAATCCCGCAAGATAGCCGCTGCCGGCCTGGTGCGCGGGCCGCTTTGCAGAGCATCCTTGTGCGCCCACTCCAGCGCCTGCCAGCAGTCTACCGCATCGTCAAAATCTACCGCGGCAGCGCCTTCGACAAAGGTAAGGTCTGTGAACCAGGCCGAACCGGATGCGCGATAGATTCCCACCACCACCTCAAACCACGAGGTGCCCGGCAGGCATGTGAAGCTCTGCGAGAACCGCTGCCAGCCCGCGGTTCCCGTATAGTTGCCGAAGCGCTTCTCCGGAATCTGCTTGCCGTCCACGGTGTATTCCGTGGGCCGGCCCTGAAACTCGAACTGCGACGCGGTGAAATATGCACCCGCCGCTTCTTCCTGCTGAACGATTCCTGCCGTCTTCACCCAGCCGCTGAGCGTATAGGTTTTCCCGATCTCCGGCCCCAATACCAGGAAGCGCGCGTAGTCTCCGGATTCCGTGCGCACCTCCACCGACCGCCGCCCCGCGCTGCGCGAAATATCCGCCAACTTGGCGCCAGCGGTAAACTGCCAGCCCCAGGCCAAACCCTGAAATCCGCCATCTTCCAACAGCGTAATCGCCTTGCCTCTGCGGGCCAGAGACTGACGAGCGCTCTCCGGCAGCGCGGCGCTCCACACCTGGCGGCCGAAGAACGCAAGTCCGGTTGCTCCGGCGGCCTGAAGAAACGCACGGCGCGATTTTGGCCCCAAAGCGGAATTCAACTCCGATGCGATCGACATGTTCCAAAATTCTCCCGGTTCGAGCCCATCTAAATGTCTTTTGAGGGGCGGCATCATGTTGGAAGGGGGCAAGATAATGCGCTGCGGCCAAGCCGTTTTTTACGGAATGGCCGCAGCGCGTAGTAGTGACTGCAAATTGCTTCAACTTACAGAAACTTCTTAGAACATGAGGTGCAGGCCCACCTGCGATATGCGCGGGAGGCCTGTATTGTTGAGGTGACCGAAAGTCGGGCTACCCGGATAGAAGTTGTCGTCTACCGAGTTGAATTCGGTGTGGTTGAGGGCATTGATCGCTTCGATCTTGAATTCCAAGCGGAACTGCTCATGCAGTTTGAAGTTCTTGGTAAGGGAGCTGTCTATCTGGGTGTTGCGCGGCAGGCGTACGTTGCTCTGGCTCGCGTTTCCAAATGTTGCCTGTGCTGGGACAGTGAATGCACCGGGGGCAATCCAGTCATTGAGGCCCTTGTAATCCGTTGCCTTTCCGACCTGGTTTGGCCTCTCCGGGCCGTCTGTTTCACCGGCGTTGGCATATACGCCCAAACCGACGGTGACGGGTTCTCCGCTCTTGACATTCATCAGGCTGGACCATTGCCATCCGCCCAAGACCGTCTTCACTGCGGTGTTGTAGCCGGAAAGAGCCGGCAACTGCCAGACATAATCGAAGACCAGCATATGCGTTCTGTCAAAGGACGCAGGGCCGCGATCAGCCTTCGGATTCAAGGGGTTCTGCACGGCGTTCAAGTCGCCGGATGAATCGGTGAGAACCTTCGAGTAGGTGTAGGCGGCATTCAACGTGAGCTTGCTGCCCCACTGCTCCCTGACCGAGGCTTGCAGGCCGTTGTAATTGGAGTAGGCCTCGGGAGTTACCATCTGGATCGTCCCGTAGCCCTGGTAAGGCCGCACCGCATCCACGTTGATAGCGCCCTGGGCAACCTCGAGGTTAGGCGTGTTCTGATTCAGCATGGAATCGTACATCAGGTGAATTCCCTTGGTGCCGATGTAGTCCAGGTTCACCACGGTGTTGCGGAGCACTTCCTGCTGGATTCCAAGAGACCACTGTTGGTTGTAGGGCAGGGGTTGCTTTGGTGTGAAGCCGAAGAGGCCGACTGTCGAATTGATCGGCGCTCCTCCGCTCTCCCCAGGGGTGTCCACCTTGACGCTATGGAGGGTTACGACTGCGTTAAAGGGAGGATTGGCCTTTGCATAGAGCTCATACGGAGCCGTGCGGTCGTAGTACATTCCGTAGCCGCCGCGCAGAGCGGTCTTGCCCCTGCCGAAGACGTCGTAGCTGAATCCGGCGCGAGGCGCCATGTTCAACTTTCTGACTTCGAATACGGCTTCGCCCCACGGAGAGTTTACGCCGGCAGCGATAATTCCGTTGGTTGGCATATATACGTCGTTCGTCAACTGCGACAGGGGAATGTTCGTCAGGTTCCCAGTGCTGGGATCAACGGTGGGAGCAAGAGACGATTGATAGAGTTGCGTGAGGAAGTTGGTGAGCAGATTGTTCTGGTCAATCTCCGGTCCGAAGTAGCTATAGCGAAGACCAAAAGTCAGGCTCAGGCGGTGCGAGGCCTGCCACTGATCCTGAGCGTAGGCTTCGTCGTCCCAGTAGCGCAGGTGCTGCACGGGGTTGTTCATGCTTTCGCTATAGGAATCGGCGAAGTTGGTGAGCATGTCGGACATGTCATTGCCGGTATGGATTCCGTCGAATGCCGTCCCCGAAAAACTAAAGGTGCCGTTGAGGTTATTGGGGGCGTTGTCCTCGTTCTTGCCCTGCTGGGTAAGAAGGATTCCAAAGCGGATGTTGTGGGCGCCCTTGTGCCAGGAAACGTTGTCGGTCCATTTGTGGTAGAAGAAGCCGTTCAGGAACGGCCAGATGGTTTGAATTCCCGCATAGTGCCCGAAGGACATCGCCGGAATGCGGTTCTGCGGATCGATGTGATTCGGGAAGTAATAGGGAATGTCCAGGCCGGACGCCAGGTCGCGATTGAGCAGAGGAGACGTCTGAATGCGGATGATGTTGTGGTAGATGCCAAACTGCGCTTCGTTGATCAGATCGGGAGTGAGCGTGCCGACGATGTTGAAGGCAAAACTCTGCATCGGCTCAAATTCCGTGCTCGAACCTACATGGGGAAGAACGTTCTCGCCCCAGAGGCCGTAGGGAGACGCGATGTGGTTTTGGTCCTGAACGTAGTGCGCGAACATCTTCCACTTGTCGCTCAGGTTATAGTCCATCCGGATCAGCTCTTCGCGCGTGTTTGTCGTTGTAGAAGCGGATGAGCTGAAGTTGGTGCCGTTTTGCGCGTTATACGTTCCGGCTTTCGGGTAGTAGGTCTGGAGCAGCAGTTGTGCGTTCTTGCTCAAGAGTCCCGCGGGAATCGTGTCGTTGGGAAAGGGTTTGCCTGCCTCGCAGCCGACGCAGAGCGGATTGGCCGCCAGGGCATTCGTTACCAGCGGCTCGCTCATGCCGATGCTTGCGTAATCAGAGAAATCCCCGTTGTTCTTTTCCTGATCCGTTGGAACCCTTGTGGAGACCGTTCCAACGGGCTGGATGAGCCTGCGGAATTCCTGGGACCAGAAGAAGAAGAGCTTGTCCCTCTTGATGGGGCCGCCGGCGGTGTATCCAAAGTTGTTGTAGTGTTCTGCCGGCCGCGCGCCCCAGTCGGCCTTGTCCGGGCCGACCTTGTTGAAGTAAGTGTTGGCATCGAGGTCGGTGTTACGAAGGAACTCGAAGGCCGATCCGTGCCAATCGTTTGTGCCCGACTTCAAAATGGCGTTGACCGTAGCGCCGGCGCTGCGTCCCTGCTCGGCGGTGTAGTTGCCGCGATCGACCCTGAACTCGGCCAGGGCATCTTCATCGGGAACGATGGCGTTATTGCCGTTGAACACATCCAGGTTGGGTACGCCGTCGATGGTCCAGTTGTTGGCGTTGTTGCGCACGCCGTTGACGGAGACGGCCAGCATGCTGCCCGAACCAAATCCCGGTTCGCTGCCGATGTCGCTCGATACGCCGGGAGCAATTTCGACCAGTTCAATGAAGTTGCGCGTAATCAGCGGCAGCGCTTCGATTGCAGCATTGTTGACCACTTCGCCGACGTTCGCGGATTCAGTGTCTACACTGATGGCGTCGCTGCTGACCTGGATTGTGTCGGTCACAGCTCCGGGCTTCAGTGAGAAGTTCTGCCGGAGTTGGTCTCCCGCATTGAGGATGACGGAGTTGATCTGCCCTTTGCTGAATCCGTCTTTTTGAGCGGAGAGGGTGAATGTGCCGACGGGCAGGTTGGGGAAGATGTAGCTCCCCCCGCTGTCGGTGACAGTTTTCCAATGTGCGTTGGTCTGCGCTTGAACCGCGACCACCGTTGCCGTGGGAACCAGGGCGCCTGAACTGTCGACGATCTGGCCTGCAATGGACCCGGCGCTCGTGACTTGCGCCGGAGCCTTCTCGAAGCATACCGCTATGAACAACAACAATGTTAGAGCACGAATCCTGGACCACATACTGGTGCCTCCATTTTCACAATGTTACGTCCCCCGTTTTGGGGTATTTGGCGTCTCTGTCTCAATGCAGACAGAATGCGAACCTGCTTTTCAGTATGGATGTATATACTACGCACGCATCCCGCGTCAAGCCGATAATTTCGACGCCCTGCCCGTTGCGCACTCCCCGCCGTCTCGATGTCCGGCCCTACACATTCCTGGGCTGGGTTGCCTGGGGCCAGGTTTGCATCTGGATCGGCAACATTTAAAAGGGTGTAATCCGCATTGCGGGAGCGTGCGTTTTTGAGAGTACGAACGCGTGGCGCATCGCCAGCCAGGGTACCATAAACGGCAACTGGACCGCGGGACCCCGTCTCAACGTCGAGGAATGGTGTCTAGGTATTGTTCGCCGTGCCCACTCCGCCCGGTACAGGCTGTGCCCGGGCGCAGTCTCCCTGCAGGTGAGATTCGGACCTGGTCTATTCCATGGCGGTCGCCGGGATCTGCAGCACAGCCCGGTAGCGGTCGCCGCGATATGCGGAGTGCGCCGTCTCCACCGGTAGCCCGTCCGTACTCCATAGCGTGCGCGATATCACCAGCAGGCTCGCCCGCGCCTGAACCTCGAGCAGTTCTGCCTCCCGGCGCGTCGCCGAGCGCGCCTCCAAGATCTCGTCCGCGCGGCTCACTCGAATCCCATATCGCTCCCGCAGCGTCTGGTAAAGCGACAGGCGCGAAAAATCAAGCTTCTCCACTCCCGGGAAGCGCTCAAGCGGAAGCCGGATTTCCTCGATGGCTACAGGCAACCCGTCGGCCAGCCGTAACCGAAGCATGCGGTAAATCGGAGCATTCACCGCAATGCCGAGCTGCGACGCCACCTCCGCAGGCGCTGGAGAGGTTTCCGCCTCCAGCACCCGCGATGTAGCCTTGATGCCCAGCGCCTGCATCTCCGCCGTAAAGCCGCGCAGGTGCGTGATGTCCTTCTCCACGCGCGGCTGGCTGACAAAGCTCCCCTGCCCCTTGTGGCGCGTAGCAAATCCCTGGCTCTTCAGTACTTGGAGCGCCTGCCGCGATGTCATCCGGCTGACCCTGTAAATCCGGCTCAACTCTTCTTCGCTGGGCAGTGAATCTCCGGCGCGCAGCCGTCCCGACTGAATCATTTTCAGCAGTTGCGTCTGGATCTGAAAGTACATCGGTGTGAAGCTATTCTTATCTAAGGGTTCGAATTCCCAATTCCTGCGGGTGGTTGCCACCGGTGTGGGTAGTTGTTTGCGTTGTTGCTCTTTTCCTTGCATCGATATTTCCTCGAAAGTTAACGGTCCCTATCGACCACAAAATGTTTTCCCTTGATGATTGCCGTCCTGCGTTGCTGACCCCGTGCGAGTGCGCTGAACTCCTCAAATGCCTTCCGGCCGCGTATTCGCTCGCCAGGAGGAAAGCCAAGAAAAAATCGCGCCACTGTTTCCGGGTGCGGCACCGTGCCTGTACGGAGTGACTGTGACTTCTTCATTGCCAACGCAGTCAGAGAATACCTCCTATTTGCAGCTTTTCGGGCAAACCTCTCCGCCTTCCCGGCTATCAGGATAGCTCACGGTGCAGAGAAATGGTGTCCGCTACACATGCTCACCAGCCCGGGCACTCGTGTGAGCCGCTCTCCTCTCCTTTCCAAGGCAATTATAATGATGATGGGCCCCGCATCAGTGGGGCCGAACTCTCGTCTGGCCCGGCGATAGGCGCCGCAGAGGATTCGCCGGCAACTGAGCAAGCTTCCGCCGCGGCCCCGGGAAATCGCCTCAATAGCTTGCTCTGCTCAACAGGATGACCGCTACCAGCAATACCGCGATACCCGAATACATCCAGGTCCGCGCGCGTGCCGGAGCCTGTCTCCATTCGCCTAAGCCGATCCCGATCGCGTTCGCCAACAGCAGGCCCACCGCCAGGCTGAGGGGCCACCCGATGGAGGTACCCAGCGATCCCAATCGTGGAGCCGAAGCGCCGTACACAAAAATGCTTCCTCCCCACAACAATGCCATCACCGCCGACAGGCCGTAGAGCCGGGATCGCCCCGGTTGGGCAAACTTCTTGATGCTGCCGTTCTTGCGGAACAGGTAAAAGCAGAATCCCAGGTTGGCTACCGAACCTGCAGCCAGCATGATCCACCAGATCAGGTTGACGCTTGAAAACTGGCTCAGCCCCGCCGCGCGGCCATAGTCCGCGATCGGCTGCGCCAGGGAAAAGCCGATATTGAACACCGCCGACAGCACGCCCGCTCCAGCGGCCATCAGCAGCGCGACGCCGACCGGACGCGCATGGCCCACCATGCCGCCTCTCTCCGCGTCAACGCCCGCAGCCCGCTCGCGCATTCGTCCTGCCCAGCCGCACAGCGCAATGCCTGCAAGTTCCACCGTCACAGCGCCCAGGATTCTTTCTCCCGAGGGCTTCAGCAGCTTGTGCGGGGCCAGCAGCAGGATCGGCAGCAGAGACCCCAGCGCTGAGCTAATCGCCAACACCAGGGTATTGGCGAGCGAAATCCCGATTGCGCTCACGCTCTGTCCGAACAGCAATGCCCCAAACCCCCACGCAAACCCCGTGAGAATCGCAATCCATACGGCGTGCGCGGGCGCATGCGCGATAATGGTCCAGCTCTGCGGCGCAATTGCGCTCACAATCGCGGCCGGCATCAGCAGGCATGAAATCACGATGAACAGGCCCCACACGTTCTCCCATTCCCATCGCCCCAGAAACCGCATCGGCAGGGTGAAACTTCCATTCATCAGGCCTGACAAAATCGCCAGGAGCGCCCCGGCAAGAAGCATGCTGTTCATTCTCTTATCCGTTCCACCCCAAGCCTGGGGCCTGTTTTCCGCCTTATTTCGCGCTCCCCGCCGTTCCGGCGGAGCTGGAAGCGGTCCCTCACACTCATCTCATTTGCCCGTCCATCTTGTCACACCATAGTAGGCTATACAATAATACAAATCGGCGGCGGGCGTAAAATCTGCCGTCCGTTTGCCATGCAAAGGAAATGGGGAGATCGAATGTCCGCGATTTTTGAGCAATTGAAAGGCAGATTGATCGTTTCCTGCCAAGCTTCCCCCGGCGATCCTCTGGAAGACACGAACGCCATTCGTCGCATAGCACTGGCTGCGATAGGCGGAGGAGCGGCCGGCCTGCGCGTCAACAGCGCGGAGCATATAGCGGCTCTGCGGCAGGATACAAAGCTCCCCATCATCGGCATCCAGAAACAGTATGGCCCAGCGGGGCTGCGCATCACACCCGATTTCGCCGCTGCCGCCGCCTTGGCCGCCGCTGGTGCCTCCATCATTGCTCTCGATTGCACGAATCGCGTCTGGCCCGATGGCGACCCCTGGCAAATGCTCATCGAGCGGATTCACCAGGAGCTACGCCTGCCCGTCATGGCCGACATCGCCACCCTCGATGAGGCCCTGGCCGCCACCGCTGCCGGCGCCGACTGCGTGGGAACCACCCTGAACGGATATACCGAGCGCACCCGCGACAATCAAGGCTTCAGTTGGACGCTGCTCGTGCAGATGGCGCAACATCTCGATGTCCCCATCATGGCTGAGGGGCATATCTCTACTCCCAAGGAGGCGCGCCGCGCTATCGACGGTGGCGCATGGTGCGTTATAGTCGGCTCGGCCATCACTCGTCCCGGAGTCATCACCGCCAACTTCGTGCATGCTCTTGAGCAGTCCGGATCCTCGGCTCCTGCAATAGGCGTGGATATCGGTGGCACCTCCATCAAGGCCGGCCTGGTGCAGCGCAGCGGAGAAGTTCTCCTGACTTCCCAGACGCCCACCGACGCTGGCAAAGGGCGCGATGCCATCATCGCCGGTCTGGTCCAGGCTGTCGAACAGGTGCTGGCAGCCGCCCGCGACAAGCACTTCCAGCCGGTGGGCCTTGGCATCGCCACTGCCGGCGCCATCGATCATCGCGATGGCAGCATCTTCGCAGCCACCGACAATCTCCCCGGATGGGCTGGTTTCCAACTGCGCGGCTTTGCCGAGGAACGCTTTCATTTGCCTGCTTTCGCCGTGAACGATGCGCAGGCTGCCGGGCTTTCGGAACTGTATTTCGGCCTCGGTCGTAGCCTCTCCGATTTTGTAGTCCTTACCATCGGCACGGGCATCGGCGGTGGCATCGTTACCGGGGGCAGACTTCTGCGCGGCCAGAACGGCTTTGCCGGATCCATCGGGCACGGTGTGATCTGCGCCGGCGGCCGGCCTTGCAACTGCGGCCGTAACGGCTGCTTGGAAGCCTATGTCTCTACTGCTGCCCTGCTCCGGAATTATCGCGAACTCGGCGGAGCCGTCCCCGAGGGCACGATCGACGACGCGGACCTTGCCCTTAAAATCAACCATCTTGCACGCAGTGGCGATGCCGCCGCGCAAAAAGCCTATGCGGTGATGTCCGAATTTCTGGCGGAGGGAATCGCCAATCTCTTCAACCTCGTCGATCCCCAGGCAGTGCTTCTCTCAGGCGGTCTTATTGAGGAATACACGCAGTTCGTTCCCGGCGTGGAAAAGCAGGTGGCAAAGCTTCTGCACTTCGGAACAAAGCGCCAGCCCCAGGTCCGCACTGCCAAGGCCGGACGCTTTGCCGGCGTGCAGGGGGCGGCTGCACTCGTGTTTGAATCCGGCCACTAGGCCGTTCGTCTGCTTGCGATCTGGCAGCCGGTCTCGGTAAGCCTGCCGGCCTTCTGGAGCGGACCTCGCGTCGTGGCTGGAGGCTTTCCACACAAGCGGAGGCATCAAATGAGAAGGTTTCGCCTGCAATGGTTGCCAGCGCTGCTGTGGGGCGGCATGGCGTGGATTTCCGCTTCCGGGCAGCAGCCCGTGGCCCGGCTGGCCCTCATCCCGCCCTCTCCGGTAACCGACAAGATCATGCTCGACATCCGCGGAGCGGTTGAAAACCCCGGCAATCGCAGCCGCAGGTTCATGCTCGCTCTCTATCTTGATCGAGAGTCTCCGTCCGCGCTTGTGAGTTCAAACTTGCAGCGCATTCCCGCCCACGCCAGTGCCGGCATCTTCTATCGCCGCTCCACTCAGGACTGGCCAGGCCGCCACCGTGTCATTCTTGTCGCTACCTGTGGTGGCCGCCAGGTGCGTGCCGAACGCGAAGTCCAGGTGCTGCCTTCCTCCGTTCGCTCCACCCGTACCGTCGATGGCGCCTGGGTAGGCATCGTGCACTGGAGCGAGGAAGAAGGCAGCCACTGGAACGCTGATATCCGCAAGCTCACTGAAGACGACTGGCGTCAGCAGATCCTCGCCATGCACAACCTCGGCATGGATACCGTGGTGATCCAGGAAGTCTTTCGCAACGAGGCCCATTACGGCGACAACAACATCGCCACCGCGGGCTATCATGGACTCGCCTACTATCCCTCCGCCCTCTTCCCAGGGCGCGTGTCCATGACCTCCCGCGACCCCATCGAAGCTATCCTCTCTCAGGCCGACCGGCTCAATATGAATGTCTTTCTCGGCGTCGGCGCCTATGCCTGGTTCGACTTCAGTCCCGCCGCACTCGCCTGGTCCAAGCAGGTCGCCGCGGAGTTATGGCGCCGCTATGGCCATCATCCGTCTTTCTATGGATGGTATGTTTCTGCGGAAGCTTATGGCAGCCTCGTCCCCGACCAGGGGGAACAGGAGAAGGACCGCTACCGGCAACAGGTCATTGCCTTCTTTCGCGAGTTCCAGGCCTATTGCCGAAGCCTCGCCCCGGAGAAGCCGCTCATGCTGGCTCCCAATGCCCATGGCATGCTCAAGTCGCGCGATGTCTGGCCGCTCGTCCTCGAGCACCTCGATATCGTCTGCCCATTCGCCTTTCATCGCATGCCTGCCGGCGATATCACCGGCGAGCAGGCGGCGCAGCTTTGGCAATCCATGTGCGACAAAACCGGCACGCATCTTTGGCTGGATATGGAGGCGTTCCTCTTTGACGGCAAGGCTCTCGTCCCGCGACCCATCGGCGGGCTTATTCAGGACATGCAACGCTTCCCCAACTTTGAGAAGATCCTTTGCTACCAGTACCCGGGCCTCTTCAATGCTCCAGGGTCGCGCATCACCCCCGGCGGTCCTCCCACCGTAGTTCTCTACAATGACTACCGCAGGTATCTGCAGAGCCTGGGCCGCGCTCCGCAGACCACAACCCCTTAGAACCTTTTTACTCTGAAGCCATCTCAAAAGCACCTTTCGTGAGGCCGCTCTACCCAGATCCGGGATTCCCAGCGAATGGACAGGCTTCTTCGCGCGCTTCCGCATCGCTCTACACCGCACTGCTCTCCAGCTTTCCCTCGCCAAATTTCCGATTGGTGATGAGAGGCTTTGCCCACAGCGAAACCGCGAAGATCCACCCAAAGGTTACGTACAACAGACACATGCCGGTGCGCAGGCCAAATGAGTCGGCGATCCGCCCCGTGAGCAGCGGCATGATTGCTCCTCCCATGATTCCTGAGCACATAATTCCGGCCAGCGCTCCCTGGTACTCCAGCACCGAGTTCAGCGCGAGAGAAATGGTGATCGGCCACATCACCGACGCGAACAACCCTATGCACGGAAACGCAAATCTGGAGATTGCGGCCGGACCAAAAAGCGCCACGGAAAGACAGGTCAGCGCACCGATGGCGAAGGCTCCGAGCACGCGGCGGCTGTCAAACAGCTTCAGCAGGATCATGCCCACGAAGCAGCCCACGGTTAGCAGGCCCCAGAACCAAGCCACTGCCAATGCCCCGGTGGTTTGCGGATTGTAGCCGTGATATTTCCACAGAAATTCCGACATCCAATTCGCCGTACCCTGCTCCGACCCCACATAGAAGAACACGCTGAAGAAGTAGAGCCACACCACCGGTCTTTGCAGAAGATAGCGATACATGCCGGAAGTACCCGCTGATTCATCCGCCTTCCGCTTCACTTCAGGAAACCGCGAGAAGACCAGAGCCAGCGTGATGGCGGCGATCACAATCGCAAAAATCCAGTACATCGAGATCCATCGCATCGTCTCCGGCACGATTGCGGCCAGTGTCGACAGAAAAAAGTTCCGACCCGGCGCCAGTTCCAGGTTGCGGACAACATACGAATAGATCTGCGGGCTCACAAACGACGCGATCCCGAAGATCAATTGCGCAAATGCCGAATTAAAGGCAAAGTGCTCTTCTCCCCCGGCCACCCGCAGCAGAGGGTTGATGGCCACCTGCAGCGCAGCCATGCTGCTCCCAATCAAAAACAGCGATACCATCGCCACGGGGAAGATGTGCAGCCACGCAAACAAAAGCGACGCTGCCAATGCAATTGAGAACATTCCCAGGATGACCGGCTTCTCTCCCCAGCGTTCGACCATGAAGCCGGCAGGAATCGAAAACACCCCATATGCAACAAAGAAGGAGAAGGGAAGAAGCCCAGCAGCAAAAAGACTCAGGTGAAAGCTCTGGATAATGTCCGGAACAATTGGGCCAAGAATATTTGTCACAAGCGACATGACAAAAAAGATCGCAAAAACAATCGTTACCAGGTACTTGCTGCGCTTCATGGAGTTTGTGCCTCGGTTTGCTGCTACTCTTCGGTCGTAACCTTTGTTGCGTGCATGAAGTTTCCGGCTTCAAAGCCTGCGTTTGCTGCAAGGGCCAATGTCAGCATCTGGATAGGCAGAATCTCGACAATGGGCAGCAGGCGTGTCAGCTTGTCGGGAATGCGCAGGGCTGCAATCTCCGCGGCGGGCCCGATTAGCTCTGCCCGTCCTCCGCCATCGCGTATGTCGCGCACCAGCTTGCTGTTCAGCGCGCGGATATTGGCTTCGCCCTCCATTACCAGCACCATGGTCTCCGGCCCTGCCATCTCCATCGGACCGTGCCGGAAGGCCGCGCTGCTCATGGCTTCCGCGGGTGAGCGTGTCGACTCCTTTGTGATCAGCGCGCCCGTCCCGCACGAAGCCAGTGACCGCCCTCGTCCCACGATGAATAGCTGGCGTATGTTCTCCATCTCGTCGGCCAGCGACTCCACATGCTCGCGCCAACGCGCCAGATAACTGGCTACCAGCACCGGGCCTGCCTGCATCTCGGCATACAAGGCGTCGGCCACTTCGCCGCGCCATGCCGCTCCCAGAATCTCCAGGGCGGCCAGCGTTCCCACATATGTCTTGGCGGAGACGGAAAACTCTTCTCCGCACTGAGTCAGCATCAGCAAGTTCGCCTGCCTGGCAAGCGGGCTGTCCGCAGTGTTCGTAACGCCAATGACCGTTGCCCGCTGCGTGTTCTGCTCCAGCAGGCGAACTACCTCCGCACTTCGGCCCGACTGCGACACGGCCACAATAATCGTGCTGCTGGCCAGCAGGCTGGGCATCGAGTGAATCAGTTCCGACGTCTCTACGCAGGTAACGCTTTCCCCCTCGGCGGTCAGCATAAGCTCCAGTGGATACAACGCGTGCAGCGAAGATCCCATGCCAGTTAACACCACGCGTGCATGCCCCTGCTGCCGTATCTGCGCGATGCGGTCAAACAGGTCTGCTTTACAACGGAGATCTTTGAGTGTGTCCTGTAGAGCCTGCGGCTGATCCAGAAGGTCGCGTAGATAAGGGCCCTCAACAATACGGTACGATGTACGTTTCACAACTTCTCCTCCAGTTAGCGGTCAAAGCGGCTGTGCCAAACCTGTGCGGCGCCAATCAGACCGGCGTTGGCGCCCAAGGATGAAACCGCAATTTCACAGTTCTCCACGGGAACCAGACGGCACTTGCTGCGGACGATCGCGTGAATGCGGTCCAGCAGCAGGTCGGCACTCTGCATCACGCTGCCGCTCAGCGCAATCACCTCCGGCATCAGTATCGACACCACGTTGGACAGCCCGAGCCCCAGATACTTCGCCAGACGCTCCACTGCTCGCTGCGCTGAGGCATGACCCGCCCGCGCCAACATGCAGATCTCCTTGCCTGTGCGACGGTCGTCGTCCGGGTTCTGTTCCGCGTACCACTGCTCCAGCGCGGGCCCCGACGCCAAGCTCTCCCAGCAGCCTGAGGCGCCGCACGTACACGGTGGACCGTCCGGTTCCACTATGTGGTGGCCAATCTCCGGGTGGGCATGCTTCGCTCCCCGGTATACGTCTCCGTTCAAAATGATGCCGGCGCCGATGCCAGTGCCCACCGTAATGCTGATCAGGCTGCGTTTGCCCTGGCCTGCTCCCCACCGTGCCTCACCCAGCGCCGCCGCATCCGCGTCGTTCTCCAGAGCTGCCGTAACGCCGAAGGCGTCGGCCAACTCCCGCACCGGGTTCCAGCCCTGCCAACCCGGAAGTGTGTTTACGTCGCCAAGCTCGCCCGTAATTGGGTCTACCGGGCCCGTACACGCAATGCCGATGCCCGTCAATCCAGCACCGGTCTCCAGAACCTGTTGGTGCAGTATCTGCAGGATTCTGTCGCGCGCGTTGGCGGGGCCGCGTTCCATCTGAACCGGAATCTCCGTGCGGGTAACCACGGCCCCGTTGTCGTCTATGAGGCCAAGAGCAATCTTTGTGCCTCCAATATCAACGCCAGCTATCATGCATACTCCCTATGCGCAGATTGGATCCTATTTCCAATCCAACACAGCTCCATCGTATGGATCAAGTTGCAGCGACCATCCCGACTGCTGCTGCGTCACTGCTTGTTTTCCGTCTGCCGTTACGCGGCTCAGAGCCCGCACCGGCAACGAAGTCTGGATCGATATCTGCTTGGTCTGAGCCGTATGGTTCACCACCACCAGATATCCGTGGTCCTTCGCGTTCAGGGCCGCGGCCTCGACTGAGGGATCGTCGGTCCACACCGTCGCCTTGACGCCGGCCCACTCGCGCAGCGCCTGATAAATGCGGTAGGTCGCGTCCTTGCCTTCAAACGCGACTGGCTGATTGGCCAGGTACATCTCGATCGGATACGCTGACAGCAAGGTCTTTCCTCGCCCCAGCGAATGCGCCACCAGCGCAGGCCGCCCATCCTGGTCGACGGCAATCACCTGACCGCTGCCCACCTGCAACGTCGCGGTCCACTGGTTCAGCGTATCCGCAGACGCAGTGTAGGTAAAGGTGTCTCCGGGCTTCAGGCCACCAAAGGGAGCCACAATCTTCAGCGTCACCTCCCGCGCCGGTGCACCATCCACAAGCCGCGCGCCGAGAAGATCTTCCATGTCGGGAATCGCCGCGTCTGCGCTCACAGAGGCATACACGACTCCGCCGTTTTCCACGTACGCCTTGGCCTTGCCCCAGAAGTCCGTGTGCACATGCACCAGCGCTGTGTCCGTGCTCGTCAGCGGAGAGGCCAGCACCAGCATCGGATACTTCTGCCAGTCGTCATACTCGCGCGGAAACTCTGCCTTCATGCCCGCGCGCCGCGTCAGGATGTACGACGAAAGCCATGCGCCCGTCAGCCGCGTGTTGTCGTCCGGGTACGTTGTGGGTGCCTGTCCGTTCACGGAACCGCCTTCCGCCGTCGAGGTGTAGGGTGCGTACTCCGGCCCGGTCAGGCCAAAGTGCGATGCGTCTCCGTACGGCTTTGACCACTCGTTCGGCACCAGCAACGCCACTTCTGCCGGCGCCGGCTCAATGCCTGTCAGATCCAGGCCCGCCATGGTCTTCGCAAACTCGGCAAGCATTTTCGCAGCCGGCCGCTCCTTGCGGTCCCATGTCACGATGCCGAACCGCGTCTCATGTGGCGAGCGCAAATACGGAACCTTCGCATACTGGCCAGGCGCCGCATCTGTGTAGCACCAGATCAGAAAGCCGTTTGCTCCCGCCCCCAGCCCTGAGTACATGGCTGTCCTCTCATAGGCGGCAATCGACTCTGGCTGGTACTGCGCCGACGAAGCCCCTAACTCCTGGATCATCACCGGGTGGCCGGCTCCCTCCGTCAGCGCCGTTTCAAAGGCTGCGCCATAGGTCTGCCGCTCCGACAGCATCGGGTCCGGAAACAGCTTCGGCGCGTAAATCGTGTAAGGGTGAACGCTGAAAAAGTCCACTTCATTCTTCAGCAGGTCCGGCCGGAATGGCCCGTGCCCCACGTCCTCCATTGACGTCCCCACCACCAGAGGATGCAGCGTGTCGTAGCGCCGCAGCGCTCCCGTGATCAGTCGCGTCCAGTTGATCGCCATCGAGTCCGTCGTCGAGCCCGCGACAATCCAGAAAGGCGGTTCGTCCGTTAAGTCCCACGAAAGAATCGCGCTCGATTTCCCAAAGTGGCGCGCAAGCTCCTGAGCAAAGTCGGTCTCCAGCCGCAGCATAAAGGGGTCCGAGTGCGGATTCCGTCCCTGCCGGTACGGCACGTCCCAGTACGCTTCGCCCACTTCGCCGCCGATCAGCATCTCCGGATGGAGATAGATTTTGTAACGGTTGGCGAGCGAAATCAAGGTATCCATCTGCCGAAAGGCTTCCGGATTGTAATCGTCTGGCCGCGGCTCGAACCACGACCACACCAAGTCGAGCCGTATCGTGTTTACGCCCAGCGCGTGCATCTGCGCAAAGTCGGCTTCTATCTCTGCCGCATCCCATTGATAGGGCCACTGCATCGCGGCCTTCGCCGGCACCCAGTTAACCCCCACGGGCAGGAATCGCTTCCCGCCCGCGGAAAAGTAATTGCCGTCCAGCCTGACCTCGGGAAGGGGTGCGGACATCTGCACAGCAGGGGCTAGCGCCGATGTATCCGGCTTCGCCAGTTGCTGAGCAGAGCCGGAGAGCAGGGCAAAGTTACTCGTGCAACAAACCCCGCCGATCAGACTGAGCTTGCAAAGAGTTTGCCATTTCATAGGGCTGTGTCCTTCCGTGCCGGTCGTATCCGGCAGGCTATTTCCACTCGGAACGTCAACTTGAGAGCTAACTCAAGCTGACACGGGAATCGCGCCGGCTTCCAGG
>JBEKZJ010000088.1:0-20781 GCA_049509995.1 Occallatibacter sp. | reverse complement strand
TCCAGCGTGGCCTTTACGTGGACGGCCGGGGCCGGGCCCGCGGCTTACCAACTATACGTGGGCACCACCGGAGTGGGCTCGCACAACCTCTATCAGTCGGGCTCAACGACGGCCACCACTGTGACCGTGAGCGATCTACCGACCAACGGGGTCACCGTGTACGTCCGGTTGTGGTGGGAAATCGACGCAGTCTGGAAGTCTGCGGACTACACCTACACGGCACAGTAGCGAACCCGCGCGATCGCCTTGAAGTATGGCAGTTCGGATGATTGGCTCATTTGCTTGAAACGGATCAGGCTAAGAACCTGTGTAAAAACTCGCTCATGTGGCGGATTCATCTGCTTTGAAAGGGCGCAGCTTTAGCCGCCGTCACCCAGGCCGTCTTAAAAGGGCGCGGCTTTAGCCTGTGGCTCGCCAAAATAGCGATCCGCTGTCGAATCAAGCAACCGAGGCCCCTGGCGGATCGCCCAGCTCTACATCCCCCCAGGCAACTCGCTATCCAGCCGGTTGCATCGAATCAAGCCTGACGGGCCCGATGTCGATTCGTGAAGAAGCCGATGCCACGGCGGGCATGCGTGCGGAACCAGTTACAACTCTCGTTCTTGCGAAAAAGGAGAATACTCGAATGATTGCAAAGCGAAACAGTAGCAAGACTCTGCTTTTTTCAGCGACCGTCCTGTTGGCGAGCGTGACAGCTCTCGCGCAGAATTCGGCGCCCGGAGGGATGTCGCAGCAGCCACAGCAGTCGCAGCAGCCACAGCAGCCCTCGGCCGGCCACCAACCAGGCGCAGGCCCGTCGGGAACGGCCACGAACAACCAACCTTCGCCCTCAGATCAATACTTTGTGAGATCCGTTCTGGAAAGCGATGTTGCCGAAGTGCAACTGGGGCAGTTGGCGCAGCAAAAATCGCAAAGCGACGATGTCAAACAGTTTGGACAGAAAATCGCGGAGAATCGCACGCGGCTCGACGATCAGTTCAAGCCTATCGCACAACAGCTTCAGGTTAGTGTGCCCAAAGAGCCATCCAAGAAAGACAAGCAACTGATCGCCAAGCTGGAGGGCCTGTCGGGCCCGCAGTTCGATGAAGAATACATCAAGGCGGTTGTGAAAGATCTCCTGCAGGGTGTGAAGCAATTCAAGTCCGAGGCCCAGTCGGCTCAAGATCCAAACCTGCAGCAGACAGCGAAGCAGGATGCGAATATTCTCGCTCAACAGCTCCAGGCGATTGAGCAAATCGCGCAAAAGCACAACGTGACGATCGATGCGAAACAATAAAGAGCTGCTGTCAGCGACATTGCTTGATGACGCCGAGGGCCGGCAGACACGAAACTTGTGGTTCGAGGAGCGAGGCCTGTAAACTCGTGAGATTGAGGACGGCCGACAACTCGGCGTCGGCCGGTCTTGCCAACGGATTTCATCTCAAAAGTCCTGTCGTTCCCTGCAAGTATCCAGCCCTTCCTTGCAAAGGATTGGATCATTTCCTGCGTCTTCGTGATTTTCATATCAGGAGACGACCACACCATGAGCAACAACTGGTGCCGAATGGCGGCATTGGCCGGAATGCTGGTGCCGTCCCTGGCATTCGCTCAGCAGAGCTGCAGAAACGGCTTCCGGATAGAAGGGACAATCACCGATCCCACTGGTGCGGTGATTCCCGGAGCGACGGTCCATGCCTCGAGCGGTGAAACGGCTACGACAACCGTAAGCGTCTGACAAACCCACCTGTAAACAGGGGCTGATCCGTGATGGACTCTTCCTATGGCTGAAGAGTCTGGATTGGTGGTTGGTCGTCGTGGCCGTGCGGAGAGTGCGCGGCTTGCCGGTTTGTACCGGACGAGTGGGATGGGGCGAAGCGAGTTCTGCCGGATTCATGGACTGGCGTTGAGCACGTTAGGCCGGCACTTGAAGAAACAGTCAAAAGAGCAGGCTGGAAGCAATGAAGTTGGATCCAGCCGGCTGGTGGCGGTGGAAGTGGCCGCAACGTTGGCTCAAGCTGCAACGGGGAAAAGGTCTGACGTCCTGACGGTGTTGTTGTCCAACGGCCGCAAGCCAACCTTCGTTCTCATCCAGATTGACAAGCGAGAACGACTTCACGTCTTTCTGGTAGGCTTTGCCAACATCCGGGTTTGCCGTCGCGGTTTCTGCCAAGGAGACCTTTCAATTCCTCATCTCAAAATAGTCGAGGAGACCGATTGAGCCCACCGAGTTTCCCACACCGCCCTTGCTGCCTGTTACGAAGAACACCCTTGCCATACACCTCACTCCCTTCTTACAGCGTTACATCCCGCTTCATCTGGAATTGTCCGCGCCTTACTTCAACAGTTGGCGACGGGACCGAAGCTCCTTTACGAGCCGTTGCTGGTTGCGCTTCTTCCCTTGTCGGCGCCAGCTTCGACACGTATGTAGAGAGAGCATTGGTTGTGATTACAATGCCGTTCTCTTCAAACACGCGCGCCAGCACCTTCAGCGAGTACCCGTTTTTTCGCAACTTCTTCAGCTCCGGGTACACGGCTCATACGATCTCCCCCATCATGAACTTTTCAGGCTGCGGGAGAGGTTCATTCCCTTTCTGAGCCGGACGTGTGCGAAAAACCTCAAGCTGTTCCGCGGTAAGTATTTGCACTTTACGTCGCTCCTTTTCCATCACCTCTCCTCATCCCCGTCCTTAGCAATGGGATGTACAAACAATAACACAGCATTGACAGCATATATGTATTATTATAAGGTCACAATCTTTAGGAGGCACGGCGAGGCAGGCGCTGGTACTCACAAAACCCCTTCGGGGTTTCGCGCGTCCCGCCACCCTTTCTCCAATCCGCCTTTCGGCTACTCGGAGAAATGGTTGCGCATCTGGCTCAGGGATGCGTCCCGAAACCCCCCACAGAAAGGAAAGATGGCGATGCCACGACCCAAACGAGCAGAGGGAACCACGGCAAGGATCCGGATACGCATCACAACCGGCGAGAAGAACGCATTGTTGAAACAAGCCGACAAAGCCGGGCTGAGTCTCGGCGAATGCATGCGAAGGTGTTCCCTCAATAGACGAATTCATTCGCGCGTAAGCGACAAGGCAATTGCCCGCCTGAGCAGTCTGTGTGGCCTTCAGAGACATTTGCTGATGCAGATCAAAGGCCACCCTTACGAAGCAACGCTTCGCCGTGAACTCAACTCCGTTCTTGCAGGGATCACCACGACATTGCGAGCCGTTATCAGCAAAGAGAAGAAAGCAGAATGATCGTCAAGCAGATAAACCGTCCCAAGAACTCGATTGGTAGTTTTCCGCGACTCTTCAAATCCAATAGGTATCCGGGCGGCGGCGGATGAAGTGGATGATCGCCGCAACCTGGAGCAGCAGGCTCCACGGGTAGAACGGATGGCTCAGGATTCCCATGCGGTGTTAGCCCTGGAGACAGATTACATATTAATGGATGACAGGGCTGAGGAGATCCGGTCTATTGACGACGAATCTCGAAAATCTTCAGCGGTAGGAATCGTCGCGGTGGATTACGAATTCGGGGTAGGCGCCGCCGCCGAGTTCATGGAGGTCCATGCCGATGCGCTCGCCGTCGGGGTCCACGCGGAAGGGAACGACGCGGTTGAGGAGCGCGAAGAGCAGGTAGACGAGAGGCAGAATGACGCCGAAGAGGGTGGCGATGCCGACCAATTGGGCGACGAGCTGGCCGGGTTGCCCGGCGAAGATGCCGGCGGCGATGAGTCCCCAGAGGCCGCCGGCGGCGTGGACGGCGATGGCGCCGGAGGGGTCGTCGATGGCGACGGCGAGTTCGAGGAGTTCGACCAGGAGCGGGGTGATGACGCCGGCGACGAGTCCGATGACGAGCGACTCAAGCGGCGCGACGATGGCCGCGGCGGCGCTGGAGGCGACGAGGCCGGCAAGCCAGCCGTTGGCGCAGAGGCTGGCATCGGGCTTGCCGAAACGGATGCGGGTGACGCCCAAGGTGGCGGCGACAGCTCCGGAAGCGGAGAGCAGCGTGTTCAGGGCGGTGACGGGGAGAGCGGAGAGCGGCGCATGGAGCCAGAGAACGGCGCCGGAGACGTTGAAGGCCAGCCATCCGGCCAGGGCCACGAGACAGCCGAAGAGGATATAGGCGGCGTTGTGGCCGGGCATGGCGGTGGCGAAGCCTCCCTTGGGGAACTTGCCCCTGCGGGGCCCGGCGATCCAGACGACGGCCAGGGCGCTCAAGCCCCCGAGGATGTGGACGGTGGCTGCGCCGCCGGGGTCGAGAAAGCCCGCGCCGAGGGAAAAATTGACGCCGAGCTGGGAGAGCCATCCGCCGGTCCAGATCCAATGGGCGAGGAGCGGAAAGACGAGGGCGGCAAGGACCGCGCCGATGGCGCAGCCGGCGGTGAGGCGGAGGCGATCGGCTCCCGAACCCCAGGGGATGAGCGCGGCCAGGGCCACGGCGAGGAATTCAAAGAGCAGGCCGAACTGGGATTGGGGCGGGGCGGCGGCGAAACCACCGAGGAAAAGCGGACCGGCGCCGAGCCAGTTCCAGGGCTTGCCGGCCAGGTGAAAGATGTGGGCGGCGCCACCGGGCGTACCGGGAAGGTTGCCGGTGAGCGTGGCGCCGACCAGGGCGAAGGCGATGGCGGTGACAGCGACGATGGCGAGGTTGCCGAGCAGCGACTGGGCGGCGGAGCGGGAGCGGCCGAGACCGGTGTTGATGAGGGCTACGCCGGCGATGGCCAGCGGGGCGAGAAACAGCAGCGCGAGGGTGAGCGCGAAGGCGGCCTCGCTGATGGCGGGGGTCGAGGGCGCGATGGGAGTCATGGGCGGGTTTCTCCGCGGGCTTCCATGTGGCCGCGGACGGCGACCACCAGGCCGAGGGCCTCGACGGCGAGGCCGCAGAGGACGAAGGCGGCGCGCGGGGCCGGCGCGGGGAAGAGGACGACGGCGGCTATGGAGAGAAAGAATCCGGCTGGCATGACCAGCAATCCGGCGAATTTCATGGTCTTTCCTTTGGCGAGCCACTCAGGATGAGTCAGCACACGCTGACGGGATGGACGGCCACCCTCCGGGCCAAAATCAAAGGCGGTCCGCGCTGCTGGGTGAATTTCTGGCAGATAGACTGCGACGTCTTTATGAATTCTAAATCATGCTCTTGTTACGATTGGCGACGCAGGCTCAGATGCGGGGGAGTTGCGCATGGTGAGATGGCTGTTGCCTGCATTTTCACCGGTGGCTGGATGAGATTTGGGGTTTCCCACCCTTTCGCCAGAAAAAAGGCGAAAGGATGGGGCACGGGGCATTTTTTGGAAACGGACAGAGGGCACGTTTGGCTTTGCGGCTTCCCAGGTCTTCCGCCGCGGTCCGCCGCGGCGGACGAGACCTGGGGCTCCCAGCTGTTGTGGTTGGGTCGGAGAGGAAAAGCGTTGGGTCGGAGACGAAATGCGTCGGCGGTCGAGGTTTGTGGTTTTCCAGGCGTACCTGTGGAGGTTTGATCCGTGAATATTCTTGACCGGCTGGTGGCGAACCCGGTGGGCGCACTTGGCGTGCTCGCCCTGGCTTCATTTCTGGAGGCGTACGGGGACTCGTTTTTTCAGGTGGGGTTCTACCGCTCGTCGGGGTGGGGGCGGGTGGTGGCGTTTGTGGCCGGGGCGGCGGTGCTGGCGGCGTATGGATCGGTGGTGAATGTGCCGCGGTGGGATTTCGGCAAGCTGCTGGGGGTGTATGTGGTGCTGTTTTTTCTGACGGCGCAACTGCTGAACAGGGTGCGGTTCGGACAGTCGCCGACGGCGCCGATTTACGCGGGCGGGGCGTTGATTGTGGCCGGCGGGCTGGTGATGGCGTTCTGGAGGGTGTGAGCGGATTTGATTGCGGAGTGAGTTTTTCATTTGGACTGGCGAAGTCCAGAATGGACATGATAGGTTTTTGGAGTCGGAAAATCCCAGTCTCTGGTACGCACGCCGCCGGGGAAGGGTGGTTTGTTGCCTCCAATCACGCTTATCACAAGCGGTTTTCTTTTCAGTGGATTACAAAACTGAACCAAAGTGAACTTTTTTTGAATTTTTGCGGTGCGGTCCTCTTGCGCAACGGTCTCCGGCTGCTATATTAGTTTTTCGGGGTTCTCCACCTCTCAGGTGAATTTTGTCCAAGAATGAATCTTGTACACAACATGTGTGACCGCCAGCACTGCGCGCACATCCAAAACGAAAATTAGCAGGGAAAGCATTCATGGCGCAGATATTTGACCGCAGCTCCAATGCTCTGGCTCGCGCGAGCCTGGTGTTGACGGGGCTGATCGTGATCGCCCTGGGGGTTACGCTGGACCAGTTGCAACGCTCGCCGTGGGTGACGCGGCAGGGCCAGCGGCCGGACCAGCCGGTGCCCTTCAGCCACAAGCATCACGTGCAGGGACTGGGACTGCAATGCCAGTACTGTCACGTGACGGTGGAGAAGTCGAGCTACGCCGGAATCCCGCCTACGAAGACCTGCATCAACTGCCACGCCCAGATCTGGACCAACGCGCAACTGCTGGAGCCGGTGCGTTCGAGCTGGGCGACGGGCGAGTCGCTGGCGTGGACCAAGGTTCACGACCTGCCGGATTTTGTGTACTTCAGCCACGAGATTCACGTGAACAAGGGACTGGGGTGCGCGAGCTGCCACGGGCGCGTGGACCAGATGCCGCTGATGTATGCCGAGAACACGCTGCAGATGGAGTGGTGCCTGGACTGCCACCGCAATCCGGCCAAGAATCTGCGGCCGACCGGGGAGATTTACAACATGGCGTGGGAAAAGCCGGCCGAGGACAGGCCGGTGTGGTGCGCGGCGGGGGATGAGAAGACGGGCGTGCCGACAGCGCAGAGTGTGAGCTGCACGACCAAGGACCCGAGCGGCGTGGAGGTTGCATCGCTTGAGTTGCCGGCGGTTGGCGGCGCAGCAGCGGCACCGAGTGCGGGGCAGGGCGTTGCGGCGCTGCCGAAGTACGAAAAATTCACCAGCCAGGACGAGCTGGGGCATTTTCTTTTGGATCACTACAAGATTCGCCCCCCGAAAGAGCTGACCAGCTGCGAGGTCTGCCACCGATGAATGGACAACGCATGAACGAGGGCACGAACAATTCGGGCAGAGCGGCTGCGGAAGATGCGGGGAGCATGAGCCAGGTTCACCAAGAGCATGCCTCAGGGGCTAAAGCCCAGGCTTCCTTGCGGGCGTCCTACGGCACGACTGAAGTCGTGCCCTTTCAAAACCCCGGAGCCGGCAAGCCGATGACGCTGGAGCAGGTTCGCAAGGAACTGAAGGGCGTGAAGGGCAAGCGTTTTTGGCGGTCGGTGGACGAACTGGCCGATACGGCGGAGTTTCAGGCGGCGGTGGAGCGGGAGTTTCCTCACGCGGCGCAGGAATGGGTCGATCCGGTTTCGCGGCGCGGGTTCATGAAGCTGATGGGGGCTTCGCTGGCGCTGGCCGGGCTGGCCGGATGCACCAAGCAGCCGGACGAGCCGATTTATCCGTACATCAAGCAGCCGGAAGACCTGATTCTTGGCAAGCCGAATTATTTTGCGACGGCGCATCCGTTTGTGACCGGTGCGGTGCCGCTGCTGGTCAAAAGCGACCAGTACCGGCCGATCAAGGTGGACGGCAATCCGGAACATCCGTACAACCAGGGCTCGTCGGACCCGTTTACGCAGGGGACGCTGCTGGACCTTTACGATCCGGACCGGTCGCAGCATGTGACCTATCGCGGCGAGAACCGGGAGTGGGCGGAGTTTGCGCAGGAGCTGCGGCTGAAGGTGGCCGCGTCGAAGGACGGGACGGGAGTTTACTTCCTGACCTCGACCATTACCTCGCCCACGCTGGCGCGGCAGTGGAAGGCGGTTGCGGCGGCGTATCCGAAACTTGGGCTGGTGCAGTATGAGCCCACTCTGGCTCAAACGTGGGGGGAGAACGCGCCAGGCATTCAGTATGGGCTCACCGAAGCAGACGTGATTGTTTCGCTGGATGCGGATTTTCTTTCGGGTGCGACATTCCCAGGCTTCCACAAGCTTGTGGGCGACTATGCGGCGCGGCGCAAAGATCCGGAGAAGCTGAACCGGCTGTATGCGATTGAGAGCACGCCGACGACTACGGGTCTGAAGGCTGAGCATCGGCTGGGCTTGAGAGCGAGCGAGATTCCGGCGTTCGTGGCGGAGCTGGCCAAGGCTGTGGGAGTGGCTGGAGTTGCGGCTCCGTCCTATGGCTGGACGGACGAACAGAAGAAGTTCCTGGCCGCGCTGGCCAAGGATCTGAAGGCCCACGCCGGCAAGAGCGCGGTGATTCCTGGGCTCTATCAGGACCGGTCAGTCGACATGCTGGCACTGGCCATCAACAACGCTCTGGGCAATGTGGGAAAGACGGTCTTTGTAGCGCCGGAGCCAGTGAACCCGTTTCCAGCCAAGAGCCAGGTCATGGATTTGAAGGCTCTCGTCGCAGATCTGAACGCGGGCAAGGTGGATTGGCTGGTGATTCTGAACGCCAACCCCATCTATTCCGCACCCGCCGATCTGGAGTTCGCCGCGGCCTTCGACAAGGCCAAGACGGTTGCGCACCTGGGCTCGCATCTGGACGAGACGGGGCAGATTGCGCACTGGCACATTCCGGCGGCGCATTTTCTGGAGTCGTGGTCGGATGCGCGGGCATATGACGGAACGGTTTCGATCGTGCAGCCGCTGATCGATCCGCTCTACGGCGGCAAGACGGCACACCACGTTTTCCAGACGCTGCTGAATGAGCCCATGATGAGCCCGTACGATGCGGTCCGCGAGACATGGAAGCCGGTCATCAAGGGCGACTTCGAGACGGGCTGGCGCAAAGCGCTGCATCAGGGATGGGTTGATGGTACCGCGTTCGATAAGGCGGCGAAGGCCAGCGTGGATGCGGGTTTCAAGGGCACAGTTCCCGCGCCTGCCTCGGAGGACGCGCTCGAAATCATCTTCCGGCCGGACCCGAACGTTTATGACGGCCGATGGTCGAACGTGGGCTGGCTGCAGGAGTTGCCCAAGCCGGTGACCAGCTTGAGCTGGGACAATGCGGCGCTGGTTTCCGGAGCGACGCTGACGAAGCTGGGATTGGAAGAAGACGACATCGTCGAGCTGAGCGTGAATGGACGCAAGGTGAAGGCGCCGGTGATTGTGGTTCCGGGGCATCCGGATAATTCGGTGACGGTGTACCTGGGCTATGGGCGCGAGTTTGCCGGCCGCGTGGGCTCGGGCGCGGGATTCAACGCTTATCTGATTCGGACCACGGACGCGCCGTTTTATGCCACGGGGACCATCAAGAAGCTGGACGGCAAGTGGGGCTTGGCGGTGACCAAGAGCCACTTCCAGGATCACCGGCCGAAGCTGTTTGGGAAACAGGGCAACGGGAACAATTCGCTGGAAGCCGACGAGGCGATCGGCGAGCGCGGCATCATTCGCTACGCTACGCTGGATGAGTTCAAGAAGAACCCTGGGTTTGCGAACGAGGGCGAGACGCACCCGACGACCGACAAAGAGAACACGCTCTTTCCTAACTGGGAGTACAAGGACAACGCCTGGGGCATGGCCATCGATATGAACAGTTGCACGGGGTGCAATGCGTGCATCGTGAGCTGTTACGCGGAGAACAACATCGCGGTGGTGGGCAAGCAGCAGGTCAGGATCGGGCGCAACATGCAGTGGCTGCGCATCGACACCTATTTTGAAGGCGATCTGTCGGCGCCGCGGGCGCACTTCCAGCCCATGGCGTGCCAGCACTGCGAGAACGCTCCCTGCGAGCAGGTTTGCCCGGTGGGGGCGACGGTGCACACGCCGGAGGGCCTGAACATGATGGCGTACAACCGCTGCGTGGGGACGCGCTACTGCTCGAACAACTGCCCCTACAAGGTGCGGCGCTTCAACTTTCTGCTGTACTCCGATTACGAGACGGAGAGTTTGAAGCTGCTGCGCAACCCGGACGTCTCGGTGCGGTCGCGCGGCGTGATGGAGAAGTGCACGTACTGCGTGCAGCGGATTTCGGCGGCGAAGATCGAGGCCGACAAGGATAATCGCGCCATTCAAGATGGCGAGATTGTGACCGCGTGCCAGCAGGCCTGCCCGGCGTCGGCGATTACCTTCGGCAACATCAACGACAAGCAGAGCCGGGTAGCGAAGTTGCAAGCCGACGGGCGCAGCTACCAGGTGCTGGCCGATCTGAACACCCGTCCGCGGACCAAGTATGTGGCCGCGGTGTTGAATCTGAACGAAGAACTCGAAGAAGCGCCGGTGGAACACCTGCCGGCGAAGGGTTGAGAGGGTCAATGGGAACCACGGACCTGAAACCGAAGGGCCACGCGATCGACCCCGCAACGGGCGAATACCGGGTGATCGCGCCGGGGCAGACGTTCCGGTCGATCACCGAGAAGATCGCGGGGATTGTGCTGACGCCGGAGACGCCGCTGGGGTGGCTTGCCCTGTTTGGCGTGGCCGGCGCCGGGGCGACCATGCTGCTGGTGGCCGTGACCTGGCTGTTCCTGAAAGGCACCGGCATCTGGGCTGTGACGCAGCCGGTGGCGTGGGGCTTTGCGATCATCAACTTTGTGTGGTGGATCGGCATCGGCCACGCGGGGACGCTGATCTCGGCGATTCTGCTGCTGTTCAAACAGGGATGGCGCAACTCGATCAACCGCTTTGCCGAGGCCATGACGATCTTTGCCGTGGTCTGCGCGGGCATGTTCCCGCTGATTCACGTAGGCCGTCCGTGGCTGGCTTACTGGATGCTGCCGGTTCCCCTCACGATGAACGTGTGGCCGCAGTTCCGCTCGCCGCTGGTGTGGGACGTGTTCGCGGTTTCGACCTACGCGACGATCTCGGTGGTGTTCTGGTATATCGGCATGGTGCCGGACTTCGGGACGATGCGCGACCGGTCACAGAACAAGATTGCGCAATATTTGTATGGACTGGCATCGCTGGGCTGGCGCGGATCGGTGCGGCACTGGATGCGCTACGAGACGGCATCGCTGCTGCTGGCGGGGCTGGCCACGCCGCTGGTGCTCTCAGTGCATACGGTGATCAGCTTTGACTTCGCGGTGGCCGTCTTGCCGGGCTGGCATACGACGATTTTTCCGCCGTACTTCGTGGCCGGCGCGATTTATTCAGGCTTTGCGATGGTGCTGACGCTGGCGATTCCGCTGCGCAAGTTCTATCACCTGGAGGCGCTGGTCACCGAGCGCCATATCGACAATATGGGCAAGGTGCTGCTGGCGACGGGGTTCATTGTGGCGTACGGGTACGGGATGGAAATCTTCATGTCGTGGTACTCGGCTTCGCACTGGGAAGCGTTCATGATGTGGAACCGCATGTTCGGGCCGATGGGGTGGTCGTACTGGGTTCTGGTGACCTGCAACCTGGCGATTCCACTGACGACCCTGTGGTCGAGGAAGCTGCGCACCTCGATTCCGTTCATGTTCTTCATCTCCATCGTGGTGAACACGGGGATGTGGTTTGAGCGGTTTGTGATCGTGGTGACGAGCCTGTATCGCGACTTTCTGCCCTCGTCGTGGGGAACGTACCGCGCGACGAAATGGGACTACATGACCTATGTGGGCACGCTGGGATTGTTTACGGCGCTGTTTTTGCTGTTCGTGCGCTTCCTGCCCATGATTCCGATGTCTGAGATCCGCATGATGCTGCCGGGGGCCAAGATAACGGCCAAGACGACCGCGGAGGCTGGTGACTGATGCCCCCACGCGAAGGAACCTACGGCCTGCTGGCCGAATTCGATACGCCGGGCGACCTGGTGAGGGCTGCGCGACAGGCGCGGCTGGACGGCTGGCGGCGGCTGGATTGTTACACGCCCTACCCGGTGGAGGAAGCGGCGGAGGCCATCGGCTTCCACCGCAACAAGGTGCCGCTGGTGACGCTGGTGGGCGGGCTGATGGGACTGGTGGCGATGTTCCTGCTGGAGACGTGGATCTCGGTGCTGGCGTATCCGTTGAATATCGGCGGACGTCCGACCTACTCCTGGCCGGCATTTATCGTGCCCGCCTACGAATGGACGATTCTGTTTGCGGGGCTTTCGGCGGCCTTCGGGATGCTGGCGCTGAACGGGTTGCCGGCACTTTATCATCCGCTGTTCAACGCGCCGAACTTCCGCGATGGAGCGACGACGGACAAGTTCTTCCTGTGCCTGGAGGCGCTGGACCCGAAGTTCGACCTGGTGGAAACACGGGCCTACCTGACGAGCTTCCAGCCGGTTTCAGTGGTGGAGGTGGCGTACTGATGGAAGGGGACCGCCTCAATCCGTTTGGTAAAACGCTGGCGCGCATTGCGGTCGTCTGCGGACTGGTCGCGTTGATTCTTGTGGCCGGTTGCCGGCAGGACATGCAGAACCAGCCGAAGCTGATTCCGCAGCGGGGATCGGACTTCTTTGCCGACCATCGCGGGGCGCGTCCGCAGGTGGTGAATACCGTGGCGCGCGGGCAGTTGCGCGAGGACAGCTACTTTTATACCGGGGTGGTGCAGGGCGCGAACGGGTATCGCGAGGAGCGGAACCTGATGCCTTTTCCGGTGACGCTCGAAGTGCTTGAGCGGGGGCAGGAGCGGTTCAACATTTACTGCTCGCCGTGCCACTCGCGGGTGGGCAACGGACTGGGCGCGATCGTGGATCGGGGCTACAAACCTGCCGGCAATTTGCACGACCAGGTGCGTCTGGCGCAGCCGGTTTCACACTACTTCTACGTGATGACGCACGGGTATGGGGCGATGCCGGACTACTCGGCGCAACTGACGCCGGTGGATCGGTGGGCTGTTGCGGCTTACATTCGCGCGCTGCAGTTGAGCCAGGCGGCAACGGAGAAGGATGTGCCGGCGGGCATCGAAGTGAGGGACCTGAAGGACATTGCGCAGGAGAAGCATTTGCCGGAGGGTTTTGCCGCGCCATGGACGCTGCCCTCGACGGCGGTTCAGGCGTATGCGCACGATTTCAAGCAGGGAACACCGGCGCTGGCACCGGCCAATCCGGCGGACCCGGCAATCAAGATTCCTGTAACCAAACCGGCCCCCGCGGCCGCGCAGTAAGGACCTAGGGACTAGGGACTAAGGGACTAAGGACGAACGGAATGGCTCACGACAATCACGCCAACACGCTGCCCGCGGAACTGGGCGCCCCGGCCTTTGTGGACGGCTGGAAGACGCGGGCGCTGGCCATCGGGTTGGTTTCTTCGGTCATCGCCGCGCTGCTGGCTTTTGCAGACGGATCCACTGACCATTTACTGCGCGCGTGGCTGCTCGGCCTGGTGCTCACCTTCGGCTGGGCGGTGGGCGGGCTGGCGCTGTTGATGGTGCAGTACCTGTCGGGCGGCAAGTGGGGCCTGCTGCTGCGCCGGCCTCTGGAGGCGGCCAGCCGCACGCTGCCGCTGGTGTTCGTTTACTGGCTGGTGATTGCGTTTTCGCTGAAGAAGCTTTACCTGTGGGCAGCGGTGGACGATGTGGGCGCGGCGCTGAAGTCGGGATGGATCAGCGAGGCGCAGGCGCACGCCATTGAATTCAAGCGGCCCATGCTCAATCCCACGGCCTTCTTCGTCACCGGACTGGTGTGCTTCGCCATCTGGGGCTTCTACACCTGGCGGCTGAATGTTTTAGGACTCGAACGAGATGCGGCTTCCCCCGCTACCACGCCCGAATGGATCAAGCGATTTGAGAACATCAGCGGCCCCGGCGTGCTGGTGTATTCCATTACGATGACCGCCGCGGTCATCTATTGGGTCATGTCGCTTGATCCTACGTGGTACTCGTCGGTTTACGGCCTGCTGTTCCTGGTGGGGCAGGCATACTCGGTGCTCGCGCTGTCGATCATCGTGGCGATCTCGCTGTCGAAGGCCGAGCCCTTCCATACGATTCTGCGCCAGACCGAGCAGCACGACCTGGGCAAGCTCACCTTCGCTTTCGTGATGCTGAACATCTACCTGGCGTTCTCGCAGTTCCTGATCATCTGGTCGGGGAACCTGCCGGAAGAGATTCCGTGGTACCTGGACCGGATTCGCGGGCACTGGGGCATCATCGTCACGCTGGATTTTCTGTTCCACTGGCTGATTCCGTTCACGCTGCTGCTGTCGCGGGATATCAAGCGCAACAAGAAGCGCCTGGTGCGGGTGTGCCAATGGATGGTCTTCGCCAAGGCATTCGACCTGTTCTGGCTGATCGAGCCGAACTTCAAGGATGCGGCGCGCAACCTGCACTTCAGTTGGGGAATTCTGGAATATGTGGCTGTGCCGGTGGCCATGGTGGCCTTCTGGGTAGCCTTCTACTGCACGCGCCTGCAGACGCGCCCGCTGGTGCAGACCAACGACCCGCATCTTGCGGAGATATTGGAGCCTGAGCATGTCCACGCATGACGATAAAGAACCGGATCACAACGAGCCGGAGGAGATCGACGCGTCCGCGGGCTTTGAACAGAGCGACGTGCGGGTGTCGGGGATCGTGGTCTTTCTGACCGCGCTGGGGATTTTTGTCGTGGTGACGGCGGTGCTGTGCTACGGGGTCGGCAAGGTGCTGTTCGCCCATATGGCGAAGGAAGACGGACCGGCGAGCAAGTGGGCGAAGACGGTGAACGTGCAGGATCTCGGCAATCTGGCCAACAACCCCGAGTTGCAGAACAAGATGGCCCAGATCACGCAGCAGTTTCCCACGCCGCGGCTGCAGACCGATGACGGCAACCAGGAGATTGCGGATCTGCACGCCAGGGAGGACCTGCTGCTGGAGAACTACAGTTGGGCCAACCGGGCGCAGGGCAAGCTGAGGATTCCGATCGAGCGGGCCATGGATTTGATTGCGCAGCAGGGATTGCCGGTGGCGCCGGAGGTGGAACATGCCCCGCTGTTGACCGGGGACTCAAAGCCGGTGGTGGCAGTGCCGCTGACCAATGGATTTGCCCGCACGGGCTATGAGCACGACGAGGCCCAGGCGGAAACCATTGCGGCCAGGCGCGGGGAGCAGCAGAAGTAGAGAGATAGGGAACGGTGCGCGGAGTGGGGATTTGTGGCTTCCCACCCTTGCGACAGAGAAAAGTCGCAAGGATGGGGCACGGAGCTGTTGTGGGGAACGAACGGTCCGGTGGGTTGAGGTTTGTGGTCTCCCAGGTCTCAAAATCGAGACCTGGGGCACCCGGTGTTTTTGGTGAACGAACGGTACGCCATAGGTAACAGGTAGAACGGAAGCGGGAAAGATGCAGAGGAAAGGCACCATGGGGAGAGGCTGGCGAGGCGCGGCGATGGCGGTGGCGGTGGCGGCGGGGTTTTACGCGGCGGCGCCGGTCCCTTGTCTGATGGCGCAGGTCTCCGCTTACGGGGACAAGCAGATGGGCCCGGTAAACGACAAGCCGCCGGCGATTTTGAACGGCGTGGGGATTGCGCAGAATCTGAATGGGCAACTGCCGCTTGCGCTCGCCTTTACCGACGACCATGGGCAGCAGGTGCAACTGGCGAGTTACTTCGGCAAGCGTCCGGCGATTCTGGCGCTGGTTTACTACCAGTGCCCCATGCTGTGCTCGGAGGAGATGAACGGGCTGACGGGGGCCTTGCAGATGGTCAGCTTCGTACCCGGCAGGGACTTCGATGTGATTGTGGTGAGCATCGATCCCAGCGAGGGCACGGACCTGGCCGCGGCCAAGAAGCGCACCTACCTGAAGCGGTACGGGCGCCCGGATACGGCGGCGGGCTGGCATTTCATGACCGGAACGCAGGCCAACATCGACGCACTGACCAAGGCGGTGGGCTTTGGGTACGTGAAGATTCCCGGACCGGACGGAAAGTTGACGCAGTTTGCGCACGCCAGTTCGATTCAGATTGTGACGCCGGAGGGCAAGCTGGCGCAGTACTACATGGGGGTGGAGTATTCGCCCAAGGATCTGCGGCTGGGACTGGTGGAGGCTTCGGCGAACCGCATCGGTTCTCCGGTGGACAACATACTGACCTACTGCTACCACTACGATCCGAAGACCAACAAGCACTCGCTGATCGTGGCGCGAGTGGTGCAGTTGGGGGGATTGGTGACGGTATTCACGCTGGGCGGATTCATGCTGGTGATGTTCCGCCGGGATAGCCGGCAGCAGGATGGCGGGGCCGGAGACGGAAGCGCAGGCGCAGGGACGCCTGGAGACTCAGCCGCCGGGACAGGCAAGACGGGGACAGGAACAAAGGTGAACGGATAACGGAATGAACCACATCAGTCCAGTACTCTGGGAATTTCTCGTCAAGTGGTTGACGAACTTCGCGCTGATTCCGCCGGAGGCGTCGAAGATTGCGCCGCAGATGGACGCGCTGCTCTTTTTCATGGTGCTGGTGAGCCTGATCGGGCTGACCATCGTGACCCTGCTGGTGACAAGTTTTTGCATTCTCTACAGCAAGGGGCGGCATCCGGTGGCAGTGCAGGTGGAGGGCTCGACGCTGCTGGAGGCGACGTGGACGATCATTCCGCTGGGGCTGTTCCTGGTGATGTTCGTGTGGGGGGCGCTGATTTATTTCCGGGTCTACACGCCGCCGGCCAACGCCATGAACATTTACGTGGTGGGCAAGCAGTGGATGTGGAAGGCGGAGCACCCGGGCGGGCAGCACGAGATCAACTCTCTGCACATACCGACGGGAAAGCCGATCCAGTTGACGCTGATCTCGCAGGATGTGTTTCACAGCTTTTCGATTCCTGCCTTCCGGGTGAAGCGGGAGGCGATTCCGGGCCGGTACACGACGGTGTGGTTCGAGGCCACGACGCCGGGGACTTATCACCTGTTCTGCACCCAGTATTGCGGGACGAACCACTCGCAGATGGTCGGCGACATTGTGGTGCTGACGCCGGAGGGGTACAGGAAGTGGCTGGACGAGTCGACCAGCGGAATGTCGCTGGCGCAGAACGGGGAACGGCTTTTTGCCAGCCTGAGCTGCGCGGCCTGCCACAACGCGCGGCCGGATGCGCGGGGGCCAAGCCTGGCCAACGTGTACGGCGCCCAGCTGGCGCTTTCCAGCGGAGGGACGGTGACCGCCGACGACGCATATTTGCGCGAGTCGATCCTGAACCCGTCGCAGCACGTGACGCAGGGTTATGCGCCGATTATGCCCACCTACCAGGGGCAGATCAGCGAGGAGGGCGTGATCGCGCTGGTTGAGTTCATCAGGAACCTGAACTCCGACTACCGCATTCAGCAGACGCTGAACACGACCGAGCTGCTGCCGGGGAGTGAAGGCAAGGCGGGGCCGGCGGCGGGCGGACCTGCCGCGAAAGCGCCCGCGAAGCAAGGGTCCGCCGCAAAAGGGATGGTGAAGCAATGAGCGCGACGATCTTGAGTCTTCCCGACCAATCCACGGCCAGAATTCCGAAGGTGAACTATCTCACCAAGGAGAACGGAATTCTGAGCTGGCTGCTGACCGGCGACCACAAGCGGATTGCAATTCTTTACCTCATCTCGCTGAGCTTCTTCTTCTTTATCGGCGGCGCGCTGGCTGGCCTGATCCGCCTGGAACTGCTGACGCCGCAGACCGACCTGATGGCCACCGACACCTATAACAAGGTGTTCACGATGCACGGCGTGATCATGATCTTCTTCTTCCTGGTGCCGTCGGTTCCGGCCACGCTGGGCAATTTTCTGATCCCGCTGATGATCGGGGCCAAGGACCTGGCGCTGCCCAAGATCAACCTGCTGAGCTGGTATCTGTACATTGCGGGCGGCATCCTGGCTTTGTACACGATGATGGCGGGCGGCGTGGATACGGGTTGGACCTTCACCACCCCGCTGTCGACGCACTATGTGAACACCAACGTGCTGACCACGGGACTGGCGGCCTTCATTGCCGGGTTCAGTTCGATCTTTACCGGGTTGAACTTCATTGTGACCATCCACAAGATGCGCTGTCCGGGAATGACCTGGTTCCGGCTGCCGCTGTTTGTGTGGGCCCACTATGCGGCCAGCATCCTGATGGTTCTGGCCACGCCCGTGGTGGCCATCGCCATCGTGCTGATTGCGTTGGAGCGCACGCTCGGGATCGGCGTCTTCGACCCCACCAAAGGCGGGGATCCGCTGCTGTTCCAGCACCTGTTCTGGTTTTACTCGCATCCGGCCGTGTACATCATGATTCTGCCCGGCATGGGGGTGATTTCAGAGACCATTTCGACCTTCAGCAGGAAACGGGTGTTCGGGTATACGGCGGTGGCGTTTTCGTCGGTGGCCATTGCGGTGTTCGGGTTCTTCGTCTGGGCGCACCACATGTTCATCATGGGCATCTCGAACTATGCGGTGCTGGTGTTTTCGCTGCTGACGATGCTGGTGGCGGTGCCCTCGGCGATCAAAATCTTCAACTGGACGTTCACGCTCTACAAGGGATCGATCACCTTCGAGACGCCGATGCTGTACACCTTCGGCTTCATGGGGCTGTTCACCATCGGCGGACTGACGGGCGTGTTCCTGGGCACTTCAGGAACCGACATTCACCTGACGGAAACGTACTTCATCGTGGCGCATTTCCACTTTGTGATGGTGGGCGGGATGCTGATGGCGTTTCTGGCGGGCATCCACTTCTGGTGGCCGAAGATGACGGGGCGGATGTATCCGGAGAAGATCTCGCAACTGGCGGCGGTGGTGACGTTCATCGGGTTCAACTTCACGTTCTTCCCGCAGTTCATTCTGGGCACGCTGGGGATGCCGCGGCGGTACGCGTCGTACCCGCCGGAGTTCCAGGTGCTGAACGTGTTTTCGACCGCGGGCGCGACGATTCTGGGGGTGGGCTACCTCTTGCCGGTTCTCTACCTGACGTGGTCGCTGAAGTATGGCGCCATCGCGGGGAACAATCCCTGGCAGGCGACGGGCCTCGAGTGGCAGGTGCAGTCGCCGCCGTTGACCGAAAACTTTACCCGGACTCCGATCATGGACCACGAGGCCTATGACTACGAGTGGCTGGAGCGTCAGAAAGAAAAAGAGGTAGCCAGTGTCGGATAGCACAGCGATTGCCCATGGCGCAAACGATGCTGCTCAGCACGAGCATCCGGCCTATCTGCGCCATCACTTTGAGAGCACAGAGCAACAGGCGGATGCGGCCGGGTTTGCGATGTGGCTGTTCCTGCTGACGGAGGTGATGTTCTTCGGGGGGCTGTTTACCGCCTATCTGATCTACCGCAACTGGTACTATCCGGCGTTTGTGTCCGGCTCGCACCAGTTGAATGTGGTTTGGGGCACCCTGAACACGCTGGTGCTGATCATCTCCAGCTTTACCATGGCCATGGGCGTGTGGTGCGCGGAGACAGGGCGCAAGAGAGCGCTGGTGCTTTCCCTGAGTCTCACGATGATTCTGGGCCTGGGATTTTTAGGCATCAAGACCATCGAGTATGCGGAGAAGATCGAGAAGCACCACGTTCCCGGCTTCCACTACAGCTTGCAGTCGTTTCTCGATCCCCAATCGGATCGCGAAGTTTTTTTGGAATATCACGACAAGCCGCTGCTGTTGGATATGGCGCGGCACACCGAGGTCTACTTCTCGCTCTACTTCCTGATGACCGGCATGCACGCGCTGCACATGATCATAGGCATCGGGATCTTGGGATTCATGATCTTCCGCGCCCGGGCCGGGGCTTACACCTCGGGGCACGTGACGTTTGTGGAGAACTTCGGCCTTTACTGGCACTTTGTCGACATTATCTGGATTTATCTCTTCGCGCTGCTCTATTTGATCAGCAGGCACTGAGCGGAAACTGCGATCCGGTTGCGGGGCAGGAGGTTTGGGGTTGAGAAGCATTCCCTCGGGGGCTAAAGCTTCGTAGTTTTTAGGTTGCATGGGCGGCGCGGTTCAAATCGCGCCCTTTCAAAACAGCATTGGAGCTGCATTCCTCCTGTTTGTCCGGAGGCTTTGAAGGAGAACGGCATGAGCGAGCAAATAGAACAGGGCGAACACCAGCATCGCGGCGAACCAAACGAAGACGCGCATCACATCGTGGGCCCCGGGGTCTACGTGGTCATCCTAATCGCGTTGCTGGTGGGCACGGCGCTCACGGTCTGGGCGTCGTTTATCGACCTGGGCCCCTGGAATCCGGTCATCGCGCTGGCCATCGCCACCACCAAGATGGTGCTGGTGGTGCTGTTTTTCATGCACGTGAAGTACAGCACCAAGCTGACCAAGCTGACGGTGGGCGCGGGCATCTTCATGTTCCTGACGCTGGTCAGCCTGACGCTGGCGGACTATATCAGCCGGGCGTGGGGAAGCTGGTAGGGCTGGAGTGGAAGGATGGATTGCACGAGGGGCTGCCCGTTTGGGGCGCCCCTTTTTGCTGGTTGGGAGCACGATGGTTGAGCTTCGTGGTTTCCCAGGTCTTCCGCCGCGGCGGACGAGACCTGGGGCACCCGGCACCCGGCCGTACATCTCCGCCGGAACCGCCTCGGCCAATGCAAGCAGTTGCGTTTGAGGGATTTCGAGCTCCCAGAGATACTCGCCACGAAAACCAGGAATTCGGGAATTCATGGCCTTCACTTTAATCCGTGTGCGGGGGTGCGGCAAGGCCGCCGCGAGAGGCGTCGAAGGCCGATTCGGATTCATGCCGAGCCCTGAGCCGTTGGCCGACTCCCGGGAGGCCGGCGACCCGGAAACTGGCGCGCCGCTGCCGAAGATGCAGAAGACCAGAGGCTGCGGCTCGCCTTGCATGAATTCAATGCCCAAGAAGCTACAGATTCCGGAAGAGCTTGAGCGGCCGGCGAACCGCCGCGCATCCTGGTGCGGCCGATGACGGCGGGTTCGGCGGCAAAGAAGTTGGTCGCGGGAATTTATGTTCGGCAGCACGGCGGCGGAGGGGAGAAATAG
>JBEKZJ010000087.1:0-24799 GCA_049509995.1 Occallatibacter sp. | reverse complement strand
CCGGAGCGGCATAACCCATGCTCCATTGCCACCCTGCGCATTCTGCTGGCCCGTTCCCTGCTCAAGCAACTCTGCCGATGCCCGTTCTGTGGTGCTCGTAATTTATGACACAGTAGTACTAGGGAGAATCGCTAATGACAGAAACTGCCGTACTGGGCATCTGCTTGACTCAGTTAGGCCCAATAGGATGTGGTTTTGCTTCTGCCTTTGCCTCAGGGTAAATAATCTGCATTAGCGGTACGGGATCGACTGCCACGCCTTGCTGCGCCAGTCGGAAGAAGAGCTTGCCCCGACTCTTTGATCGCCGCCGGTTGAAGCGGAACGTGAATTCATTCAGATAGTAGTCGAGATGCTTGTGGCTGATTGCGCCTTGTCGGTTCCCATCATCCACCGTTTCAGTTGCGAGATGACCAGATGAACGCGTGGCAGCAGTTCAGATGCAGCCTTCTTATTCCCCTTCAGATACGTAACCTCGTGCTGATAACCATTGCCTTTCAGAGGAAGATAACCTTGCCACCCGTCTGTATGCACCGTGCTGCCCGCTACGGCCGAATCCAGAACAGAGGGGATCAGACTTCCTGCAGAAGCATCCACAATCTGGCGCATAGGGATTCTGCCGACGCCGACCCTATCTACGCGTGCGCGTTACCGCGCTGGCCCTGAACGGTGAAGGAAACAACGTACTTGTCGAGGTGGAACTGCTTGGCTATGTTCCCGGTAGGCACGCCCTTGCGGGCCAGCCGGCGCATCTGCTTGCGGGTTCCGCGGGGCAGATTTGATACCCGCTGCTTGCAATGCGCAATGAAGCCTTCGCGTCCCTTGCAGCCACAGCTCACTGTTCGTCCGGGCTTGACGTCCCCTACCCTGATGGCTTTGAACTCGCCGCAGCGGGTACATTCATACCACGCGGCTGCGGCGTGGTCGGTGGAGGTGAAATGCGGGGCCTTGCCATGCCGAAGCAGAAAGGTTCCTGGAACCGCTGTACCAAAGATTGCATTGCCGATCATCATTGCTTTTGTATGCCTCTGAACCCATGATCCACCAGATTCCAGGGCCGGGGCGTAGGCGGAAAACCTTAGCGGCCATGTTTCTTTGCTGCCCGGCTGGAAAGGTCTCTCTATAGTCGTCCACCGGCTTCGCCGACCCACGGCGAATGAAACGGGCGCCCCGCGATTTGTCTTTGTTTTGTTGAACTTGCATTTTTGTTTCTTTGTAGGCTCGCACCGTTCGGTGGCCTGGATTGGCTGTACAGCGCCGTGTCGTCGTCCTGGCGTGCCCGTGGTCAACGCCGGGGCCGGCGGGTATACATCCGGGCCAGGTCCCGGCTACGACGCTTCCAGGGGCACGCCGATTAGCAGCCCAATGGCGATCAAGACGCTAGGCCCGTCCAGCCAGTACCCAGGCGCGGGCTTTCCCGTAATGAGCCCTTCCTTGCTGGCAAGTTCAATGGCTTCAAGCACTTGCTGATGGCTCTTTCCGGTCAAGCGCGCGATCTCCCGGCTGCTGGTAAACTCCGGATTGTTGAATATCTTGTTGCAAGCACTACGTTTGCTCTTCATCGTCTCCATCCTTTTCTTCCTCCACCCTCAGTGTGCACGCCTGATCGCTGGCCGCGACTACTGTAAAAGTCTCTGTTCCTGCGATCAGGGCGATATTTTGCCCCTCGGTATTACATTCTGAAGATTCTTGGAAAGTGGACAGATGTTTCTCCACTTTCTTCCTGGCGCGCCCTTGTTCAACGCCCTGCTGGAGGGTCGTCACCCAGGCCAGGATCTCAGCTACGAAGCCGCTGAGCGGGCTGTTGGCGCCTTCTAGCAGTGCGCGCGTTCGTACGCGTCAGCCCAGGCGCGGGCAGCAATCGCCGGCCGCAGGTCGTCCGGCATCTGGATGGACGTTTGAGCGACCTGTGCTTCCAGCTCCTGCCAGCGGTCGATGATCTTGGCGCGAAGAATGACGCTGTAACCGCAGAGCAGAGTGAGGCACTCACGCTTCGGAAGATGAATCTTTGCAATCTGGTTGTTGTCTGAACGTCGGATTACCTTAACTCCTTGATACGAAAGGGGATCCAAATCTGAGTTCTGAAGAGCAGCCAACATGACGCGAATATCACGGAGAACGTGCACATGCTTCTTGCCAGTCAGTTCCGCGATCTCCCGGCTGCTCATGGTCAGCGCCGAATCATCCTTGAATATGTTGCAAACAACCGAGTTGCTGCTCATCTTTACCATCCTCCACTTACTACTGTGCGCGTCCTGAGCGCTGTCCAGACTACCGCGAAAACAGTAGGCTTTAGCCATCGAGGCTATATTTTGCCCCCTACTACTTTGACGGTTCCTGGTGGAGGTTCTGTGACCGATCACGCCTGGGGCGTACAATGGTGTTGCCATGGCACCTTCATTTCGTCCCGAGCCCTACACCGAATATGATCAGGGCGAGGCCGAGTACGAGAGCAGTTCGCTGCCCGAGGCTCCTGAGTGGGGATTGCCGGACCCTGTCAGCGTGGCCAGGAAGAAGCCAGTGAGGCTCGAGCTGGTCCCACCAGCTCCGGCCCGCAAGAAGCCGCGCGATCCAAACAGGGATTACTTCACAGTCGCGGAGATCGCCGCTGAGTTCCACTGGGGACCAACCTATGTCCGGAAGTGGTTCACGGAACACCCCGCGGGCTGCCAGGCCAGCGGCCACGGTGAGCTTCTCCACACCAGGAAATGCATCTCCCTCCGCATCGGCCCGGAAGGACGCCGCCGGTTCATGGAGGCCCACCACCCGAAGGTTCTAAGGTTGGGCTGATTTGTACAAGGATTGTACAAGAGAGTGCGGGATTCAGGGGATTTGCGGGGGTTACGGGAGTTTAGACCTCATTGATTCAACGTAAGTTACAGATTCTAAAGGTGCTCTGACTCATGGCGTCGAACAGTCCGGCTGGACAACGATGAGTTTGAGCGTGACCTGCTTCGTGCGGAACGCTCAATTGGCTTGTGCAATCCGCCCAAACTCTTTCGCCCGGCGGGGAGCTTGATCAGAACCGGCCAGATTCGCCTGCTTTGGAAGCATGACTATTCCGCTGTCCTTGGTTCAGCTTACGCGTTTGACCCATACCAACCTCCAAAACGGTACATTGAGTGGGCGATTACCAGAGGTCTGAAGCGGGGCGCCATCATCGTACTTCATGACTCTGGAGGAGACAGGTCGAACACGGTGGAAGCACTGCCGACGATCATTGAGAATGCTCAAAAGGCGGGGCTTCGGTTCGTAAAGCTCTCCGAGTACATTCAGCCGCGATAACAGACCGCCACGATCGCCGGCTGCCTTGAGAATCGCCAACCCCCAATGTGCAAACAGGCGTAAAATGTCTTCATGAAGCGTCTCGCCGCGGTTGCGCTGATTGCTGTTGGGGTTGCGCTTCCGGCTTGCGCCCAGCGGTCCACATCTCGCGGCAACTTCTCGGGCCACACCGGACAGGCTTTTCACGGAGGCTTCGGCGCTTCTGTTCCCAATAGATTCGCAGGCTCTCCCCGGTATACCGGCAACAGGTCTCTCGGCATAGCCCGCGGATTGCAGAGAGGTGGTGCCGGCAATTTCAGCGCTCGCCCCCCCTATACCGGGGCATGGCGCTATCGAAGGCCATACCTGTCGCCTTACCGAGTGGGAGTTCCCTACGGTGTACCGGGATGGATAGGCCCTTATTTCCTTGCATACCCAGACGCCATCGGCTATGACGATTCTTCGGCCTCGCCTGACTACGCACCCGAGGGATACGATGCACAGCCCGCTGAGCAGGGGCAACCAGGGCCTCTTGTTCCCTACCAGCCCACATCTGGTCTGTCGCATCCGTCACCGGCCCCGGACAGCGAGGAGGCGGTCACGCTCGTCTTCAAAGATGGTCGCCCTCCTGAGCAGATTCATAACTACGTTCTGACCCGGACCACACTCTATGTCGGAGACCAGCATCACCGTGATATCCCAACTGACCAACTCGACCTCGAGTTGGCGCCACAGTTACCCTTCGCCCTTTTCTCAGCGAATACTCAGCGTGAAGCACTGCCCCTCTGTGAGGCTGAGGAACTCGCCGCCCCGTCCGGTGACGATTGCCTGGTCAAGCACCTGCCGGCTATCCAGACTCGACAGCACGCCGCCCCGGCGCACGATCTGTGCCACCTTCTCAGGTGCGGCGAACTTGAGAACTCGGGGGGCTTCAGGTCTTCCTCAAGGAACTGGCAATAATTCTTCAGCATTCGTCATTTTGTATTCAGTAAACTATTGATTCTACAGTATCTCAAGGAATCAACATCATCACCCCATACGCGGATCCATCCGTCGACGTACCTCCCTTCGGCCCTTCTTCAACTCTTCACGTGCAAAACCCGGCCGGTTTGGAAGAGAATAGAGTTGAACGAATTGAGTCCCCGGCAGGATCGAGGAAGGCGTGACATCTAGGCAGAAAGATATCCCCATGTGGACCGCCCAGGAGTTCGAGCGGCTGGTTCTCAGTTGCAACCCAAAGGTTGCTGTCTTCGATGGTGATGGAACGCTATGGAGCGGTGACTCGGGCTATGGCTTCATGGTCTGGTCTCTCGAGCAGGGCCTTGTCTCGCGTTCCACCAGCCACTGGATCGATGCCCGCCACCGGGCCTACCGGTCCGGCCATGTCGGCGAATTGGAAATCTGCGGCGAAATGGTGCAGATCTATGCCGGCCTGCGCGACCAGGAGTTGCGCGACGCCGCGGCTCAGTATGTGCAGCAGTTTGTGCGCGGCCGGGTATTTCCGGAAATGGTCTCGTTGCTCGCTGCCCTGCGCCGGACCGGAGTCGAACTTTGGGTTGTCAGCTCCACCAATCGTTGGGTGATTGCCGAAGCCGTGCGCGATTTCGGCATCCTGGAAGAACATGTGCTCGCCGCGGAGGTTCGTGTCACCGCCGGCGTCATCTCCAGCGAAATTGTCGACGTGCCCACCGACGAGCGCAAGGCCGGCGCGCTCCAACGGGTTGGCTTGGCGCGCCCTGACGCGGTCTTCGGCAACTCCATTCACGACCTCGCCATGCTCCGGATCGCACGCCACGCCTTCCCCGTCAACCCTTCCCCCGCGCTGCTTCAGGCGGCGTCAAAAAACGGCTGGGGATACTTCCGGCCCCAGGCTGCCGAGGGCCTCGAGGCGGCGGTTGACGGGGAATAGAGCTTTTCCGGGAAGATTCTTCTTTCAGGCTGGCTTGAGAGCACCTTTTCGCCCTACCAAAGCCCGCGATGCCTGGTCCGGTTTCGCATTTCTTTTGCTGCGTTTACACTAAACATGTGCAAGAAGATCAGCCGAACTCCACCAAGCGGTCCGCCGGTCCCGCCCTTCGTTTTGTAGCGGCTGCACTCATCGTGCGCGGCGGCGAAGTCCTCATAGGTCAACGCCGTCCGGATCAACCGATGGCCTTGCGGTGGGAGTTCCCGGGGGGCAAGATCGAGTCCGGCGAAAGCCCTGAGCAGGCGCTGGTCCGCGAACTGGAAGAAGAACTCGGCATTCAGGCCGTCGTTGGCCCCCGCATCACCCGCATCCGCCACAACTACCGCCATGGCGGCGCCGTCGACCTCCAGTTCTTTGCCGTCCATGAGTTCTCAGGCGAGATGCAAAACCGCATCTACCATGAGGTGCGCTGGACCAGGCTCGAAGACCTGCCCGGCTACGACTTCCTGGCTGCCGACCGCAGCCTGATTCTCGACCTCGCCGCCGGCAAGCTCCTGTAGGCAGGTCCCGGCAACAGCGAAACGATCCGAAGGATACCCGGCAACTATCGGACGGAACGTGCAGGCTGCGGCACTTTCGTCAAGTGAATTTTAGGAGATCTTATGTCGTTAGTGATCGTCGAAGTCAGTGGCGCAATCGGCACGATTACGCTCAATCGTGCCAAAGTCAATGCGCTGAACGGAGAATTGATTGATGAAATCGCCTCTGCCCTGAATGCCATGAAGGCGCGGAATCTGCGCGTGATCATTCTCCGCGCCAAACGGGGAGCGAAGGTCTTCTCCGCCGGGCATGAAGTTACCGAGTTACCGACCAATGGGCGCGATCCCATCACTTACAACGATCCGCTGCGCCAAATCGTGCGTGCCATCCAGTTACACCCCTGCCCGGTCATCGCCATGGTCGAGGGATCGGTCTGGGGAGGCGCATGCGAACTGGTGATGAGCTGCGATCTGATCGTTGCCGCCCAGGACACGACGCTGGCAATTACTCCGGCCAAACTCGGCGTTCCTTACAACCTGTCGGGGATACTGAACCTGATGAAAGTTGTCAATATGCCAATCATTAAGGAGATGTTGTTTACCGCCCGGCCTGTTTCGGCGCAGCGTCTGATGGAGTGCGGAGTCATCAATCACGTTGTCCCCAGGGAAGAGCTCGAAAGCTTCACCCAACAGTTGGCGATGCAGATCGTGGAGACCTCGCCGCTCGTACTCCGCATCTTGAAGGAAGAACTGCGCGTGCTGGCCTCGGCGCATCCCATTACGCCGGAAGCTTACGAACGCATCCAGTCACTGCGTCGTGAGGTTTATGACAGCGAAGATTATCAAGAGGGCATCCGGGCATTTCTTGAGAAGAGAAAGCCGGAGTTTCGAGGCAGATAGGAGAGTACATACCATTCTGAAGACCAGGGAAACCACAGACCCCGCCAGCTCATCCCTCAGTGTCCCGGTATCATCCCCCACAGCATCACCAGCGTCATGCCGATGACGATGACGCTGGTGCCCCACGCGATCCAGTTCCACAGGCGTGAATTCCTGTGCTCACCCATAAGGTCCTGGCGGTTGATGAGCATCAGCATCAGGATAATGACCACCGGGAGCAGAACGCCGTTCAACACTTGCGAGAGGATGGCCACGTTGATCAGTTGCGCGTCGGGCAGCAGGAGCACGGTCAGCGCGCCGCCAACGATCAGCAGCGTGTAGAGCCAGTAGAAGAACGGCGCTTCCTTGAAGTGCTTGTCCACGCCGGACTCGACGCCCAACCCCTCGCAAACCGTGTAGGCCGTCGAAATCGGCAGAATCGAGGCGGCGAAGACCGAGGCGTTGAAGAGGCCGAAGGCGAAGAGAATAAACGCGTAGTCGCCGGCCAGGGGGCGCATGGCCTCGGCCGCGTCCGCGGCCACCTGGATGGCCCCCATGCCATGCACATAGAGAGTGGCCGCGCAGGCCACGATGATGAACCAGGCCACAATGTCGGTGAACAGGCTGCCCACGATCACGTCCAGCCGCGAGGCCGCGTAGTCCTTCACGCGAATGCCCTTCTCCACGACCGACGATTGCAGGTAGAACTGCATCCACGGGGCGATGGTGGTGCCCACCACGCCGATTGCCATGTACATATAGGCCTTGTCGCTCCACACCGACTTCTGCGGCAACTTGACCGTGGCCCACAACGCATCGTGCCAGCTGGGCTGCGAGAGCACCCCGGCAAAGATGTAGCAGATGTAAACCAAAGAGGCGACGATGAAGATCTTTTCCGTGCTCTTGTAGCTGCCGCGCACTACCATGTACCACACCAGCGCCGCGCAAAAAGGCACGGAGATGAACTTGGACACATGAAAAAGGTGCATCGACCCGGCGATGCCGATGAACTCGGTGACCACGTTGGTGTAGTTGACCACCACCAGAAGCACCATCAGCACAAAGGTGAGCCGCAGGCCGAACTCCTCGCGGATCAGGTCGCTCAAGCCCTTGCCGGTGACCACGCCCATGCGGGCGCACATCTCCTGCACCACGATCAGCGCAATGGTGATGGGAATGATGGTCCACAGCAGGGTATAGCCGAACTGCGCGCCGGCCTGGGAGTAGGTGAGAATGCCCCCGGAGTCGTTGTCAACATTGGCGGTAATGAATCCGGGGCCGAGAACGGCCAGAAACAGGAGTATCCGGGTTCGCCAACGCTTCCACATTCCAGCCGGTTCCTAAGGGGGATTCATCCAGGTTTCCTCACTGACCATAACAGGCCGGACCGGGGGATGCGAACCCCGGCGGCCATGACCCTGCGGAGGAATCTCGAAGGAGGGGGTTGACAGGACTCAACTACCTGGGTACATTTGTACCAGGATAACAGGAGCCACACATGGCGCAAGAGCAGCAAAATCGCGAACCCGTCGTAGTCGAGCGCGTCCAGACCGGCGTCCGGTTGGAGAAGCGCATGTTGAAGGTGCTCAAAGCGGTCGCCGAGCAGAAGGAGATCACCCTCGGCGACCTGCTGGAGGGAATCGTCCTGCACGCTTTCGAGGGCAAAGTTGTTCCCTTCTCTCCGCAAACGCTCAAGGACATTGAGCAGTTCAAGTCCCTTTACGGCATGACTCTGAAGGCCGCTGACAGCCACAACCTGAGGGAGCGGAAAAGATGAAATGCGTTTTTGCCCTCATGGCCGCCGCGGGATTGGTCGCGCCGGCGTTTGATTAAACGGCCAGTGCCGCGCCCTCCGTCCCTGCCGGGCTGGTCTATGCTAGAATCCCTTCCGCGAACAAACTGCCCGGAGATGGCACCTGAGAGAGGGGTTGTGATGGGGATTCAAGCCAGTCTTCAAGAAAATGAACTGAGCCGCCGCGAATTCATTCGCCTGGCCTTGATCGGTTCCGCGATGCTGATGGGCTCAAGCCCTCTGCTCGAGGGGGCGGAGCCGGATTCAACCGCGCATTCTCATGCCGCATTGCACGCCCTGGCCCCCGGAACCATCCAGCCTGAAGGTTGGCTGCGCGGGTACTTGGAAAAGCAGGCCTCGCAACTGGGGTCTCAACTCCCGCAGATCTCCTGGCCATTCACCGGGGCGTATTGGGCCGGCGAGGAACACGGGGTCCCGGGATTTGAGGACTCGTGGTGGCCGTGGGAGCAGAAAGCATATTGGATCGACGGAGCCACTCGTTTAGCCATTGTGCTTCAGGATGAACGGCTCATGGCGCAGGTGCGGGCGTCGATCGACTACACGCTCTCTCACGCTGCCGCCAACGGCTATCTCGGACCGAAAGAATTCGAAGATCCCAAGGGCGATTTTCATCGCTGGCCGCAGAATGTCTTGTTCCGCGGCCTGGCGGCCCTTGGGGATGCGCAGCCCGCGCCGGGCGGGCCAGACAGCATCGACATTGCCGAAGCGCTCAGGAAGCACTATCTCGGCGACAAGGCTTCCTATGGAACGCCAACCAGAAACGTCACCAACATCGAGGCGATTCTGTGGTGTTATGCGCGCACCGGCGATCCCGGCCTGCTTGCCCTGGCTGAGAATGCGTGGCGGGAGTACATGAAGGTGGCCGCCGACCCCGACCATGGAGACCTGACGCCGCTGCGCGTCTTTGCCGCCACGCCCATCAATGCCCACGGCTGCACCTACGCTGAAACCATGAAACTGCCGGCCATTCTCTATCTCTATACAGGCAGGGATGAGTATCTCAAGTTCGCGCTCGCGGCCGAACGGCGCATCTTCGACCACCACATGCTGATCGACGGTATCCCTTCCACTTCGGAGTGGTACCGCACCGTAACTTCCCTCGATTCCCACGAAACATGCGACATCTCCGACCACACCTGGTCGTGGGGCTACATGCTGATGGCCACGGGAGATGCAATCTGGGCCGATCGCGTGGAGCGCGCCTGCTTCAATGCCGCGCCGGGGGCCATCAAGAACGACTGGAAAGCGCTGCAATATTTTTCCTGCCCCAACCAATTCCTGGCCACGCTGACCTCCGACCACAATGTGATGGAGCACGGCGGCCGCATGATGGCCTATCAGCCCAATCCCGGACAAGCTACCGCTTGCTGCGGCGGCAATGTCCACCGCATCCTCCCCAACTATGCCATTCGCATGTGGATGAAGACCAACGATGACGGCCTGGCGGCGGTTCTCTACGGCCCCTCGAGAATGAAGACCACCGTGGGGCCGGACCACCGACAGGTTGAGATCGTCCAGACGACGGACTATCCCTTCGACGAACAGATCCACCTCAGGATCGATGCCGGCCGCGCAGTAACATTTCCTCTTTCATTGCGGATTCCCGCCTGGTGCGATAACCCGCGTCTCACGGTGAATGGCGTACCAGTTACCGCATCGCGGACCGGCAAAGGCTTCCTGGTCTTACATCGCAGTTTCAACTCCGGCGACCAGGTGACTCTAACTCTGCCGATGAAACTGGCAATTTCGCATTGGCCGCAGAACGGCATCGGAATCGAGCATGGCCCGCTCGTTTATTCACTCGCCATCAAGGAGAACTGGACGCCGCGCATCGAGCCGAAATACACCACGGCCGACTTTCCCAGTTGGGAAGCCACTGCGGCCAGCGCATGGAACTACGGCATCGCGCTTGATCCGGCAAACTTAAACAGCGAAGTTATATTCAAGAGAAAGCCGGCGGCTCAGGATCCGGAACCTGATCCATGGGAGAATCCCCCCACGACTCTTACGGTGCCGGCAAGAACGATCGAAGGCTGGGAACTGCAGTCCAACCCCGATGATGCGAGCCAGAAATTCACTCCGCCTCTGCCGGATTTGATCGTCGCCAAAGTCAGCGAGACTCTAGAGCGCGTGACTCTCGTCCCTTATGGTTCAACGCAGTTGCGCCTCACCATCTTCCCGGCAGTGCGCGGCTAACACAATTAAGCGGGATTGGCCTCCCTCGAATCTCCCTGGCCCGGAAGCCCTCTCACTCGCCGGCACAGGACCTGTCCTTGCCCTGAGAGATGATCGCCGAGTCGAGGCTGTCCTGCTTGACAGCCCCCGGCGCATGAGACTACAACACGCTTTCACCACTCGCCACATCGGAGGACCCATCCTATGCATTCGCCTGACACAAATGAAAGCTCACCGGCGCGCCGCAGGTTGCTTGGCGCCATGGCTTCCGTAGCCGGAGTCTCGGCCGTCGGCCTGCTGGGCCTGAACGCCACCGGAGCCGCGGCCAGCGCGCCTGCCGCGGAGGGCGCCATGCCCGCGCCTCCCGAGCTCATTCCCGCCGGGCCGGAGGAACTTCTGGCGCAGGCCCGTCTGCGCAATTACAAGAACCGCCGCTCCTCAAGCTGGGACCGGACGGGCGGCAATGACGACTGGGTCAGGGTGGAAGCAGGCAACACGGCATCGCTATTGGATGTGACGGGGGCCGGGGTAGTCACGCACATCTGGTTCACCATCAACTCCGAGGACCCGATGCACCTGAAGAATCTCGTCCTGCGCGCCTGGTGGGACGGCGAATCCACGCCCTCAGTCGAGGTCCCCATCGGCGACTTTTTCGGCCTTGGCCTGGGCGAGTATTTCACCTATCAATCGGCTTTGCTGGCCGTTGCGCCCATCAAGGCGCTCAACGCCTACTTCCAGATGCCGTTTGCAAGTTCGGCCCGCCTCAGCCTGGCCAACGAAGGCAAGGTCCGCACCGATAATCTCTACTTCGCCGTCGACTATGTGACGTTGCCCGCCCTTCCCGGCGACGTGGGCCGCTTTCATGCGCAGTATCGGCAGGCCGCTCCATGCAGGATCGGTCCCCGCATAAACGACGGCAAGAACCTGAGCGGAGCGGACAACTACGTCTTCCTCGAGGCCGCGGGCAAGGGGCATTTTGTGGGTGTGACCCAAGCCGTCGAGCAGAATCGGGACGGCTGGTTCGGCGAAGGCGACGACATGATCTTCATCGATGGCGACGCGCTGCCTACCATCAACGGCACCGGAACCGAGGACTACTACAACGGAGCCTGGGACTTTGGCGGCCAGGCTTTTGCCAATCTGCACCAGGGCGCGCCTTACATCGTGGACCCGGAGCGGCTCGGCGGCCGCTATTGCCTCTACCGCTGGCACACCGAAAGCCCCATCGCCTTTGAGAAGTCGATTCGCGTGACCATCGAGCACGGCACTGCCAACGATCGCTCCGACAATTTCTACTCGACGGCCTACTGGTACCAGACCGAGCCGCACGCAGCCTTCCCTGCCCTGCCTGCACCCGCGGATCGCGTTCCCAAGGTGTTCAGGGTAAGTGGGGGAGCGGTGCCGGCGGCGGCCAGCTAAGCGGTAACCAGAAGGCCGGCCTCGGTCTCGAAGGCGGGCTCGGCCGTCACGCCACTCAAAAGAGACGCAACGACGTCCGCGGCGCTGTAGCTCTCGCGGCCCGGAGCCAGAAACTGCGCCACGGTATTCAGGTCGTCGCCGATGGTGACCAGGGCCGGCTCCGCAACCGCGTCCTTACGCATCTGCGCACAGCCGATGTTGGCCAGCAGCGCATTGCACAGGCATTTTCTTCCCACTGTCTCCTCGATCTTGCCGCCCTTGGACAGGTAGTTCGCCACCGGCTCTGCCGAGCAGCGGTACCCGATGTTGCCGTCCGGCGCCGCATACGGCTCCCTCAGCAAACCCACATCGCAGACGCGCTTCCGCGCCGCGGCGACCTCAGGATCGGAATAGGTGCCTTGCAGCAGGGCCACCTTGAACGGAAATCCAGTAGGGGAAGCCAGCGGATCGGTAAACACCTCGCCCGTTCCCGTCATCGCCTGGGCCAGAAGCCTCTTCTTCAAGTCCTGACGCAGACCGGATTCCCGGCTGAACGCAAAGGCTGTGCCCACCTGCACGCCCGTTGCGCCCTGCTCAAGCGCCTCGCGCAGTTTCGCGGCGTTTCCATACCCGCCCGCCAGCCAGAAAGGAACGCCCAGCGCCACCAAATCCTGAATATTGACCCGATCGCGCTCACCGTAAACCGGTTCTCCGGCGGCATTCAGTTGCAGCTTGCCGCGAGGCGGCGCATTATGCCCGCCCGCCGTCGGGCTTTCGATCACCAACCCGTCCACCCTGCCGCTGGCTCGCCGGAGCATGGTGGTGGCCAGAGTGTTGGAGGAGACGATGGCCAGGAACCTGGGCCGATGGAGCACGGGGAGCCAGCCCTCCGCGTATTCGGCTGCATCGAGGCGCATCTGAGTATCCTGCCCCGGCAATGCTCCCGTCACCGCCAACTTGTATTTGGCCGCATGGTGCGCCGCAAAGGCGTCCAGCACGCCGGGAATGTGCAGCGGAATGCCCGCGCCCATCAGCACATAGCCGACCCCGGCCAGCATGGCACCGTAAATCGAAGCCAGGTGGGGGATCTGCACCTTCTCAAGAAAATTGATCCCGACCGGATTCTTGTGTCCCTCCCGCGCCAGAAAGACCTCGACAAAGTTGCTCACCATGCACAGCTCGACCAGCTTGCGCGGGTCTCGCCGCTGGTGCATCGGCATGGCCGGATACGGCGCCTCGCTGGGCTTGCCGCCGGGAACAAAGTACTCCTGCCAGATGCGCCGGGCCATCTCCGGAAAGGGGAAAGCCTCCAGTCCCCGTTGCATGTGCCCGCCCTCGTCGCCATCGGCAAGCCGCCGCACAAAAAGCGCGTCGAGCGCCGTGCCGGAGACCACGCCAAGCTGGCCGAGTTTGGAGACCGCCTGGGCTAGGCGCCAGTTCGAGACACCCACACCCATGCCGCCCTGAATGATCTGGGGAAACTGCATCATGTCTAAATTCTTTCACAATTCCGGATAAACCCGGCTACTTTCTCATAGATTAGTCACAAGAATGAAACGGCGGTGACCCTTTTTGCTCAGAAATGTCCGATTGAGAGCCTCATTGGGGTCTTCCTGGTTCAAAACGCCCTACAGCTTCTCGCGCAGGAAGCTGATCACGTGGTCAGCCTGCACCACCCCTACCATCCGGCCCTGGGCGTCCACCACGGGCAGCGCGTGCAGATTGTACTTGTCGAACAGCTCGGCCAGGTCGTTTTGGGGCAGATCGGCTGGGCAGGAGAGCACGCGGGGCTCGGCCAGCACGGCCAGCCGCGTTTCCGGCTGCGCCACCACCAGCCGCGCCAAAGAGATTGCGCCGCGAAGCACCCGCCTCTCGTCGAGCAGATAAATCTCGGTTACGCTCTCCGGATCGCCGTCGAAGCTGCGCAGCGCTTGCACCGCCTGGGCAACGGTAGACTGCATCCCTAAATAGATGAAGTCGGTGGTCATGCAGCCGGCGGCCGAATCCTCGTCGAACTCCAGCAGTTCCTCCACCTCTTGCCGCTCCTCCGGCTCCATCTCCTCGAGGATGGCGTCGGACTGCTCTTCAGACAACTCGGCCAGCAGGTCGGCCGCCGCGCCAGGGTCCATCTCCTCGACGATGTCGGCGATCTTCTCCTCGTCCAGCTTCTCCAAAAGAGCCTTTTGCAGCTTGGGTTCGACCTCCTCGAGGGTCTCGGCGGCCACCTCCTCGTCCAGTGAGGTAAACACCGCTTCGCGCTCGGCCGGCGCCAGGTCTTCCAGGATTTCGGCCAGATCGGAGGGGTGCATTTCGGCCAGCCGTTCGTACTCGATGCGCAGCTTGACGCGCCGCGCCGGGTCAACCTCGATCACGTCTACAAACTGCCAGGGAATGCCGCTGGCCCCGAACTTTCGCGAGAGCGTCTCCAGCGTAGCCCGCGGCAAGAGCCCTTTGAAAACCCTGCGAAAGGCCCCGCGCAGCCCCACCTCGACCTCCGCCACGCGCAGCAGGTGCGCCGCGCCCCGCCCCATCCACTCCAGGTCCACATCGTTCACCCGGACCACCTTGCGGCCGTGAATATCGATGATCTGCCGGTCCACCAGGTCCTGCCGCAGGTAGAGATAGTTGCCCTCCTCCTTGAGCGGAACGAGCGCCCCGGACGAACGCAGCTCGAGCGTGCCGGCAGGCGTCTCCATCACGTCCTGGGAGGGCACGATGCACAGCCCGGTGCGGGTTTTCAGCACCAGGCCGGCGACCTTCCCCGCATCGGGACCGGTAGCCACGGCAATATCCTTGAGCCGCCCGCGAAGGTGCCCCTGTGCATCGGTCACCGGTGTGCCGAGAAGCGCGGTCAGGCTCACGCGGGCTGTGGTGCGAGGCTGCATGAGCAAAGTGTATCCCCTGGGGGCGGCTCTGGGCCTGTGGATGCATCGGGCCGGGAGACTGCGATGCGCGAAGATGGACAAATCTCCTCCGCGCCGCAGTCATGTCAATGATTGACAGTGTGCTTGCCGGGATATATGCTCCTGACAAGGGCTTCGGCTCCCAGGCTGAAGGGATTCTCATGGATCAGATGAACGTTTCGATAACGGACCATCTGGCGGAGTACGTGCGCGCCAGAGTCAAGAGCGGACGCTACAACAATGCCAGCGAAGTGGTGCGCGATGCCCTGCGCCGCATGGAGGATGACGATCAGCGCGCTCTGCGTATCGCCGCCCCCACCGTCGAGGACATTTTGACGGACCTGACGGCTGTCCAGACCGAAGGCATCCGCAAGCGCGTCCTGGAAAGCGTCGCCGAAATCGATCGGGGTGAATACACCGAGTACGAAGACCGCGCCGGGATTGAAGCGCTTGCCGCCGATGTTGCGGCCCGTGGGCGCGAACGGTTCAACCAATCCCAGTGATGCGTCTCCGCGTGACCAAGACGGCGAGGCGCGATCTGGACGCCATCTACGACTACTGGGCTCAACGGGCAAGCCCGGACATTGCTGGACGGCTGGTTTATACCATCACGGATCGCTTCCCTTTGATCGCCGAATCCCCAGAAATCGGCCGCACTTGCGATGAGATTGCTACCAGCGTTCGCATCTTCGCCGCGGGCAAATATCTGATCTATTACCGAAAGGGACGGGGAGCCGTTCAAATTCTCCAGATACTGCATGGAGCGCGGAATCAGGCGTAGGCTTTCGCCCAAGACAAGAGGCAATGAAGACTTGGCCCTAGGTTCGAGTGAGGCAAGCTCAAATTGACACAGCTTCCCCCTATTTCCGGGACCCGCGCCCAAGCCGCTGCTTGACACAATCACTTTCAGCCATGAAACTGCCAGCAAGGTTGCTGAGGCGCGAAGGGGGGAGTGCGCCCCGGCCCGGTCCGGAAGAGGTGGATACGACCCGGTGAGCGCGCCCAAGGAAGGACGGATGAGTTTTTCGCTGAGTTCCACCATGGAAAGCGTCGGCGAGGTGGAGGCTGCCGCCGACAAGCTGGCCGAGCAGGCAGGCCTGGACGAGGACGAGCGCTTTCGGGTAACCATGGCCGTGCGCGAGGCCGCCGTAAACGCTGTGCTCCACGGCAACGAGTACGACCCCGCAAAGCAGATCGCCGTAACCTTGGAGAACACTGGCGGGGCGCTTGTCATTTCCATTGCCGACCAGGGCAGGGGCCTCGATCCGGAGACGATTCCGGACCCGCTGGCCCCGGAAAACCTCTTGCGCGGCACTGGCCGCGGCATCTTCCTTATCCGTTCCTTCATGGATGAGGTACACTTTCGACAACTGCATCCCGGAACCGAGTTGACGCTGGTGAAACATCTGGCGTCGGCCGGCGAAAAAACTTGAGGTGCTTGCGCAGGGAGCGTCGGCGGCGGACGGAGGTCAACTACTCCCTGCCGGCGATTCGGGCAGTTTGGGATTTTCCCGCCACTGCTGCCGGCGGAAGTGCTATAACCGAAATAACAACAAGGAGGAACTCTCGTGGCACTTGCTATTGCTTCCCGTGAAGTGGACGGCGTTACCGTTCTGGACCTCAGCGGGCGGATCACGCTCGGCGAGGGCAGCGTGCAGATACGCGATGCCATTCGCGACCTGATCGGCAAAGGACAGAAGAACATCCTGCTTAATCTTGGGGACGTCAACTATATCGATAGCTCGGGGTTGGGCGAGTTGGTAGGCGCCTATACCACCTGCAAGAACCAGGGCGCTGCCCTCAAGCTGCTGAAACTGACCAAGAAGGTCCACGACCTGCTTCAATTGACCAAGCTCTACACCGTCTTCGACATCTACGACGACGAGGCCAGCGCCATCGCCTCTTTCAAGTAGAACAGTCCGGGCCGCGTCCCAAACCCAACCGTTGAAAGGCCACCCCACACTCCGGGATGGCCTTTTTCGCGTTTGCGCTGCCCCACCGCTCAAGCTTGCCCTCAAAACTTGACTGCCGGCACCGTCCGCGCAGCGGGGCTGGCCGTGAAGTAGGCGGTGTTCTCCTTGAAGCCGGCTATGCCTGCCCAGATGTTGTTGGGGAATTGAAGGATAAAAGTGTTGTAGTCCTGGAGGGCGTCGTTATAGCGCTTGCGCGCCACGCCGATGCGGTTTTCTGTCCCCGCCAGCTCATCCTGCAAGCGCATGAACTGCTCGCTCGAGCGCAGTTGCGGATAGTTCTCGGTCAGCAGCAGCAATCGGCCGATCGCGGAGTCGAGCTGTCCGTTGGCTGCAATCTTGGCCTGCGGCCCCTGCGCATTCAGCATCCCGGCCCGCGCGTTGGCAATATCGCCAAAAACCGTGCTCTCCTCTTTGGTGAATCCCTTCACGGTCTCCACCAGGTTGGGGATCAGGTCGGCGCGCCGCTCCAATTGCACATCCACCTCCGACCACATGCTCTTCACGTTCTGATCCTTGGCCACCATCTGATTCCTCGCTGTCACATAGCTGGCAAATACCATCAGAACGGCCAAAACCAGCACGCCCAGCACTCCAACTGCAATCCAAAGCCCTTTACCCATACAGTTCTCTTCTCCTCCGGCCTCCACTCAAGGATGCCCCTTCTTTTGAAACTTGAAGAATTACCAGGAGCCCCCGGCGCCACCGCCGCCAAAGCCCCCTCCGCCAAAACCACCAAAACCGCCTCCACCACCACCGCCACCGCCACCGCCACCGCCGCCGAAGCCGCCGCCGCCGAAGCTGCCGCCAAAGCCTCCGCTGCCCAGGCCGCCCATTCCGCCGCCCAGCAATCCCAAGCCCCAGGCGCCAAACAGGCCAAAACTGCCAAGGACGCGGAAAAGGTAGAGACCAACCACGATCAGGACGATTATGATCTGCACGATTCTGACCCCGGATGAGTGGTGCTGCGGCGCCGGCTGTTGCAGAGCCGGCTCGTCGTCCAGCGTCACCTTGGCATCGGCCGCGATCACCTGCGCGATCTCGTCCACGGCGAGCGTTACGGCGCCGTCAAAATCGTTAACCCGCAGTTGCGGAACCATCTCCCGCCCAATATCGCCCAGCTTGCCGTCGGGCAGGATGCCTTCCAAGCCATAGCCCACCTCAATCCTGCGCTGGTGGTCGCCCACCGCAAGCAGAACCAGCACGCCGTGGTCTGAGCCCTTGCGGCCCATCTTCCACTTGTCTTCAAGCTGGTTGGCATACTCTGCCGCGTCCTCCCCATCCAGCGTTTGGACGGTCACCACCGCCACTTGCGCATTGGCCTGGGAGTGGTCGAGCTGGTCGCAGATGTGGTCCAGCCGCGCAATCGCCTCAGGCGACAGCACGTGGGCATAATCGCTCACGTAGTCCGTGGGTTTGGGCAGATCGTCAACCCGCTGGGCCGCCAGGGTCGTGGCGGAAAAACCCACGCCAGCGGCCAGCAGCAGCCGGAAAACGGTCAAATGTGCGCGGCGAAAGCCTTTCATCGCTCTCCATTGTACGCGGACCGACGGCCAAAGGTTCCATCGGCTGGCTCCCAAGCCTCTAGCTGCTAGCTTCCAGCCTCTAGGTTTTCCTCGCCCCAGGCGCACCATCCGAACACCAAAAAAATCGCCCCTGCCTATGGAAAGCTGGGACTGGAGGCTAGAAGCTGGAAGCTGGCCTTTGCACTACACTGGGAAGGAAATGACCCAGAACCAGCTTCCCACTCCTCCTGTCGCCCGCAAGCAACACACCGAGACCCATTTGCATGGCGTCACCCTCAGCGACGATTACGCGTGGCTGCGCGACAAACAGGATCCCGAGGTCACCGCGTACCTCGAGGCCGAAAACGTCTACGCCGAGGCCGTGATGGCCCCGCTCGCCGGTCTCCGCGAAGACCTTTACCGCGAGATGCTCTCGCACATAAAGCAGACCGACGTTTCGGTTCCCTTCCGCGACGGCGGCTGGTGGTATTACACCCGCACCGAAGAGGGCCGCCAATACGCCATCCACTGCCGCAAGCAAGTAACTCCAGATGCAAGTGAGGACGCGCCGGAAGAGGTGATTCTCGACGGCAATCAACTGGCTGAGGGCCACGCCTTCTTCGCGATCGGCGCCACCGACATCACGGACGACGGCCGTTGGCTGGCCTATATCACCGACACCACCGGCTTTCGCCAGTACACGCTGCACATCAAGGACCTGGCCACCGGCGAGACCCTTCCCGATCCCCCTGTCCCCAGTCAAGTCGAGCGCGTCGGTTCCGTCGCGTGGGCCGCCGATAGTCTGACCCTTTTCTACACCGTCGAGGACGAAGAGCAGAAGCGCCAGTACCAGCTTTGGCGGCATGTGCGGGAAACGCCGCATTCAGAAGATGTGCTGGTCTACCAGGACGACGATGAGCGCTTCAACCTCGGCGCCGGTCGCACCCGCGACGGCCGCTTCCTGGTGATGGAATCGGCCAGCCACACCACCAGCGAATCCTGGGTGCTGCCGGCCGCCGAACCCGGCGGCGCCTTCACCCTCATCAGTCCTCGCCAGGACGAGCACGAGTACACCATCGATCACCGCAACGGCCTGTGGTTCATCCGCACCAACGATCAAGGAAGAAATCTCCGCCTGGTGACCGCCCCGGTCACCACCCCGGGCCGTGAGCACTGGACCGAGCGCATTCCCCACCGCGACGACGTCATGCTGGAGGAGGTGGATCTGTTCGCCGGCTTCTTTGTGGCCTGCGAGCGCGAAGACGGCCTGCCCCGGCTGCGTATCTGGCGCTTTTCCGGCGACGGACCCGAGGCCGTTCCCGCCGGCGAAATCGCCTTCCCCGAACCGGCCTACAGCGCCCAGCCCCACATCAACCGCATCTTTGATGCAACAACATTCCGCTACGCCTACCAGTCCCTCGCCACTCCCAGCTCGGTCTTCTCTTACGACGTATCCACCGGCGCCTCCACGCTGCTCAAGCAACTTGAGATTCCCGGCGGCTTCGACCGTACCCTCTACGCCAGCGAGCGAGTCCATGCCGTCGCGCCGGACGGCGTCAAAGTTCCCGTCTCTTTCGTCTACCGCATCGACAAGATGGACAAGCGCGAGCCCGCCCGAAATCCGCTTTACGTCTACGGCTACGGTTCCTATGGTTACTCGCTTCCCCTCGGGTTCAGCTCCAACCGCCTCAGCCTGCTCGATCGCGGCGTGGTCATGGCCTATGCCCACGTCCGCGGCGGCGGCGACCTGGGCAAGCCCTGGCACGACGCCGGCAAGATGCTCGCCAAGCGCAACACCTTCACCGATTTCATCGCCGCCGTCGAGTATCTGACCTCGTCGAAATACGGCGACCCGGCCCGCGTGGCCATCGAAGGCGGCTCAGCCGGAGGTTTGCTGATGGGCGCGGTCGCCAACTTCCGTCCCGATCTCTTCCGCGCCGTCGTCTCCCACGTGCCTTTTGTAGACGTGATGAACACCATGCTCGACGCCACGCTTCCCCTCACCGTTCCCGAGTATGAAGAGTGGGGCAATCCCAACGAGGAGACTTATTTCCACTACATGCTGAGTTACTCCCCCTATGACAACCTCAAGGCGGCAAGTTATCCGGCCATGTTGGTCAAGACATCGCTCCAGGACAGCCAGGTCATGTACTGGGAGCCGGCCAAGTATGTGGCCAAACTCCGCACCCTCAAAACAGATAACAACCTACTGCTGTTAGTAACCAACATGCAAGCCGGCCACGGCGGCGCAAGCGGCCGCTACGACTACCTCAAAGAGATCGCCTTCGACTATGCCTTCCTGCTCCGCGAGCTGGGACTTGTGTGCTAGAGTGAGGGCATCCTCGGGTCAATGCAGGAGAGGCAGATGCGAAAAACAGCACTGTTGCCGGCACTTCTGGTGCTGGCCGCCGGAACAGCATGGGCGCAGCAGGTGTCAGCGCCGTCCTCCGGCGACGAGCCGATGAACATCAAGCCTGTGGCGCCCAAACCGGGCGCCGATGGCGTGTACGCCGTAGGCCCCGGCGTGGTGGCGCCGATGGTGATTCAGCGCGTGCCGGCCGCGTATCCGGAAGGAGCACCGCCGGATGCAGTCGAGGGCGACTGCGTTCTTTCCATGGTCGTCGGCACAGACGGAGTCCCAACGGACATCCAGGTGGTGCGCTCCCATGGCGCATCCTTTGACGCCGCCGCGACAACGGCCATTCGACAATCCAAGTTCGAACCGGGAACGGTGAATGGAAAGCCGGTCCCTGTCCGCATGTTTGCCCGGACCCGCTTCCTTGCCGATATGAGACCGGCGTATCCAAGAATCATGGTGCACTTTGGCCCGCCCACCGGCCTGCCATCGCAAGGCTTCCGCAGCCCGCTGATGAATTCGCGAGGCGTGACTCCGCCGAGACCAATCTCCACAGCCGAGCCGGAGTTTACCGATGCAGCGCGGAAAAACAAGATTCAGGGGGTGGTGACTGTTTCGGTGCTTGTGAACGAAGAAGGAATCCCGATTGACCCTCAAATCGTCCATTCTCTCGAGCCCGGACTCGATGAGAAGGCGGTCGAGTGCGCCCTGAAATACAGGTTTCAGCCTGCGATGAAAGAAGGGGTTCCCGTTGCGACGCGGGTCACCATCGAGATGAATTTCAGGCTCTACTGAGGAGCGACTTTTGAGCGGACCCGAAGAGACCTCGCCTGCCGCCAGCGGCTCTTCTCACGCGTGGCGCGCGCTCAAGCATCGCAACTTCCGCCTCTTTTTTGGCGGACAGAGCATCTCCCTCGTCGGCACCTGGATGACGCGCATCGCCACCAGTTGGCTGGTCTACCGGCTCACGGGTTCGGCGCTGCTGCTGGGCACGGTCAGTTTCGCGGGGCAGATTCCCACCTTCCTCTTCGCTCCCTTCGCCGGCGTTTGGGTAGACCGCCTCGACCGCCGCCAGGTGCTCGTCTGGACGCAGACACTCTCCATGGTCCAATCCTTCGCGCTGGCAGCACTGACCCTTTCGCACCACATCACCATCCACTGGATTTTGGCTCTCAGCGTAATGCAGGGCATCATCAACGCCTTCGATATGCCCGGTCGCCAGGCGTTCATGGTGAAGATGGTCGAGGACCGCCGCGACCTCTCGAACGCCATCGCCATCAACTCCTCGATGGTGAACGTGGCGCGTCTGATCGGCCCGTCGCTGGCCGGCATGTTGATCGCGGTTACCAGCGAAGGATGGTGCTTTCTGATCGACGGCATCAGTTACATCGCCGTCATTGCCTCGCTGCTCATGATGCGCCTGCATGCGCCCGTAGTGGAGCGCCGGACCACCTCGACGCTGACCGAGTTGAAAGCCGGATGGACCTATGTGTCGGAGTTCCTGCCCGTCCGCACCATCCTGCTGCTGTTCGCCGTTATCAGCCTGATGGGTATGCCGTTTGTGGTCCTCATGCCCATCTTCGCGGCCAGGGTGCTGCACGGCGGCCCGCACACTCTCGGTTTCCTGATGGGCGCCATGGGCGTCGGCGCGCTGGTGTCGGCGCTCTCGCTGGCCGCGCGCAAAAGCGTGCTGGGACTGGTCCGCATGATTCCCATCGCCGCCGCCGTTTTTGGCCTGGGCCTGATTGGCTTCGGCCTGTCGCGCGTCTTCTGGCTATCCATGATCATGGTGCTCATAGCAGGCATGGGCATGATGCAGGGGATGGCAGGCAGCAACACCATCATCCAGACCATCGTCAGCGAAGACAAGCGTGGGCGCGTGATGAGCTACTATACGATGGCCTTCGTGGGCATGGCCCCATTTGGCAGCCTGCTCGCCGGCACCCTGGCGCATGCCATAGGCGCTCCGTGGACGGTAATCGCAAACGGATCCGCCGTCCTGCTGGGCGCGGCATGGTTCGCGACGCAGTTGCCGGCGGTGCGCCGCGAAATCCGGCCTATCTATCGGGAGATGGGAATCCTGCCGCCAGAGGAAGAAATCCAGCAATGAGCTATCTCACACTCGACCCGCCCGTTGCCGTCAGCCCGGCTGCGTAACGCCGCACAGATGCACCGTGACGCCTAACTCCGCCAGCATCGCCGCCTTCGTCGCCAGAGCCTTGTCGGCAATTCCTGCTGAGGGCGCATACGCAACGTTCACGTGGTTGGCGCGGTGCCGGGCCATGAATTGGTTCTGACTTACGCCATGGAAGACGGCATGAACGATCGGCCACTGGGGCGTCGTCTCCCGCCAGCGGCGCTCCGTCTCCTCCAATGGCAAACTGACTGCCGTGCCTCTTCCCAGGTCGGCATGCAACGCGCCGCCCTCAACGAACACGCGGCTCCAGACGATCTCGCCCGGTTTGCCGATGCCCTTCAGCGATCCGCCGCCGAGAGGAAAATACATGGCCGGCTGACGTTCGCTGCTGGCGCCCGCATAGCCGCCAACAAAATGATTGGCAGGCGCGGCTCCGGAGATTTGCAGCAGCCACACAAACGCATCCAGATCCTGCCCCTTGAACTGTTCGCCCCAGCGAACATCGTGCAGCGTCGTCGATGGGTCAAGCCCCAGCGCCGTCCAGCAACGATTCGTAATCAGCGCGTCCACACCGGCGCATTCATCCACCTCGTTGAAATGCACCAGCGGTCCGCCGGGATAAAGCTCTTCATGGGTGTCTTCCGCAAACACCGCGGGACGATCGGCGTTGTTCAGCAGGCCCTCGGCCAGATCGGACGCGGCCGTCATGTCTTTCAACCCCTGTTGATACTGGATGCCGATCGCATCGCATCCAAAACTCTTTGCGATGCGCACGGCCGCGATGTACATCTTGCATTGTTCGAGTGTCTGCTCCAGCGTCAGATCGGTCGCGGGGTCCTTGCCGAAATCGAACTTCACCCCCTTCGCAACCAGCCACTGATAGACGGCCTCCGCCTCCGCATCGCTCACCGTCCGCATCTTCGCAACCAATGCGGACTGGCTCAGGCGCTCCTTGTAAATGCCTGCGGGGTTCAATAACTCGTCATCGATGATGGCGTTGTACATGCCCATGCAACCTTCATCGAAGATTCCTATGATTGCCTTGCGATGCTTCAGTTCGCCGGCCAGCGAAGCGCCCAGTTTCGCGCTCTCAGCAGGCAATCTGGCCGTGTCAAGCGCATGCACATGCTTGAGGTCATGGGTGATTCTCCCGTCGCGCAGCCACTCCCCAAGCGCGGCAACAAAATAATCATCCGTAAAGTCCTTGCTCCAAATGGAGGAAAACTCTTTGCCGGCCTTGATGAGCGACCCATTCAGATTGAGCAACCCGACCAATCCCGGCCATTGTCCCGACCAGTTTGCGACCGTCAAAATCGGCCCCCGATGGCTGCGCAGACCCGGAAGCACATGGTGACTGTACTGCCACGCCGCCGTCGCAAAAACCAGCCGCGCCTCGGGATGAATGTTCATGAAAACATCCATTCCCATCCGCTGCGACGAGATAAAGCCATGCATCTCCGCCTCGTTGTACGCATGGGCGCGGACGAGTTTGAAGCCCTTCTGAGTGAAAGCCGCAGTCAACTTCTCTTCCATGTCCCTCTGCGCGGGCCAACACTCCTGGTTCGCCGCAAGCCTCAAATCGCCGCTGGTAACGAGCAATACTTCATCTTCTGCCGGCTTGGCCATCTCATTGCGCCGCACTGTCATCTTCATCTCCTCCTTGCAACTCACCGTTGTTCCGCCACAGAGAAATATACACCTCCGCCGCGGACCCCGGTGCGCCTGGAACCGCTGAAGTCAACCAGCCCTCGAACCGGACTTTTTAGTCCCCCACCGGCGTTGTCGACCCGCGAAGTATGAAACTGGCTGCCTCGGCGTCAATCCTCCCGCCAGGGAGGATACGAAAATAGCCCAGGGTGGAGTCCGCCGCGGCGGACAACCCTGGGTTAGCGTTCCACCTTGCATCCACCCCGTCCCGTAGGGCCGGGGCGAAATCCTGTTTTTTCCTAGGGCGTGT